>NZ_JBEXXX010000038.1:0-78847 GCF_040630635.1 Streptomyces sp. NPDC005761 | reverse complement strand
TATCGGGGCGACCCTCCGCCTTGCGATCGCACGCACCAGACGCCGCCGGACCCGCCCTCCGGGCGGACGGCGCTACTTTCGAAACACGCCCTAGAACCTCTCGGCAGAAGGAAGCACGTGGCGACCGGACAGAACGACCCCGAGCGGCGGGAGCGCATCATTGCCGCCGCCCTCGACCTGATCGCGGAGGAGGGGGTCGCCGGGACCTCGCACCGCAAGGTCGCCGCCCGTGCGGGTGTGCCGCTCGGCTCGATGACGTACCACTTCGGCGGCATGGACGAGCTGCTGCGGGAGGCGTTCACCCGCTTCTCCAGCAGCATCGTCGCCGTTTTCGAGGAGCGTCTCGGCACCGCCACCACACCCGACGAGGCGCGGGAGGCGGTCGCCGATCTGGTCCACCACCTGTCCGGCGGCAACCAGCGCGAACTCGTGCTCACCCATGAGCTGTACACCCTGGCCGCCCGCAAGCCCGCCTACCGCGAACTGACCCGCGAGTGGATGCGTCGCAGCCGCGTGGCCCTGGAGTGGCACTTCGACCCGGCGACGGCCCGCCAGCTCGACGCGCTGATCGAAGGTCTGTCGATCCACCGCGCCCTGGAGACGGAACCCCATGACCGGGCCCTGACGGTCGAGGCGATCGCCCGCATCACCCGGGCCACCGGACGCCCCTGACGCGGCACCCCACACCCCCTGGCCGGCACCCCACCTGACCAAGGTGCCGGCCAGGGCAGTCCCTCGTCCGCCCGCTCACCATCGGCACGGCCGACGGCACCCCCCGGTCCCCTCTCACCCCCGGAGGATCGTCCACGCCCCGGAGCCGCACCAGCAGCCGCGCCCTGCTCACCGCGGCCGATGGCCGTCCCCGCAGCGGCGGTCAGCGCCCGGGTGATCACCACGCCCGCCGCCGCTGCCGAAGCACCCGGCGGCATCGACGTCGTCCAGGACCGGCACCCGCTCGTCCTCACGGCTAGCGTCGTCGCCGCCGACGGCGTCCCGGCCGCCCGCGTGGCGAGGATCGCCGGCACGGACTTCCCGCAGATGCGCGGCGGGCCCGGCGGGCCGGCTGGACGATCTCGCCATCTCCTGAAGTCACTCACATCCCGAACTGAGCGCAGAACACCTCAATTGCCTTGCCGCTGCCGTTAATTGTTGCGTTCAGCAGAGACGGCTGAGGCTTCTGCCGCACACCTCTTGACGTTTCCCGGGTCGCGGCGAAACCATCGACACCCATCGGAGAGAGCGCTCTCACAAGCTTCCCCACAAGCCTGTGGTGCCACCTCGAACCACGACCCTGGAGACCTTCCCCCATGCATGTTCCCCCCACGGAACCCTCCACAACTCCCCCCACGGGAGCCCCCACCACCTCCCGTCGCAGGCGCCGGACCCGCACGTTCGGGTTCGCCGCGTTCGCCGTTTCGCTGCTCATGGCCGTCCCCACGGCGCAGACCGCCTTCGGCGAGGATGCGCAGGCCATCGAGGGCGGCGGCGATCTCGGGCCCAACGTGATGGTGTTCGACCCCTCGATGCCCGATATCCAGGCCAAGGTCGACGAGGTGTTCAAGCAGCAGGAGTCGGCCCAGTTCGGCACCGGCCGCTACGCGCTGATGTTCAAGCCGGGCACGTACGACAACATCAACGCGCAGATCGGTTTCTACACCCAGATCGCCGGTCTGGGGCTGAACCCGGACGACACCACGTTCAACGGTGATGTGACCGTCGACGCGGGCTGGTTCAACGGCAACGCCACGCAGAACTTCTGGCGCTCGGCGGAGAACCTCGCGCTCAACCCGGTGAACGGCACGGACCGTTGGGCCGTCTCGCAGGCCGCCCCGTTCCGCCGGATGCACGTCAAGGGCGGACTGAACCTGGCACCCGACGGCTACGGCTGGGCGAGCGGCGGGTACATCGCCGACAGCAAGATCGACGGCCAGGTCGGCCCGTACTCGCAGCAGCAGTGGTACACCCGCGACAGTTCGATCGGCAGCTGGGGCAACGGCGTCTGGAACATGACGTTCTCCGGCGTCGAGGGCGCACCCGCCCAGAGCTTCCCCGAACCTCCGTACACCACTCTGGAGAACACTCCGGTCTCCCGCGAGAAGCCGTTCCTCTACCTGGACGGTGCCGACTACAAGGTCTTCGTGCCCGAGAAGCGCACCAACGCGCGCGGCGTCTCGTGGGCCGACGGCACGCCGAAGGGCGAGTCCATCCCACTGGACCAGTTCTACGTGGTCAAGCCAGGCGCGACCGCGGAGACGATCAACGCGGCCGTGGACCAGGGTCTGCACCTGCTGTTCACACCCGGGGTCTACCACGTCGACCAGACGATCAACATCGACCGCGCCAACACGGTCGCGCTGGGGCTCGGTCTCGCGACGATCATTCCGGACAACGGTGTCACGGCCATCAAGGTCGGTGACGTGGACGGCGTGAAGCTCGCCGGGCTGCTCGTCGACGCCGGTCCCACCAACTCCGACACGCTGATCGAGGTCGGCCCCGAGGGCGCGGCCGCGAGCCACGCCGACAACCCGACGTCGCTCCAGGACGTGTTCATCCGGGTCGGCGGCGCCGGAGCCGGCAAGGCCACCACGGGCATGGTCGTCAACAGCAACGACACGATCATCGACCACACCTGGCTGTGGCGCGCGGACCACGGCGAGGGCGTCGGCTGGGAGACCAACCGGGCCGACTACGGCCTCCAGGTCAACGGCGACAACGTGCTCGCGACCGGACTGTTCGTCGAGCACTTCAACAAGTACGACGTCCGCTGGTCCGGGGAGAACGGGAAGACGATCTTCTTCCAGAACGAGAAGGCGTACGACGCCCCGAACCAGGCCGCCATCCAGAACGGTGACACCAAGGGTTACGCGGCCTACAAGGTCGACGACTCCGTCACCACCCACGAAGGCTGGGGCCTGGGCAGCTACTGCTACTTCAACGTCGACCCCACCATCCGCCAGGACCACGGATTCCAGGCACCGGTGAAGCCCGGCGTGAAGTTCCACGACCTGCTCGTCGTCTCCCTCGGCGGCCAGGGCCAGTACGAACACGTCATCAACGACACCGGATCACCCACCTCGGGGACGGACACCATTCCGTCGCAGGTGGTGTCCTTCCCGTAGCGGGGATCCCTCCGACAACACACCACGGTGCGCCCCGTCGTTCCATGACGGGGCGCACCGCTGTCGGAAACCTGTCTCTCCACAGCGGCGTGCCCTTCTGCCAGGCCCGTCACTTCGTGGCGGGCGAGACGGCGATCCCAGGCCGTCCGCCGTCGGGCTCGCCGCCGATTCCGCCACACCGCCCCACCGCCCGCAGCAAGGGCGGGCGCCTCCGGGGGCGGAGGCGCCCGCCCTCGCGGGGAGCATCAGCGGGGAGGGCTCCGCCTCCGGCTCCGGATGCGGCTCCCCTCGCGGCGAGTATCAGCCGTGCAGCGCCAGCGCACCCTTCGCCGGCACGGTCGCCGTCAGGGTGCCGTCGTCGCCGACCTGCACGGTGTTGCCGTCGCAGGCGTCCGCGGAAGCCTGCGCCACGTTGCAGTAGGTGCCTGCGGGAAGGGACGTGGTGAAGGTCTGCCGGAGCTCGCCGTCGCCGTTGTTGAGGGCCACGAAGCCCTTGTCACCGCGACCGAAGGCGATCGCCGACGAGCCGTTGTCCCACCAGTCGGTCAACTCCGCGCCCACGGTGGCGTTGTGGAAGCCGACCATGCCGGTGACCGCCGTCCGTGTGTGCGTGCAGGTCCAGCCGCCACTGCCGCACGCGGCCGCGCCACCGGCCGGCGGACCCGCGTCCTTGTCCGACCACTCGTAGCCGGAGAAGACGTTCGGGGAGCCGTAGGGCGAGGCGAGCATGAAGACGTTGGCCAGGGTGTAGACCGCTCCGTCCTTGTACGTCAGCGTGGAACCGTTGCGTTCGGTGTCCCAGTTGTCGACGAACGTACGGGCGCTACCGCTCGCCAGTTTGCCTTCGGCGACGTCCTTCAATCCCGTGAGGGAGCCACCCTGGAAGGCGCTCTTGAGGTGGCCGCCGTACCGGAACTCGTCGACGTCGCCCACGCCCGTGTACTCCTCGGGCTGGACGGCCTCGCCACCGCCGTGGATGACCTCGGTGACCCAGAAGCCCGGGTCGGCCATCCTGCCCTTGATCGCGGCGACGTCGTCGGCGGACATGTGCTTGGCGGCGTCGATGCGGAAGCCGTCCACACCCAGGCCGCGCAGGTCGGAGAGGTAGGCCGCGATCGTCGTGCGGACGGCGCCGCTGCCGGTGTCCAGGTCGGCCAGGCCGACGAGTTCGCAGGTCTGGACGTCGTCGCGGTCACCGTAGTTGCTGATGTCCTTGCGACAGCCGTGGAAGTCCTGGTCCTGGAAGTACCCGGGGTAGTCGTACTTCGTGTAGGCCGTGCCGCCGGTCCCCGTGCCGGAGCCGGACGACATGTGGTTGATGACGGCGTCGGCGACGACCTTCACCCCGGCGGAATGACAGCTCTCCACCATCGAGGCGAAGGCCTCGCGGTCGCCCAGCCGCCCGGCGATCCGGTAGCTGACCGGCTGGTACGAGGTCCACCACTGGTCGCCCTGGATGTGCTCGGAGGCGGGCGAGACCTCCACGTAGCCGTAGCCGGCCGGACCCAGCGAGTCCGTACAGGCCCGGCCCACCGCGTCGTACTTCCACTCGAACAGGGTCGCGGTGACGGTCTTCTCGCCCGGTGGGGTCGCCTGGGAGGGCCAGGGGGCGAGGGCGGTGATGCCGGCGGCTGCGAGCAGGCCGGCCAGTGTCGCGCGAGCGGCGCGGGAACTCAATTGCGGCTCCTTCGTTCGCGGGTGCGGATATGGGGTCCGTACCCGGCGTGGGTGGTCACGCGCCTGACCACCGTGGGGGGAGTTCGGAGCCTGCCGTCACGGCGGTGAACACGTCAAGAGGGGCCGCAAGAATTTCCAGCAGGTTTCTGAAATATATTGCTGGGTACCGGAGTTGAGAAGCCCTCACTGGTCCCTGCGGTGCACCGCGACCACCGCCACCGCGCCCGCCAGCAGTGCCCAGGCAGCGTAGACCGTCCAGGCTCCGGCGACCGTCCACGGATAGGGGACGGACGCCTGGAGGTCCGAGACGGACAGCCGGTCCCACGCACTGAAGGGCAGCGTGTGCCGGAGCACCGCTGTCGGATGGCGGCGGTCGCTGAGGATCATCGGGAGCAGCAGCAGCACCACCACGCACCCGATGACGGAGCCCCCGGTATGGCGGATCACCGCGCCGGTCGCGAGGCCGGCGAGCGCGGCCACCGGCGCGAGCAGTGCGGAGGCCACGACGACTCGCAGTGCGCCGGGGTGGGAGAGGGTGATGGAGGCGTCCCGGCCGGAGAGGATCGCCTGCGTCGACGCGAACGAGGCCAGGGCGACGAGTGTGCCGAAGACGGTGGTGACCGCGGTGAGGACGAGGGCCTTGGCGGCCATCACCGAGCGCCGGGCCGGCACGGCGGTGAACGTGGTGCGGATCAGGCCGGTGCCGTATTCGCCGGTGATCGACACGGCACCGATGGCGGCCACGGCCAGCACCAGCACCATGGCGGCATTCCCCGTGAAGGCGTCCATGAGCGGCGAGCCGTTGGCGATGAAGGACTCGCGGCCGTGCTCGTCGTACTGGTACCAGTACTTGTAGTGGTCGTAGGCCGTGCCCGCGTTGAACGCGATGACGGCCAGCGCGGTGATCGCGTACATCCAGGAAGTGGAGCGCAGCGTACGCGTCTTGAGCCACTCGGCGGCCAGCAGATCACCGAAACGCGCGCGGGGTTCGTCGTGCGTCTCGCGGGTGGCGGACGCGGTGAGGGCCGTGGTCGTGCTCATCGGGGTTCTCCTGCCAGGTATTCGACGCTGTCCGCGGTGAGTTCCATGAACGCCTGCTCCAGCGAGGCACCGAGCGTGGTGAGCTCGTGGAGCAGGACGCGGTGGCGCAGGGCGAGTTCACCGATGCGGGATGCGGCGAGCCCGGTGACCGTCATCAGGTCGCCGTCGATGAGCACCTCGGCGCCCTCGGCGGTGAGCAGCGGGGTCAGGACGGCGGTGCCGGGGGTGCGTACGGTCACGCTCAGGCGGGTACTCCTGGCGGCGAACTCGGTCAGACTCTCGGCCGCGATGAGTTCGCCGCGGCCGATGACGACGAGCCGGTCGGCGGTGTGCTCCATCTCGGTCATCAGGTGGCTGGAGACGAAGACGGTGCGCCCCTCGGCCGCGAGCCTGCGGAACAGCCCGCGTACCCACAGCACGCCTTCCGGATCGAGGCCGTTGAGCGGTTCGTCGAAGAGCAGCACCGGCGGGTCGCCGAGCAGCGCGGTGGCTATGCCGAGGCGCTGGCGCATCCCGAGCGAGAAGCCGCCGATGCGCCGCCGGGCCGCGGAGGCCAGACCCACCTCCTGGAGCAGCTCGTCGACCCGGGCGCGCGGGATGCGGTTGCTGCGGGCCAGCATCGCGAGGTGGGCGCGGGCGGTGCGGCCGCCGTGGACGTCGCCCGCGTCGAGGAGGGCGCCGACGTGCCGCAGTCCACGCGGGTGGTCGCGGAACGACCGGCCCTGCACGGTGGCCGTTCCGGCGGTCGGCCCGACGAGGCCGAGCAGCATGCGCAGGGTGGTGGTCTTGCCGGCCCCGTTGGGTCCGAGGAAGCCGGTGACCTCGCCCGGCCGTACGGTGAACGTGAGGTCCTTGACGGCGGTGGAGGTGCCGTATCGCTTGGTCAGTCCGTTGACTTCGATCACCCGGCCACTGTGCTGTCCGCGCACCCCGTGCGTCGTCGGACCGGCGGTGACACCTGCCGGGGCCGGTGTCGATCCAGGGTGTACAACCGTGGTCCGATGCCGGGCCGGGGGGTGCTGGATACGATCGGCGCATGTCGCCCACTCCCTCGCTGCCCGGACTCAGACGCATCCCGCCGGGCTGGTGGGTGGGTACGGGCTGGTACGCGGGCGTGCTGCTCACCTTCCTCGTGCGGGTGCGGCTGCCCGGGGAGTACGAGCCGTCCGTACGGCCCGGGGTCCTTCTCTACCGGTGGGACGGTCTGCTCACCCAACTGCTCGCCGCGGCCCTGGCCACGGGCGGCTGTCTGCTGCTGGAGCGGCGTCCGCTGAAGGGTCTGGCGATGGTGCTGGGCGCCGCCGCGCTCGCCACCATGCCGCTGAGCGTGAAGGAGATTCCGCTGGCCCAGTTCCTGGCCGCCGACGTGGCGCTGTACTTCATCGCCGCCACCCGGCCACGCCGGACGGGTCTCTTCGCCCTCCTGATGGCGCTCGCCGTCCTCGCCGGCTTCCTGGCCATGCGGCTCCTGGCCGGGTGGGGTGTCGGTACGTCGGCAGAGCTGGTCGTCGCCCTGACCGCGGTGGTCGCCTGGCTGGTGGGCCGCTCGGCGTACGAGGCGCGCCGGCACGCCGAGAGTCTGGCCGCTCAGGCCGCCGAACAGGCTGTGGTCCAGGAACGGCTGCGCATCGCCCGGGAGATGCATGACATGGTCGCGCACAGCGTCGGCATCATCGCCCTCCAGGCGGGGGCGGCGGCCCGCGTCGTGCACACCCGGCCGGACGCAGCGCGCGAGGCCATGAGCGCCGTGGAGACGGCGGCCCGGGAGACGCTGGCAGGGCTGCGCCGGATGCTCGGCGCTCTGCGTCGGACGGATCCGGACGACGGCGGGACGGAACGGGACGCGCGAACGCTGCGCCCGGCCGAGGGCCTCGCCGACGTGGAGCGGCTGGCCCGGGCGACGACAGCGGCCGGCGTCCGGGTCGAGGTGCGCTGGGAGGGCGAACGGCGGCCGCTGCCGCCGGACATCGACCTGTCGGCGTTCCGCATCATCCAGGAGTCGGTGACCAACGTGGTCCGTCATGCGGCGACCGGTTCCTGCCGGGTGTCCGTCGCCTACGGCTCCGAGGAGCTCACCATCGAGGTCGCCGACCGCGGCCGGGGCGCGGGTCTCGCCACGGCGCCGGGGTTCGGGCTGGCCGGCATGCGGGAGCGGGTCGCCCTGCTGCACGGCGAGTTCGCCGCCGCCCCGCAGCCGGAGGGCGGCTTCCGGGTGTCGGTGCGGCTGCCGGTCCCCCTCCCCGCGGCCGCGGGGAGCGCGGCATGAGCGACGGGGCACCCGGGTCCGCGGCACCGATCCGCGTCGTGCTCGCGGACGACCAGCCCCTGGTCCGCACCGCGCTGCGCATGGTCATGGCCGAGACCGCCGACATCGATGTGGTCGGCGAGGCGGGGACGGGCGACGAGGCGGTCCGCCTGACCGCCGAACTGGCCCCCGACGTGGTCGTGATGGACATCCGGATGCCGGGTCTGAACGGCATCGAGGCCACCGAGCGGATCACCGCGGGCCCGGCCACCGCCCATGTGGTGGTCCTGACCACGTTCGACGACGACGACTACGTGTACGGCGCCCTGCGTGCCGGCGCGGCCGGATTCCTGGTCAAGGACATGGCCCTGGACGACATCCTGGGGGCGGTCCGGGTCGTGGCGGCCGGGGATGCGCTGATCGCGCCGGGTGTCACCCGGCGGCTGATCAAGGAGTTCGCGGGCCGTCCGGCGTCGTCGCGTCCCCGGCGCCCGCTGACCGCGATCACCGACCGGGAACGCGAAGTGCTCGCTCTGGTCGGCGGCGGTCTGTCCAATGCGGAGATCGCGGAGCGGCTGTTCATCAGTGTCGCGACGGCAAAGACCTATCTGACCCGGCTGCTCTCCAAGCTCGGTGCCCGTGACCGCGTGCAACTCGTCATCATCGCTTACGAGGCGGGGCTGGTGTCCGTCTCCGGGTGAGCAGGACGCCCGGGCCCATACGGCCACGCCGGGCTCGCGCGGTCCGGCCTGCACGCTCGCTGCCCCGACGACGGGCCTGAGGGCTCCGCCACGAGACCATTCCCACGCCTGCGATCGCACGCGACCGCCCGTCGGGCGGCAACGACCGGTCGACGGGCGGCAACGACCGGTCGACGGGCGGCCCTCAGAGCCAGCCCTTCTCCCGTGCCAGCCTGACCGCTTCCGCGCGGTTGCGCGCCGCCATCTTCTGGATCGCCATGGAGAGGTAGTTACGGACCGTGCCCTGCGACAGGTGCAGCGCCGCGGCGATCTCCGCGTTGGTCGAGCCGTCCGCGGCGGTGCGCAGGACATCGCGTTCGCGCTCGGTCAGCGGACTCGCTCCGTCGGCGAGAGCGGCGGCGGCGAGGGTGGGATCGATGACTCGTTCGCCGGCGAGCACCTTGCGTACCGCTTCGGCGAGTTGGGATGCCGGTGCGTCCTTCACCAGGAAGGCGTCCGCTCCCGACTCCATCGCGCGGCGCAGGTACCCGGGGCGTCCGAAGGTGGTGACGACGACGACCTTCACGCCGGGGAGAGCGCGGCGCAGTTCCGCGGTCGCCTCGATGCCTGTCATGCCGGGCATCTCGATGTCGAGGAGGGCCACGTCGACGCCGTGCTCCCGGGCCGCGGCCAGCACCTCGTCGCCTCGGGCCACCTGGGCGACCACCTCGATGTCGGGTTCCAGGCCGAGGAGCGCCGCAAGGGCCTCGCGCACCATGGACTGGTCCTCGGCGAGGAGGAGTCTGATCATGCTCATTCCCGGGATCCTAGGCCTGATTCGAGCGGCACGCTGAGGACCGTGGTGAAGCCTTTGCCCGAACGGGGTTCGGTGGCCCGGGTGGTGAGCGTCCCGTCGACCGTGGCGAGGCGCTCGGCCATGCCGGTGAGGCCGTTGCCCCGCAAGGTGCCGGCCGAGCCGCGGCCGTCGTCGGCGACGGTGAGTTCGAGGACACGTCCGTCGAGGGTCTGGCGAGGGGCGACGGTGACCGTGCAGCGGCCGGCGCCGCTGTGGCGTACGACGTTGGTTACGGCTTCCCGCAGTGCCCAGGCGAGCGCCTCCTCCACCTTCTCCGGGAGGTCCTCCGGAGCCTCGGCCGGAACGTCGGCGGTGACCCCGGCGGCGGCGAGCGCGGTCCTGGCCCCGGCCAGTTCGCCGGGAAGCGTCGGCCTCCGGTAGCCGGTGACGGCGCTGCGTACGTCAACGAGGGCCTGGCGGCTGACCTGTTCGATGTCGGCGACCTGCGCGGCCGCCTGTTCCGGGTGCTCCGGGAGCATCCGCCCGGCCAGTTCGCTCTTGAGGGTGATCAGGGAGAGGGAGTGGCCGAGCAGGTCGTGCAGATCGCGGGCGAGGCGCAGCCGTTCCTCGTTGGCGGCGAGCTGGGCGACGGTGGCGCGGGCCTCGCGGAGCTGGATCGTGGTGCGGATCATCTGCCGTACGCCCGACATCGCGAAGCCGCCGAGCAGTGCGGGGAAGACCAGGGCGGTGATGATCTCGCGGGGGTGGTCGCCGGTCAGGCCGATGGCGACCAGTACGGCGGTGACGGCGGGGATCAGCCAACGGGCGGTCCGCATGGGCAGGGTGGCGCCGACGGATACCGACACGTATACGAACAGGACGAGCCAGGGTGTGCCGAACGTCAGGGAGAGCAGGACGGCCAGGGTGCCGAGGAAGGCGAGGGCCGCGCGGACCCGGAAGGGGTCCAGTGCCTTCGAGGTGTGGCGGAAGACCAGGACGAGGTAGCTGCCGACGAAGACGAGCAGACCGAGGGTGCCGAGCGCGGTCGCCCACGGAGTGTGGTTGCCGTCGGCGAGGTCCTTGACCGGCGCGCTCATGAAGGCGAGCCAGATGCCGATCCACAGGAGCTTGGTCCCGGCCTGCTTCCCGTTCGTGGGCGGGCGCCCGATACCCACGGGCATCTCGTCCTCGTTCATGCCTTCAGCGTGTCCTTCCGGTAGAGCCAGGCGGCGCCGCCCGCGAAGAGCAGGAAGTAGGCGCAGAGGATGGCGACATCCTTGGCATGCGGCGCGCCGCCCATCTCGACGGCCTGGCCGAGTGCAGCGTACGCGTGGGTGGGGAGCCACTCGGAGATGTTCTGGATCCACTGCGGGAAGGTCGCGCTCGGCATCCACAGGCCGCCGAGGATCGAGAGGACGAAGTAGATGATCATCGTGATCGGGCGGACCGCGTCACCGCTGGCGAGGTAGCCGATGGCGACGCCGAGCGCGGCGAAGACCAGCGAGCCCGCCCAGATGACGCCGGTGAGGGCGAACCACTGCCAGAGGTCGAACCGTACGTGCTTGGCGCAGGCCGCGACGAGGAAGACCACCACGATGCACGGCAGGGTGACCATGGCGGCACTCGCGATCTTCGCGAGGACGTAGCCGCGGCTGGGCAGTGCGGTCAGCCTCAGCTGGCGGACCCAGCCCTTCTCGCGCTCCTTGGCGATGCGTTCGCTGTTGCCCATCAGGACGGCGGTCAGCGCGCCGAAGGACGCCATGGAGACCATGAAGAAGGACTGCAGGGTCAGATCGGTGTGCGGCACCTTGTCGGTGGTGTTCTGGGTGCCGGAGATCAGCAGGTAGATCACCGACGGGTAGATGATCGAGAAGAACATGAACTTCTTGTTCCGCAGGGTGCGGGTCACTTCGAGCCTGATGAGTGTGTTCACTTGGTCCTGGCCTCCTCGGCCTCGGTGATGGCGACGAAGGCCTGCTCCAGGCCGAGTCCGGCGACTTCGAGCTCGCGCGGGTAGAGGCCGAGGCCGTAGACGGCGTGCACGGTCGCGTCGGCGTTGTGCGACTGGATACGGACGCGGTGACCGGTGATGTCGAGCGTGGAGAGGAACGGCAGGGCGCGCAGGGCCTCTTCGTCGATCGCGCCCTCGAGTTCGAAGGAGATCCGGCGGGCCCCGGCCCGCGCCTTGATCTCGGCGGCGGTGCCGTCGGCGAGGATCCGGCCCTTGTGCAGGACCAGGACGCGGTCGGCGATCGCGTCGGCCTCTTCGAGGTAGTGGGTGGCGAACAGCACCGTGCGGCCCTGGTCCGCCTGCTCGCGCATGGTGGCCCAGAAGGCCTGGCGGGCGGTGACGTCCATGCCGGTGGTCGGCTCGTCCAGCACGATCAGGTCGTTGGCGCCGGCGGTGGCGAGCGCGAACCGTACGCGCTGTTCCTGGCCGCCGGAGAGCTTGTTGACCAGGCGGCCGGCGATCGGGGCGATACCGGCCCGGGCCAGCACCTCGCTCACCGGGTAGGGCCTGGGGTGCAGATCGCAGACGAGTCCCACCAGTTCGCCGACGGTGACGTCCTCCATGAGGCCACCGGACTGGAGCATGGCGCCGACCCGCCCGGCGGCGATGGCCGCCTGCGGGGTCGTACCGAAGAGGCGGACCGTCCCGGAGTCGGCGGTGCGCAGACCGAGGAGGAGGTCGAGGGTGGAGGACTTGCCGGCGCCGTTGGGGCCGAGGAGCGCCACGGTCTCGCCGGGGTGCAGGTCGAGGGTGAGCCCGTCGACGGCGCGTACGTCTCCGTAGGCCTTGTTGACCCGGTCGAAGCTGACCACGGCGGTCTTGGCCGCGGTGGCTTCGGGAGCTGTCGTTGTCATGCGTCAAGCCTGGCTCAGCGGGGGTGCGCCCGGCAGGGTCACGGGTCGTGGATCCGGGATGACAGATGTCATGCCGTACGTATGACGCCGCCCCGGTGGGGGCCGTCCACGCCACCGCCCCCGGCCGGAGGTCCGGACGGGGGCGGTGGGATGCGGCGGGGGCTGTGTCAGCCGTTGCCGCCGAGGTCGATCGTGACGGTCCGCTCGGCCTCGGTCTTGCCGAGCAGTGCGCCCCGCATGGCGAAGGCGACATCGTCGGGGCCGACCTGGTGCTTCGTCCCGTCACCCTTGGTGATCATGATTCCGTCGAAGACGCCTCCGCAGAGCTCCTCGATGGCCTTCTTGTCGTAGTGGTCGACGAGCTTGCCGTCGACCGCGACCATCGAGAGGATCTTCGGCAGCGACTTGGCCGGGCCGAACGGGATCTGCTTCGAGCCCGCCTTGATGACGATCAGGCCGGACATCGCAGGCTTGGCGAACTCCTTCATCGCCCGGTCCAGTTCGGCCTGGCTGATGGTGGGTTCGCTGGCGGTGACGGGCAGTTGGACGGTGTTCGCCTTGCCCGTCTCGACCTGGGCGCGGTACGCGTCGCGCACCGACACCATCGACTGGTTGACGTCGAGCGCCTTGCCCGGCCTGCCCGGGACGGCGACGGCCTTGCCCGGCACGAACTTGATCGTGCCGTCGCTGGCCGAACCCGAGGCACCGGCCAGGTCCTTCAGCGCCACGCCGAGCTTCTCCTCGTCGACCGGGATCACCGGGTCGACGGTGCGCTCGTTGCCGAAGAGGGAGCCGATGACGGAGACGGGGTTGTAGTCGCTGCCCGCCGCCGCGCGCACGGTCGCCTGGCCGTCCAGCGAGAGCCCGGCCTTGTCGGGCGCGAGCTGCGTCTTCTCGCCGTCCACGGTCAGCTGGAGCGGGGCCCTGGACCGCTCGCCGAGCGCGGCGTCGAGCTTCTCGACGGCGTCGTCCCGGGTCCCGCCGCCGATGTCGACGCCGAGGACGGTGGTGCCCTTGGGGACGTCGGAGTGGTTCATCAGCAGCCCGGCGCCGTAGGCGACCCCGAGCACGCAGACGGCGGCCACACAGAGCATGACCAGCTTGGAGCGGCCCTTCTTCGCCGGGGCGCTCGGCGCCGCGGGCTCCGGGGCCGTGCGGGCGGCGGGCTTGGGTGCCTGAGCGGCGAACCCGCCGGGTCCGGCCGGGCCGGTGCCCATCGGACCGTCCGGCGTCCGCGGGGCCGTGTCGGAGCCCGGGAACGGCGACGGCCCGCCCGACGAGCGGTGCTCCGGCGGTACGACGGGGATGCCGCTGTTGAGCGTGTCCCCCGAGACGTTGCCCCCCGGGCCGGAGGGACCCGGTCCGAACTGCGGGGTGAGCACGGCGGTGTCGTCGGACATCCGCGGCGGGAGGCCACCGGGCGTGCCGGGGCCCTGCGCGCCGCCTGGGCCCGCCGGTCCGCCCGGGCCCGGCCCGAACGGCGCCCGGCCGTCGAGGTCCGGGGTGAGGGCCGAGGCGCCGGTCGCCGGTCCCGTGGTGGGGCCGGACGGACCGGGCGTACGGACACCGAGGTTCGGCGTGGAGCGCGGACCGCCCGCACCGTCACCGAAGCCGTCGGACCCGGGCGCACCCGGGTCGCCGCTGCGCTGCTGCGGCCCGTCGGAGAAGTAGGGCAGATCGGCGCGGGGACCGCCCGGGGGCGGAGTGGCCGGGCCGGAACCCGGACCGTCCGGCCGGCTGCCGGGGCCACCGGCCGCGAAGCCGGCGCCGTCCGTGCCGCCGGGTCCGCCCGTACCGCCGGCCTGGAGTCCGGCGCCGTCCGTGTCGCCCGACGAGGCGCTCGCCGGGGCCTTGCGCGGTGCGAACCAGTCGCTGCCGCTCTTCTCCCTGGCCGGTTTCTCCGCGGCGGGCTCCGCCGCGACCGCGGACTCCCGGGACTCGGGTGCCGGCACGGTCGGCGCCGCCTGCGCGCCCTTGGGTGCGGAGGCACCCGGACGCGGGGTGGAGCCGGTGCGCTCGCCACTGGCACCGTCGACGTCACTCATGGGCGTACGCATGACAACCGGAGGGATGGGGCGCGAGCCCGGAATGTTGATCCGGATACGCGTCGTCAGCGTCGTCTCGGTCCTCGGCTCGTCGGGCTGAGGCGGATCCGCAGGCTCCGGGGACTCCTCCGGGGCGTCCTGCGAAGGGTGCAGCGACGGATACTGGCGGGATCCGTACGGCGGCGTACCCGAGGGGTACGCGGCTCCCCCGCGACCCTGGGGCCCGGAGGACGAACTGTCAGTTTCACGACTCAAAGCAGGTTCTCCCGATTGGCTCCGCCGCCCGTACTTCCCCCATGCCGCAGGCCAGGGGACGGCTCGGCGCGCGAACCACCTTACTGGCCGCGGCCGACAGACACCCCGCGACCGGGGGAAACGACTGCGCGCCCCCCGGACGGACAGGGGGCATTACGGGATGGGACGTGGCACATTACTTGCCAGGTCGGCCGCTGTCGGCCCCCAGTTGGGGTGACCGCGACATGGTGGCACAGATCACAGCGATGGCCATGCCCCCCAGCATGAAGAGGGCGAGGCCGAGTTCGTTCCCGAAGACGTAGTCCCCCTCCGGTCTTCCGCCCAGCAGAACAATGACCGAAATCAGCCATCCCGCGGCGGGTGCCAGGGCACCTGGCTGCGTGCCCATGAGGCAGCGGCCGCCATGGAAGAGGCCGGCGGACGCGAGCAGCGCCAGGAGCAATCCGCCGGGGAACCAGGCGGATTGGACGAGCGTTCCGGCGATGCCCACGAGGGCGCCGAGGACCGCCAGGCCCAGCAGGGCGGCGATCCGGCGAGGATCGAGGGGCGCGGCCAGGCCGGTGGCCGGAATGTCCCTCGGTGGTGCGTTGGTCCGCGCGGCCCGCGGCCTCCCGTCGCTCATCGGACCTCCTCCGTCACGCCCGCGAAGAGATCATGCTCCCGGGTTCCGCCGGTGCCGCCCGGGGCGCCGCCCACCAACTCGTAGTACTCGGTGGTGAGGACGGGCTGGCCCAGGTCGTTCGACAGGGCGAAGAAGGCGCCGTCGAGCGCGATCTGGGTGGCGTGCGCCCGCATCGCGGCGGCTTTCGCCTCGCCGTACCCGGTGCCCTCGATCTCGGCGGTGACCAGGGTGTCGTCCACCACACCCGGTACGTCACCGATCGCGGCGATGCCCCCGAACGCGTCGGGAGCGGTGGCCCGCAGCCGGGCGAAGCCCTCCTCCGCGACGGAGCGCGGCACCCGGTTCCAGTAGGTCTTCGCGATGGTGTGCGCCGGGCCGGAGGCGGGGCGGTGGCCGGGGTCGGCGGCCAGTTCTGCGGCGCGCGTGGCGACCCGGTGCGCCTGGATGTGGTCGGGGTGCCCGTAGCCCCCCTCGGGGTCGTACGTCACCAGGACCTGGGGACGCACCTCGCGGATCACCTCCACGAGGTACCCGGCGGCCTCGTCGACGTCGGCGGACCAGAAGGCGCCGGGGCGGTGGTTCTGCTCGGCGCCCATCATTCCGGAGTCGCGGTACCGGCCGGCGCCGCCGAGGAGGCGGTGGTCGGTGACCCCCAGCTCCTTCATCGCCGCCGCGAGTTCGCCCCGGCGGTAGGGGCCCAGGGCGTCGTCCCGGTCCGCGGCGAGATGCGCGAGGGCGGGCGGGATGATCTCGCCCTCCTCGCCGAGTGTGCAGGTCACCAGCGTGACCAGGGCGCCCTCGGCCGCGTACCTGGCCATGGTGGCGCCGTTGTTGATCGACTCGTCGTCGGGGTGCGCGTGCACCAGGAGCAGACGCCGGGCGGGAAGGTCCGTCATGGGGACCACCCTACGAGCCGACGGCCCCCGGCAGCGACGGCGGCCACGCTCCGGCCGCCGAAGGCCCACACGCACCGCACACGCCGGAGGAGGCCGGGGCACCACGCGCGATCGCGGGGGTCAGAACTTGATGCCTCCGATCACGCCGGCCAGGTTCGTGGTCAGCTCGGAGATGCTGGGCGCTATGGACGAGCTGGCGAGATAGAAACCGAGCAGCATGCAGACGACCGCGTGTCCGCCCTTCAGTCCGGATTTCCGGATCAGCAGGAAGACGACGATCGCCAGCAGCACCACCGCCGAAATCGAGAGCGCCACGGCGGTTCACCTCCATCGGTACGGTCGGGACGGGCAGCACGCATGGAGCCAGCAGGTTCATACCCACCGAGCGCTACGGATCATAACTATCCGTGGCAACGCATTGATCGGGGCACAGCAGCACGAGGGGCGCACGGCCGGCGGGCCCGGCCGATAGGTTCGGCATATGACGCCGCCAGAGATCACCTTCCCGATGCAGTTGGCCCGGACCATGCGCTTCACCCTCGGCGCACCGCGCGCGTTCACGGTTTCACCCGACGGGGAACGCGTGGTCTTCGTGCGCTCGGGATCGGGCACCGACCGCTCGGGCCGGCTCTGGGTGCTGGACCTGAGCGACGGTGCGGCCCCGCGGGAGCGGGTCGTGGCCGATCCGGCGGCCCTGCTGGGCGGTTCGGCGGAGCGGCTCTCGGCCCAGGAGCGGGCCCGCCGCGAGCGGAGCCGCGAGGGGTCGTCGGGGATCGTCGGCTACGCGGTGGACGCCGCTGCCGAGTTGGCGGCGTTCGCGCTCTCGGGGAAGGTGTACGTCGCCGACCTGCGGGCCGGAACGGCGCGCGCCCTGCCCGTGCCGGGCCCGGTGATCGATCCGCGTCCCGCCCCTGACGGACGACACATCGCATACGTGTCCAAGGGGGCGCTGCGCGTCGTGGGCGCCGACGGAGCACAGGACAGGGCTCTGGCGGAGCCGGAGGACGCGAACGTCTCGTACGGCCTCGCGGAGTTCATCGCGGCCGAGGAGATGGCCCGCTCGCGCGGATTCTGGTGGTCGCCGGAATCGGACCGGCTGCTGGTGGCCCGGGTCGACGACAGCCCGGTGCGGCGGTGGTGGATCGCCGATCCCGCGCACCCGGAGCGCAAGCCCGCCGAGGTCGCGTACCCGGCGGCCGGTACGCCCAACGCCGAGGTGCGGCTCTTCGTCGTGGACCTGGCCGGGGAGCGTACCGAAGTGGTGTGGGACCGGGCCCGGTTCCCGTATCTGGCGCGGGTGCACTGGTCGTCGGACGGGGCGCCGCTGCTGCTGGTGCAGGCCCGTGACCAGCAGAGTCAGCTCCACCTGGCGGTGGACCCGGAGACCGGGGCCACCCGGACGGTGCACGCGGACGAGGACCCGGTGTGGCTGGAGCTGTTCCCCGGGGTGCCCGCGTGGGCGCCGGACGGTCGGCTGGTGCGGATCGCGGACGAGGGCGGGGCGCGGGTCCTCGCGGTCGGCGACAGGCCGCTGACCGGGGCCCAGTTGCAGATCCAGGCGGTGCTGGACATCGGGGAGTCCGACATCCTCGTCACGGCGTCGGCGGGCGAGCGGGCGGCCGTGGCGGAGATCGGCGAGAGCCATGTGTACCGGGTCAACGAGCTGGGCGTCGAGCGGGTCTCGGAGGGCGCTGGCGTGCACGCGGCGGTCCGGTCCGGCCGGGTGACCGTCATGGTCTCCACCGCGCTCGACGTGCCCGGATCGGCGGTGGGGGTGTTCCGGGACGGGAAGCGGATCGCCACCGTCACCAGTCACGCGGAGCAGCCGGTCCTGTCCGCCCGGCCGCAGCTCACCGAAGGGGGCGCACGGCGAATTCCGTGCGCCGTGATGCTCCCCACCGGCTACAAGGAATCGGATGGTCCGCTTCCGGTCCTGATGGATCCGTACGGCGGGCCGCACGGCCGCCGGGTCCTCGCCGCACACAATCCCCACCTCACCTCGCAGTGGTTCGCGGACCAGGGCTTCGCCGTGATCGTCGCGGACGGCCGCGGCACCCCCGGCCGCTCACCCGGCTGGGAGAAGGCCGTCAAGCACCGTCTCGCCCTCACCCTCGACGACCAGATCGAGGCGCTGCACGCGCTCGCGGAGCGGTTCCCGCTGGACCTGGACCGGGTGGGCATCAGGGGCTGGTCCTACGGCGGCTTCCTCGCCGGCATGGCGGCGCTGCGGCGGCCCGACGTCTTCCACGCGGCGGTCGTGGGCGCCCCGGTGACCGACCAGCGGCTGTACGACACGCACTACACGGAGCGCTACCTCGGCGACCCGGCCACGCAGCCCGAGGTGTACGCGTACAACTCGCTGCTCACCGACGAGGGGCTCTCGCACGCCGCCGACCAGGTACGGCCGATGATGATCATCCACGGGCTGGCGGACGACAACGTGGTGGTCGCGCACACCCTGCGGCTGTCGTCGGCGCTGCTCGCGGCGGGCCGCCCGCACGAGGTGCTGCCGCTGAGCGGGGTGACGCACATGACCCCGCAGGAGAAGGTGGCGGAGAACCTCCTGCTGCTCCAGGTCGACTTCCTGAAGCGCTCACTCGGCAGGTAGGGCTACCAGCCCGGCGGCGGCTGCGAGGGCGGTGGAGGCGGCCCGAAGCCGCCGCTTCCCTGCGGGTATCCGTACCCCGGGGCCGGCGGCTGCTGCCCCGGATAGGGGGTGGGCCGGTAGCCGGGGGGACCGAACTCCCCGGACCCGTACCCGGGACCCGTCCCCGGCCCGTACGGACCGGGGACGTCGGCGAAGCCCCTGGGCGCCAGCGCGATCAGCACCACCAGTGCGGCGAACACCTCGAAGATCCAGCTTAGGATCGTGAGCTGGGTCTCCGTGGGCAGCGAACCGAAGTCGTCGAGCAGGTCGTAGTGCACGATCCGGACCACGCCCAGTCCCCCGCCGGGCAGCAGCAGCGCGGCGGCCACCAGCCCGAACGGCCGCGCGTGCACGGCGTGGAAGAGGGCACTCGCCGCCGCGACGAGACAGAGAAGCGCCAGCGCGGCGGTGCCCCAGCCCGGCGGCGGATCGATCGCCCCCTGCGGGACCCGTTCACCGCCCACGTACCACTCGGGATAGATCTCCGGGAACCGCACCATCTGGCGGATCTCCCACGCGATCAGCACCGCTCCGGCCGCACCCAGCATCAGGAACGCGGCGACGGAGGCACCCGGCCCCGGGCGGGAGGGCAGCTGCTCGTAGGAGTCGGCCGGCGGGCGGCGGCCGGCCCCGGCGGTGATGAGCAGCGCGATGCCCGCGGCGAGGGCCACGAAGGCGCTGATCAGGGCACGTGAGCGGAGGTCGTCGGAGAACACCGACTCCATCCGGTCGCTGCCGATGCCCCAGAGCCCGGGAAGCCGTACGGCGAGGGTGATCACGCCGGTGGCGACGAGCACGGTGGCGGCGACCGGGGAGCGCAGCGCGGCGACCACGGCGACGACGTACACGACGAGGAGGGCGACATCCAGGGGTGAGGTCGCGGGCATCGCCTGCGGACGCGCCTCGGGGAAGCCGGCCCAGTAGCGCCACAGCTGGTCGGCGTCCACGGCCCTGATGTCCCGTACGAGCCAGCTCACGACGACCAGGGCAAGCACCGCGCAGAGAGCGGCGCCGGTCACTCTTGCTCCACGGGTGAGTATCACCCCAGCGATACTCCCCCGCCCCCGGCCTCCCGACAAGAGGGCCGTCGGCGCGGTCCCGTCGGGCGACCGGCCGGAGGGACGCGAGTCCTCCCGGCCGGTCCACGGCACCCGCACGGCCGTACGCCGTCCATGCTGACGGGTCCGTATATCGGACGTGAGACGCCCGAGTTGCCCACGCGTTAACGGGCCGCCGGCTCAGCCGACCCTGCTGCTGCCGGAGGGCGGCGGAGGGCCGTCATCATCGTTCCCCGCCTCCGGCGGCACGTCGGCCTGCTCCGGCCCGGGCTCCGGCGACGGCTCCGCCTCCGGCGGCACGTCGGCCTGCTCGGGCTCCGGCCGCACATCCGGCCGCGGCGGCGCCGGCTCCCCCTCGGGCCGCGGCGGCTGCCCGGCCTCCCGGTCCGCCTTCTCCAGGTCCGGTCCCGCCCCGGCGGCGCCCTCGCCGCCCCCCTCCACCTGCTCCAGCGTCCCCTCCGGGGGCACCACCCGCTTCTCCTCCGCGAAGTGACAGGCCGAATCATGCCTGGCCGGGCTCTCCGTCAGCCGGAAGGCCGCCGGGACCGCCAGCAGCGGCACCTCCAGCTCGCACCGCTCCTGCGCCTTCCAGCAGCGGGTGCGGAATCGGCAGCCGGACGGCGGATTGGCGGGCGAGGGAACGTCGCCGTGCAGGATGATCCGCTCGCGGTACTCGCGCGCCATCGGGTCCGGCACCGGCACGGCGGAGAGCAGAGCCTGGGTGTACGGGTGCGTGGGGTGGTCGTAGATCTCCTCGTCCGTGCCGATCTCGACGAACCGGCCGAGGTACATGACGCCGACCCGGTCGGAGATGTGGCGCACGATGGACAGGTCGTGGGCGATGAACACGTAGCTGAGGTCGAACTCCGCCTGCAGCCGGTCCAGCAGGTTGACGACCTGGGCCTGGACGGAGACGTCGAGGGCCGAGACGGGTTCGTCGGCGACGATGATCTCGGGGTTGAGCGCGAGGCCTCGGGCGATGCCGATGCGCTGGCGCTGACCGCCGGAGAACTGGTGCGGATACCGGTTGATGTACTCCGGGTTGAGGCCGACGACGTCCAGCAGGTCCTGGACCTTGCGCCGCCGGTCACCCTTGGGCGCGACCTCGGGGTGGATCTCGTACGGCTCCCCGATGATGTCGCCGACCGTCATGCGCGGGTTGAGCGAGGTGTACGGGTCCTGGAACACCATCTGGATGTTGCGGCGCACGGCCTTCAGCGCGCGGCCGGACAGCTTGGTGACGTCCTCGCCCTTGTACCGGATCGCACCGGCCGTCGGCTGCTCCAGGTGCACCAGCATCCGGGCGACGGTCGACTTCCCGCAGCCGGACTCGCCGACGATGCCGAGGGTCTCGCCGGCCGCCAGGTCGAAGGAGACCCCGTCGACGGCCTTGACGGCACCGATCTGCTTCTTGATCAGGATGCCCTGGGTCAGCGGGTAGTGCTTGACGAGGTCGCGTACCTCCAGGATCGGCTCCCCGCCCGCGTAGCTGCTGCGCTCCCGCGACTTGGCCAGGAGGTCGCGTGCCACCTCGCCCTCTTCGCGCGCTCCCTTGCGCCCCGAGTGGTCAGCGTGCATCGAGCGTCTCCTTCCAGAAGTGGCAGGCGCTCTGTCGGTGCTCCGCCACGTCGTACAGCGGCGGCACGTCGGTGCGGCAGACGTCCTGGGCCATCGGGCAGCGCGGGTTGAAGGCGCAGCCGGGCGGGATGTGCAGCAGGTTGGGCGGCAGGCCCTTGATCGCGTACAGCTCCTGGCCCTTCTGGTCCAGGCGCGGGATCGAGCGGAGCAGGCCCTTGGTGTACGGGTGTGCGGGCGCCTTGTAGATGTCGTGGACCGGCGAGGTCTCCACGATGCGGCCCGCGTACATCACGGCGATCTTGTCGGCGACGTCGGCGACCACGCCGAGGTCGTGGGTGATCAGGATCAGGCCCATGTTCAGCTCGCGCTGGAGCTCCGCGAGCAGGTCCATCACCTGGGCCTGGACGGTGACGTCGAGTGCGGTGGTGGGCTCGTCCGCGATGATCAGCGAGGGTTCCAGGGCCAGCGCCATCGCGATCATGATGCGCTGGCGCATCCCGCCGGAGAACTGGTGCGGGTAGTTGCCGACCCGCTCCTTAGCGGCCGGGATGCGGACCCGGTCCATCAGCTCGACGGCCTTGGCCTTCGCGTCCTTGCGGGACAGTCCGCGGTGCACGACGAACATCTCGCCGAGCTGCGCCCCCACGGTCAGCACGGGGTTGAGGGAGGAGAGAGCGTCCTGGAAGATCATGGCCATCTCCCGGCCACGGATCTTCCGGCGTTCCTCCTTCTTGAGCTTGAGCAGGTCGCGGTCCTTGAAGAGGATCTCCCCGCTGCTGATCCTGCCGGGCGGCATGTCGAGGATGCCCATGATCGCCTGTGCGGTGACCGACTTGCCGGAGCCGGACTCGCCGAGCACGGCGAGCGTCTCGCCCTCGGCCACCGAGTAGTTGACCCCGTTGACGGCCTTGGCGACCCCGTCCCGGGTGTGGAACTCCACGTGCAGATCGCGCACTTCGAGCAACATGGCAGCGGACTCCTCAGCGCAGCTTGGGGTCGAGGGCGTCGCGCACCGCGTCGCCGAGCATGATGAACGCGAGCACGGTGACCGCCAGCGCCCCGGCGGGCCAGAGGAGCATGTGCGGGGCGTTGCGGATGTACTGGGACGCGGCCGAGATGTCGATGCCCCAGGACACGGCCGGTGGTTTCAGGCCGACGCCGAGGAACGACAGGGTCGCCTCCAGGGAGATGTACGTGCCCAGCGCGATGGTCGCGACGACGATGACCGGGGCGACGGCGTTCGGTGCGATGTGGCGCAGCATCATCCGCCCGTTCGAGGCGCCGAGCGCCCGGGCCGCCTGTACGTAGTCGTTGTGCTTGGCGGTGATGACGGAGCCGCGGGCGATACGGGCGATCTGGGGCCAGCCCAGCAGCACGATGAATCCGATGACCGGCCAGACGGTGGAGCTGGTCACCACGGAGAGGAAGACCAGGCCGCCGAGGACGACGGGGATGCCGAAGAACACGTCGGTGAGGCGGGAGAGGATCGAGTCCCACCAGCCGCCGAAGAAGCCGGCCAGACCGCCGAGGATGCTGCCGATCACGGATACGCCGATGGTGGAGCAGATGCCGACGGTGACGGAGTTCCGCGCGCCGTACACGACACGGGTGTAGACGTCGCAGCCCTGTCCGTCGTAGCCGAAGGGGTGGCCGGGCTGGGAGCCCTCCTGTGCCTTGTCCAGGTCGCAGTCGAGCGGGTCGCCGGAGGCGATGAGCTGCGGCCAGATGGAGATGATCACCAGGAACAGGATGATCAGCGCGGAGATGATGAAGACGGGGTTGCGGCGCAGGTCACGCCAGGCGTCGGACCACAGGCTCTGCGGCTTGGTGCCGGGGCCCGTCCCCCGTGGCCCGCCGGGCGTCTTCTCCAGGGAGTCGCCCTCGTCGAGCGCGAGGTCCATCGTTCCGCCGGCTCCGGCGGACGAGATCGCCTCGTCCGGTGTCTGCTCAGGCATAGCGGATCCTCGGGTCGAGTACGGCGTACAGCAGGTCGACGATCAGGTTCGCCGCCAGGAAGACGAGGACCAGGACGGTGACGAACCCGACGACGGTCTGCGAGTTCTGGCGCAGGATGCCCTGGTAGAGCTGGTAGCCGACACCGTGGATGTTGAAGATCCGCTCCGTGACGATCGCACCGCCCATCAGGGCGCCCACGTCCGTACCGATGAAGGTGACGACGGGGATCAGCGAATTGCGCAGCAGGTGGCGGACGACCACGCGGCGCCTGGGGAGGCCCTTGGCGGTCGCGGTGCGGACGTAGTCGGCACGGGCGTTCTCGGCGATCGAGGTGCGGGTGAGCCGGGTGACGTAGGCCAGCGACACCGAGGCGACCACGAGCCCGGGGATGATCAGCTCGTTGAGCGGGGCCTCGCTGGAGACGGAGGGTTTGATGACGCCCCACTCCACACCGAGCAGGAGCTGGAGGAGCAGACCGGTGACGAAGGTCGGGATGGAGATGACGACCAGGGTCAGGATCAGCACGGTCGTGTCGATGGGGCGGCCGCGGCGCAGGCCGGTGACGACACCGAGGCTGATGCCGATGACGATCTCGAAGAAGATCGCCACGAGGGTGAGGCGGATGGTGATGGGGAAGGCCGTGGCCATCAGTTCGGTGACTTCCTGCCCGTTGAACGCGGTGCCGAAGTCGCCGGTGAAGACGTTCCCCATGTAGGTCAGGTACTGCTGCCAGACCGGCTTGTCGAGGCCGAATTCCGAGCGGAGTTGGGCGGCGGTCGCCGGGTCGCACTGGCGGTCGCCGCAGAGACCCGCGATGGGGTCACCCATCACGTTCACCATGAGGAAGATCAACAGCGTGGTGCCGAAGAAGACCGGGATCATCTGCAGCAGCCGCCGGATCACATAACGTCCCATGAAGGGCTCCGGGGGTCGCGGGGCGGAAGTCTCTGGGCTGAGAAGTCGTGGGACGGGGAAGCCGGGTGGCCGGTGCGTGGACGCACCCGGCCACCCGGCTGCTTATCGGGTCACTTGACCTCGATCTGCTCGTACACCGGGACGCTGAACTGGTTCAGGGAGACGTTGGTGATGTTCTCCGAGTAGCCGGCACTGCCGTTCTGGTACCAGAGCGGGATGACGGGCATCTGTTCGACCATGACCTTCTCGGCGTCCTGGAAGGTGGAGACGGCCTCGGCCTTGTCCGACTCGGCGTTCGCCTTGTTGACGAGGCTGTCGAACTGCTTGTTGTTCCACTTGCCGTCGTTGGACGAGGCGTTGGTGTAGTAGACGGGCTGCAGGAAGTTCTGGATCAGCGGGTAGTCCATCTGCCACCCGGCGCGCCAGGCGCCGTGCAGCTTCTGCTGGGAGACCTGGCTGCGGAAGTCGGCGAAGGTGCCGACCGGGGCGCCCACGCACGCCTTGTTGTTGCCCATGACCTTGTTGATGCTGTTGCAGACGGCGTCCACCCACTCCTTGTGGGATCCGGTGTCCGCGTTGTACGAGATCTTGAGCTGGCCGCCGGGGATGCCGCCGCCGTCCTCGATCATCTTCTTGGCGTCGGCGGCGTTGTACGTGCACTCCTTGCCGCAGAGGCCCTTCTTGAAGCCGCCCTCCTCGCCGAGGACCGGTGAGGTCCAGTCGGAGGCGGGGGTGCGGGTCTTCTGGAAGATCTGGTTGGTGATCTGCTCGCGGTTGATCGCCATGGAGAGGCCCTGGCGGACCTTGATCGCGCCGGGGGTGTTCCACTGCTTGTCGTAGAACGGGAACGCCAGGGTCTGGATGATGCCGGCCGGGGTGTTGATGTAGCGGTCGCCGAGGTCCGCCTTGACGTTCTTGAGCTGCGAGGCGGGCACGTCGTCGACGAGGTCGAGGTTGCCTGCCGTCAGGTCGGTGTAGGCGGTGTTGTTGTCGGTGTAGACCTTGAGGTCGATCCCGCCGTTCTTCGCCTTGTCGTCACCGGGGTAGCCGTCCCACTTGCGCAGGCTCATGGACGAGCCCTTGGTGTACTTGTCGATCGTGTAGGGGCCGTTGCCGACCGGCTTGGACACCCAGGCGGCGTGGTCGGTGAAGAAGGCCTTCGGCAGCGGCGCGAAGGCGGGGTAGCCGAGGGTGTCGGGCCACAGCGAGAACTTCTGCGTCAGCTTGACCGAGAAGGTCATGTCGTTGACCTGCTTGAGGCCGGAGAGCGTGGTGGCGCTCGCGGTCCCGGTCTCGGGGTGGACCTTGTCGTAACCGTCGATGTAACCGAAGAAGTAGGCGTTCTTCTGGTTGTTCTTCAACAGGGCGCCGTAGTTCCAGGCGTCCACGAAGGACTTGGCGGTGATCTTCTCGCCGTTGCTGAAGGTCCATCCGTCCTTCACCGTGATGGTGAAGTTCTGGTTGTCCGTGGACTCGATCTTCTCGGCGAGCATGTTCGTCGCCTCGCCGGTCTTCGGGTCGTACTTCTTGAGCCCACGGAAGATCATGTCGAGGACCTTGCCGCCCTGCACCTCGTTGGTGTTGGCGGGCTCCAACGGGTTCTGCGGGTCACCCCAGGAGGAGCTCACGATCCCATCCGCGCCACCGCCACCGCCGCCGCTGTCCCCTCCGCCGCAGGCCGTCGCCGTCAGGGCGACGGCCACCGCACATGCGGCCCACTTGACCTGTGTGGCTCCGCGCATGGAGTGCCTCCTCGTAGTGCTCCGTCTTACGTGAAGTCAAATATCACCTCATAGCGGACTTGCCGCATATTTACTCCCCCCATCCGGGCGCAGCGCGACCATGCGGGTGCATTTCGGGGTCGCTACTGTGCATCCGACGTCAGGGCTTCGGCCGGCCGGCTCATACACAGGGAGGGGCGCGGACCATGGGCGCTCACGTACGGACCCGCATTTCGGCATACGCGATCGCGAGGCAGGAGGATCGCCTCCTGCTGGCCCGGCTGTCGGACGCTTCGCCCGTCTTCCTGCCGGGGCTGTGGCACCTGCCGGGCGGGGGAATCGACCCGGGAGAACAGCCTGTCGAGGCCCTGGCCCGTGAACTCCGGGAGGAGACGGGGCTCGAACTCGCACAGGCCCGGCTGGCCGACGCACGGACCTACGCGGTCCGGCGGAACGGAGTGGACTGGAGCCTCACGGCCCTGTTCTACGTCGTCACCCTCAAGGGCGGGGCGCCGACGGTGACCGAGACCGACGGCTCCACGGACGCGGTCGCATGGGTGCCCCTCACCGACCTGCGGGACGGCACGGTGCTGTCACCCGCAGCGGCGGACGCCCTCCGCATCCTCGAACGGGCCGAGGCGGCACCCGCCGCCACCTCCTGAGGCGATCACCGCGAGCGCCCCTCACGCACCTCCGCGCCCCCGCCTCACACAGGATCCCGATCGCTCCAGGGCCCGTCCGTGACCAGGGCGTCGAGCACGGACAGCACCTGCGGGGGTTCGACCGGGTCCGGCAGTGAGGCAAGATCCGTCCGGGCGATCCAGGCATACGCGTCCAGGCTCGCCCGCTCCTCTGGGAGGAGACCGGTCCGCACCAGGGGCGGGCGCTCGTCGTCGAACCGGGCGAGGAAGAAACGCTCCGTCCCGGTGTACCGCCTGCCGTTCCACCGCACGTCACGACCGACGGGCACCCACCGGTCGAGAACGGCAGCCGGGTCGAGTCCGGTCTCCTCGACCAGCTCCCGCCGCGCCGCCACCAGCGGCGTCTCGCCGGGCTCGATGCCCCCACCGGGCGACTCCCAGAGCAATGAGCCGTCGAACGGATCCCGCCAGCGCAGAAGGAGCAGACGGTCCGCCGCGTCGAGGCAGATGACCCGGGCCGCGGGCCGGAGAGGTTCCACCCGTCCGACGCTGTGCGGCACCCGAAGCGAGGATCAAGACCCGCACCGGCCGGCATCGCCCACGAGGACCGGGCATCGCACCGGCGAATTATCGCAGTGCTGTTATATTAGCGCTGTGACATCTTCGGACCCCACAGCGCTCCCCGATCCCTGGCACTCCCTCCACGAGCTCCTGGCAGCCATGGACGCCGAAATCGAGCAGGTCTACGTCGAGCGTGGCATCGAGGGAGTACGCCCCCGGTTCGCCTATCCGCTCATCCGCCTCGCCCACACCGGACCACTGACCATCCGTGAGCTCGCGAAGTCGCTGGACCGTTCGCACTCCGCGATCAGCCAGACCGTCGCCGCCATGCTCAAGGAGGATCTGGTCACCTCCGAGCCGGGGCCCGACGCCCGCACCCGGCAGATCGGCCTGACCGAGCGCGGCCGGTCACTGGTGCCGTTCCTGGAGGCGGAGTGGCGCGCCACCCACGAGACGGTCGCCGAACTGGACCGCGAAGTCCCGCATGCGATGACCGGCGTGGTCGAGGAGGTACGGCGGGCCCTGGAACGCCGGACGATGCGGCAGCGGATCCTCCACCACCTCGTCGAGCCGCCGCGATGAAGGGACGCTTCCGCCTCCGGTTCCTCGATACCCGCCCGCTGCGCGCCAGTCGGTCGTTTCGCGACCTGTGGATCGGCACCTCGGTCTCCCAACTCGGCGGACAGACAGCCGCCGTGGCGGTGCTGGCCCAGGTCTGGGATCTGACCGGCAGCCCCGTGGGCACCGGCGCCATCGGGCTCGCCACCGGCCTGCCGATCGTGCTGTTCGGGCTGCTCGGCGGCACGTTGGCCGACACCGTGGACCGCCGCACCGTGGTGCGGGCCACCACCGCGGGTCAACTGCTGGCCGCCGCGGGGCTGTGCGCCCAGGCGCTGGCGGGCAACCGGAGCGTTCTGCTGCTGCTCGCCCTGGTAGCCGTACAGACGAGCTGCGGCGCTCTCGGAGCTCCCGCCCGGCGCACCTTCCCGGTCCGGCTGCTGCCGGGTGACCAGGTCGCTGCGGGTCTCGCGCTGACCAATATCTCCTTCCAGGCGGCGATGCTGGCCGGGCCCGCGATGGCCGGGCTGATCATCGCCCGCTGGGGCTTCCCTGCCGCGTACGCCACCCAGGCAGTGGCGATGGCCGTCTCGATGCTCGCGGTGATCCGGCTGCCCGCCATGCGTCCCGACGGCGCCGACGCTGCGGGCGGCAGGCGCCGGCCGGAGCGTGGCGGGTGGCGGGTCGTCCTGGGCCGCCCGACGCTGCGCGGCTCGCTGGCCACCGACCTGGCCGCGACGCTGCTGGCCATGCCCGTCGCCCTCTTCCCCCTGGTCAACGAGATCCGCTTCGAGGGAAACCCGCAGACCCTCGGCCTGTTCCTCTCGGCGGTCGCGGTCGGGGGGATCACGGCCGGTCTGCTCTCCGGCACGGTGACGCGCCTGCGTCGCAGCGGTCTCGTTCAGCTCTCCGCCGCCGGTGTCTGGGGTCTGGCACTGGCCGGTTTCGGTCTGGTGGGGCCGCTGTGGGCGGCGCTCGGCTGCCTGGCCGTGGCGGGGGCCGCCGACACCGTGTCCGTCGTCACCCGCAGTGCCCTGGTCCAACTGGAGACGCCGGACGCGTACCGGGGACGGGTCTCCTCGGTGGAGCACGTCATCGGCGTCGCGGGCCCCGAGCTCGGCAACTTCCGAGGCGGCCTGCTGGCGTCGGCCACGTCCGCCCCCTTCGCCCTGGTCCTCGGCGGCCTCTCCGCCGCCCTGGCGGTCGGCGCCGTGGCCGCGACCCACGCACCCCTTCGCGCCTACCGCACGCCGTCCGCCGGCGCGGGGCCGGCCGGCCCCGGAGCAGCCGACGCCAAGCCGCTGGACCGGCCCGAAGTGGCCACCCCCGAAGCAGCCGTTCCCGAAGCGGCCGGCCCCGCGGCAGCGGCCGCCGGCCAGGCCCGCTGAAGCGTGCGGTGCCCCCGCAGGGCCCGGGAAACGCGAACGGGTGCCGGGACGCTTCCGCGTCCCGGCACCCGAGCTCCCGGCCTGGCCGGTACGTCCTGCTACTTCGTGTCCGCGTTCTTCTCCAGAGCGATGAGCGCGGGGTCGAGAACGACGTCCGGGCCGGTCTTCTCCGTGGTCGGCGCCTCCGGGAAGTGGCAGGCGGTCAGGTGGCCCTCACGGGCACCCGAGAGCTGCACCAGCGGAGGCTCCTCGGTCGCGCACTTGTCCTGCGCCTTCCAGCAGCGGGTGCGGAAGCGGCAGCCGGACGGCGGCATGATCGGCGACGGCACGTCACCGAAGAGCCGGATCCGCTCCGTCTTGTCGGCGTCCAGGTCCGCGTTCGGCACCGCCGACAGCAGGGCGTGCGTGTACGGGTGGCGGGGGGCGTTGTACAGGGAGTCGCGGTCGGCGACCTCCACCACCTTGCCGAGGTACATCACGGCGATGCGCTGCGAGAAGTGCCGGACGATCGCGAGGTCGTGCGCGATGAACACGAACGCGATGTTCAGCTCTCGCTGGAGCTCCTGGAGCAGGTTGATGACCTGCGCCTGGATGGACACGTCGAGCGCCGAGACCGGCTCGTCCGCGATGATGATCTTCGGGTTGAGCGCGAGCGCGCGGGCAACACCGATGCGCTGACGCTGGCCCCCGGAGAACTCGTGCGGGAAGCGGTTGTAGTGCTCCGGGTTGAGCCCGACCGTCTCCAGCAGCTCCCGCACCCGTGCCTCACGGCCTCCGGGCGGATTGATCCCGTTGACCTCCATCGGCCCCGAGATGATCGTCCCGACCGTCTGCCTCGGGTTGAGCGAGGCGTACGGGTCCTGGAAGATCATCTGGATCTCGGACCGGATCGGCGCCATCTTCCTGCGGCTGGCGTGGGAGATGTCCTGGCCGTCGTAGGTGATGGTGCCGCTGGTCGGCTCCATCAGCCGGGTGAGCAGCCGGCCCGTGGTCGACTTGCCACAGCCCGATTCACCCACCAGACCGAGGGACTCGCCCGGGTACACGTCCAGCGTCACGCCGTCGACGGCCTGGACCGCGCCGACCTGCCGCTTGAAGGGAAATCCGCCGTAGATCGGGAAGTGCTTGGTCAGGCCCTTCACGCTCAGGAGCGGTTCCGAGACATCCGGTTCCCGCTGCGCCTGAACCGTGTCCGGACCGGCGGTGTTGCTCTTGTTCTCGCTCATGGTCATAGCCCCAGTTGCCGGTACATCAGCCCAGCCGGGGCTGAATCGTCTCGATGAAAACCTGCTGCTTCTGCTCGCCGGTGAGGTGGCAGGCAGAGCCGCGCCCCTCCGGAAGCAGGGGTCGCTCGTTCACGCAGCGGCCGCTCCCGTCGACGATGTCGACGAACGAGCACCTCGGATTGAACGCGCAGCCCGACGGCGGGTTCAGGAGGCTGGGCGGCGATCCCGGGATCGGCGTCAGTTCCGAGCCCACGTCCTGGGAGAGCCGCGGCATCGAGCCGAGCAGGCCCCAGGTGTACGGGTGTTCCGGGGTCTTGAGCACCTCACGCACGGTGCCGCGCTCGACGGCCCGGCCCGCGTACATCACCAGCAGGTCGTCGACGGTGTTCGCGACGACGCCGAGGTCGTGGGTGATCAGGATGATCGCCGATCCGAACTCCTGCTGAAGGTCCTTGAGCAGATCGAGGATCTGCGCCTGGACGGTGACGTCGAGGGCCGTCGTCGGCTCGTCGGCGATCAGCAGTTCGGGGTTGCAGACCAGCGACATGGCGATCATGGCGCGCTGGCGCATACCGCCGGAGAACTGGTGCGGGAAGTCGTCGACCCGGTTCTTCGGGTCGGGGATCCCCACCTTGCCGAGCATCTCGATCGCCCGCGCACGCGCCTCCTTCTTGGAGGCCCCCGTGTGCTTCATGTACGGCTCGGCGATCTGCCGGCCCACCGTGTAGTACGGCGAGAGCGCGGTCAGCGCGTCCTGGAAGATCATCGCCATCTTGTTGCCGCGGAGCTTCTGCAGCTCCGTGTCCGAGGCGCCGGTGATCTCCTGGCCGTCGAGCACGATCTCGCCCGAGACGTTGGTGCTGCGCCGGTTGTGCAGCCCCAGGATGCTCAGGTTGGTCACCGACTTGCCGGAACCCGACTCGCCGACGATACCGAGCGTCTGCCCGCGCTCCAGGTCGAACGAGAGCCCGTCCACGGCTTTGACGATGCCGTCCTCGGTGGAGAACTGGACCTTCAGGTCCCGCACCGACAGGAAGGCTCCGGACGAGGAGGGTGCGGGCGAGTCCTCGGTCTTGGTGAGTGTGGTCACGGTCGTACTCCTAGGACAGACGCACGCGCGGATCGATGAACGCGTACGCGGCGTCCACGATGACGTTGAACAACAGGATGAAGGCGGCGCTGAAGATCAACACGCCCATGGTCAGCGGGAGGTCCTTGAGGACCACGGAGTCGCGCGCGAGGCGGCCGACTCCGGCCAGACCGAAGGTGAGTTCGGTGACCATGGCGCCACCGAAGAGCGCGCCCATGTCCATACCGATGATGGTGACGATCGGGATGAGCGAACCGCGCCAGGCATAGCGGAAGAAGACGAAACGGCTCGTCATACCCTTCGCGCGGGCTGCCTTGACGTGCTCTTCCTGCAACTGCTCGATCATCGACGAGCGCGACATTCGAGTGTACTGGGCCGTGAAGATGACCGACATGACGAGCCACGGGATCAGCAGACCCATGAACCAGCCACTGAAGCTCTCCGTCAGCGGCACGTACTTGGGCTTGTCCAGCCATCCCGTGCTGTAGACGAAGATCCCGAGAACCACCGGGCCGAGGAAGTAGATCTGCAGGGAGCTCAGCACGAGCGACGCCGAGCTGACCGTCTTGTCGACCTTCGTGCCCTTCTTCCAGGCAGCGAGCATACCCAGGCCCAGACCCACCACGAGGAAGACGACGAGTCCGCCCGCGGAGAGGGAGAGCGTCAGCGGGAGACGGTCGAGGATGGTGTCCCAGACCGGCTGGCCGCTGGCGAAGGAGATGCCGAAGCAGGGAGCCGCGCAGTCACCCATGGCCAGGTCACGACCGGCGAAGATGCCGACGATGTAGTGCCAGAACTGGACCGCCACCGGCTCGTCCAGGCCGAGGTTCTTGTGAATGACCTCCAGCGCGTCCGGGGTGCAGTTCTTTCCACATGCGAGCAGTGCGGGGTCCTGCGGGATGGCGAAGAACATGAAGTACGTGACGGCACTGATCAGGAAAAGTGTCAGGACTGCGCCGAGCGTCCGGCGAGTGAGGAATCGAAGCATGGCTGGTCGCTGCTCTCAGGACGGCGGCAATGAGGGGGACATCAGGAGAGGGCCTGACGTCCCGGGGGTGCGCGCTCCGCCGTGTGCGCACCCCCGGGATCGGCCTGTGCGGGTTGCTACTTCTTCAGGTACAGACGCGTGACGTCGACGTAGCTGGCGTCACTCGAGTACCGCAGGCCACCGACGTTGGAGCCGAAGATCTGGAACACCTTGGTGAAGTAGATCGGGGCTGCCGGGTTGATGCGCTCCACGATGTCGTGGTGCAGCGCGGTCCAGGCCTTGCCGGCCTCGGCCGGGTCCGTGATCTTCATGATGCGAGCGATCTCGGCGTTGACCTTGGGGTCGTTGACGTGCGAGTAGACGGAGGAACCGTCCTGCAGCTGGGTGCCGTCGTAGGACGGCGGGATGACGGTGGAGGCGGACGGCCAGTCCTGGCCCCAACCGGTCATGTACAGGTCGAGACCGTTCTTGACCTTGCCGACCTGCTCGTACCAGGTGGCGGAGTCGATCTCCTTCTTGACGACCTTGAGACCGATCTCCTCGAGGCGCTTGGAGATCAGGACGGCCTGCTGCTGGCGGACCGGGGTGTTGCCGTAGGCGTAGATGACCTTCTTGCCCTCGGCGCCGGCTTCCTTGATGAGCTCCTTGGCCTTGGCCACGTCGCCGTTCGGCTTCTTCAGCTTGCCGAAGGGGTCGTAACCCTTCTCGTAGCCGGGGACGGTCGGGGCCATCAGACCGGTCGCGGTCTCACCGCCGTAGGCGCCACCGTCGAGCTTGTAGAGCTGCGCGTTCGGCATCGCGTAGGTGATCGCGTCACGGACCTTCTTGTCCGTCATGCGGTCCAGGTTGAAGTTGAGCTGCCACACGTACGGCGCGTAGCCCTGGATCGTGCGCTTCATCGCGGCGGCGTCGCCGACGACCTTGCTCACCTGGTTGGTGGCGACCTGACCCGTGAACATCACGGCGTTCTTGGCCTCGCCACGGTCGGCCAGGAGGGTCTTGGTCTGGTCGTCGTCGTCGTGGTTGTACTCGATGTTGAAGCCGTCGACGTACTGGTGACGGACCGAGTCGGTCGCCGGGTCCCAGTTCGTGTTCTTGACGAGCTTCATCGACTTGCCGGGCTTGAACTCGGCGATCTTGTACGGGCCGGTCGCGACCGGGGCCGTGTCGTACTTCTCCTTGGTGTCCGTCTCCTTGGGCACCACGGAGTAGCCGGGCATCGCCAGCGCCTGACCGAGGTCGGGCTGCGCGTCCTTGAACTTGAAGATGACGGTCTTCGCGTCCGGGGTCGCCAGGACCGAGTCCGGCAGGTGCTTGCCCTTGTACGGACCGTCCGGCAGAGCCTTGCGGTACGTGGTGCCCGCGCCGGACAGCCAGTTCTGGATGTAGATCGGGCCGTCGGTGATGAACGGGGCGTACAGACGCTCGATCGAGTGCCGGATGTCCGACGAGTCGATCACATTGCCGTTCGCGTCCTTGAGGTTGTCCTTGAGCGTGTAAGTCCAGGTCTTACCGCCGTCGGTCACCTTGCCGGAGTCGGTGGCGAGGTCACCGACCACGGTGAGCTGGCCCTTGTCGTCCTCCTGGTACTGCGTCAGGCCGCGCTGGAGCAGCCGGTCAAGCTGCTTGGCGTCGCTGACGTAGCTCTGACCCGGGTCCAGGTGGGAGAAGTCGGCCTCCTGATAGACCGTCATGGTGCCGCCGGGCTTGGCGCCGGGCACCTCGGCCGCAGGACCGGTGGACGCCTTGGCGTCTCCCATGATGACGGCCGACGACTGCTTGGCGGCGTCTTCCTGGGTCTTGGTCTTGCCCTTGCTGCTGTTGTCGTTGTCGCTGCCGCCGCATGCGGTCAGCACCAACGAACCGGCTGCCACCGCGATGACCGCGGCGCGCATCTGGCGCGTACCAAAGATGCTCATGACGATGAGTACCTATCTGTCAGTAGTGATCCAACTGAGCTGCCTGGCGCATCCGGCCCTGGCCGGCGTCCGGGTGACAGCTACCCCATCCGCGGGGGGACGGAAGCTTCAGCGTCCGGACTTGGGGTCGAACGCGTCTCGGACGGAGTCGCCGAGGAGGTTGAACGCCACCACGAAGACGACCATGGCGACACCCGGGAACAGCATGTAGACCGGGTCCTGCTCGTAGATGTCGGCACCGATGGCGAACATCCGGCCCCAGTCAGGGGTGGGCTCGACGAATCCGACGCCTACGAAGGAGAGGAACGCCACGGAGAGAATCGTGGAAGGCAGCATCAGCGTGGCCTGAACCAGGACAGGCGTGATGATGTTGGGCATCAGTTCCTTGCGGATGATCCGCCCGGGCGAGGCGCCCGAGATCCTCGCCGCCTCGATGAACTCCCGCTCGCGCAGGGTCAGCGTTTCCGCACGGATCAGACGGGACAGGCCCATCCAGCCCAGGAACGACAGCACGATGATGATCGCGACGGCACGCAGCGAGGTGGGGGTCTCCTCGTCGGGGCGGACGAACGCCGCGACGACCACCGGCATGGAGGCGATGAAGAAGAGCTGGCTCGGGAACCCGAGCAGGAAGTCCGTCAGCCGGCCGACCCAGTAGTCGATCTTGCCGCCGAAGTAACCGCCCACCAGGCCCATGAAGACACCGATCGCCACCATCACGATCGTGGCTGCCAGAGCGGTGTAGATCGAGGTGCGCATGCCGTAGACGAGCTGCATGAACACATCGCGGCCCAGGTTGGGTTCGATGCCGAACCAGTGGTCGGCGGACATGCCACCCGCCCCACCCGTCGGCATGTTGAACTCATCGAGGAGGTCGAGGTTGTCCTGCCCGTAAAGGGTGTAGGCATCCTTGCCGTAGAGCATCGAGATCACGGGCGCGAGGATCGCCACCGCGAAGAAGAAAAGGACGATGCACGCGGATATGACCCCGGTGCGGTCCCTCTTGAAGCGACGCCACATCAGCTGCCCGGGAGAAAGACCTGCGGCCTTCTTGACCTCCGGTCCACCGGACTCCGACTCGCTCCCGGACGCCGGGAGGGCTGACGCCTCGGCGTCATCGATCTGCACAGGACTTGTCACGGTCGGTCGACCCCCGTAGGGATCAGCGTCGCGCACACGACCCAGTTGGTGCTTATGGCACCACGCATGGGTTCCTCCTCAAGAGTCCACTTGTTCACCGCAGGAGAGACACCGACCGCCGCCGCCATCCCTGACGTGCTTGGCCGGTACACCCAGCGTGCTCGTGAGTCGGCACCCTGCCAGTGCGCGCCTCATTGACCCGAGCTCAACTGAGCCAACTATTGAGCACAACCGGGCTGTAAACCACACTTAAAGGGTCTCGGTTTGACAACATAGGGAAGCCTTGAATGGCCGAAATTCGGACAAAGGGATCCTAGACAGACACACCCGAAACGGACTGTTAACACGTGCTCCGGTGAACAGCGCCCGATATCCGGACGTCTGACGAAAGAAAACAAGTTGCGCAGCCAGCGCGGCGGACGTGTCTCCCGGGCCGCCCGGAGAAGCGGGAACGGCGCCGCCCTGCCGGTGGCATTTGCCCCCGTCCCCGAGTGTCGGCGACGGGGGCCGAGGCATCCCGCAGGTCGCGTTCCGGGTCATTCCCGGCACGGCCTCCGCCCTCCGTGCCGCAACCCCGGAGCCGGGCCCCGGACGCGCCTCAGGGCGCTCCGGGCGGTGGGCCCCGCACACGGGAAAGGCCCGGTTCCGCGACTGTCGCGGAACCGGGCCTCTACCGTGTGATCAGCGCTTGGCGCGCGAGGCGGAGCGACCGCGCTCCTTCTGGTCCAGGACGACCTTGCGGATACGCACGGTCTCCGGGGTGACCTCGATGCACTCGTCGTCGCGGCAGAACTCCAGCGACTGCTCGAGCGAGAGCTTGCGGGCGGGCACCACGTTCTCCGTGGTGTCCGCGGAAGCCGCACGCATGTTGGTGAGCTTCTTCTCCTTGGTGATGTTCACGTCCATGTCGTCGGCGCGCGAGTTCTCGCCGATGATCATGCCCTCGTAGACCTCCGTGCCGGCCTCGGTGAAGATGACACCGCGCTCCTGGAGGTTGACCATCGCGAACGGCGTGACCACGCCGGCGCGGTCCGCCACCAGCGAGCCGTTGTGACGGGTGCGCAGCTCGCCGAACCACGGCTCGTGGCCCTCGAACAGGGAGTGCGCGATGCCCGTGCCGCGGGTCTGGGTCAGGAACTCCGTACGGAAGCCGATGAGGCCGCGGGACGGGACGATCCACTCCATGCGGACCCAGCCCGAACCGTGGTTCGTCATCGTCTCCATGCGGCCCTTACGGGTCGCCATGAGCTGCGTGATGGCGCCGAGGTGCTCCTCCGGCGAGTCGATCGTCATGCGCTCGATCGGCTCGTGGGTCTTGCCGTCGACCTGCTTGGTGACCACCTGCGGCTTGCCGACCGTGAGCTCGAAGCCCTCACGGCGCATGGTCTCGATGAGGATGGCCAGCGCGAGCTCACCGCGGCCCTGGACCTCCCAGGCGTCGGGGCGCTCGGTGTCCAGCACGCGGAGCGAGACGTTACCGACCAGCTCGCGGTCCAGACGGTCCTTGATCTGACGGGCGGTGACCTTGTGGCCCTTGCCGCCCTTGCCGACGAGCGGCGAGGTGTTCGCACCGATGGTCATCGAGATGGCGGGCTCGTCGACCGTGATCAGCGGCAGCGCGATCGGGTTCTCGGTGTCGGCCAGGGTCTCGCCGATCATGATGTCCGGGATACCGGCGATCGCGCAGATGTCGCCCGGGCCCGCCTTCTCGGCCGGCTTGCGGGTGAGCGCCTCGGTCATCAGCAGCTCGGTGATGCGGACGTTGGACTGCGTACCGTCACGCTTGATCCAGGTGACCGTCTGGCCCTTGCGCAGCTCGCCCTGCTCGACGCGGCACAGCGCGATACGGCCGAGGAAGTTGTCGGCGTCCAGGTTGGTGACGTGCGCCTGGAGCGGGGCGTCCTCGTCGTACTCCGGGGCCGGGACCGCGGAGAGGATGGTGCTGAAGAACGGCTCCAGGCTGTCGCTGTCCGGCGGGACGGTGCCGTCCTCCGGCTTGGTCAGCGAGGCGACGCCGTCACGGGCGCAGGCGTAGACGATCGGGAACTCGATCTGGTCCTCGTCGGCGTCCAGGTCCAGGAAGAGGTCGTACGTCTCGTCGATGACCTCGGCGATCCGGGAGTCCGGCCGGTCCGTCTTGTTGATGCAGAGGATGACCGGCAGCTTGGCCGTCAGCGCCTTGCGCAGCACGAAGCGGGTCTGCGGCAGCGGGCCCTCGGAGGCGTCGACCAGCAGCACGACCGCGTCGACCATCGACAGGCCTCGCTCGACCTCACCGCCGAAGTCGGCGTGGCCGGGGGTGTCGATGATGTTGATCGTGATGACGTCGCCGCCATCCTTGGGGTGGTACTTCACGGCCGTGTTCTTGGCCAGGATCGTGATGCCCTTCTCACGCTCCAGGTCGTTCGAGTCCATCATGCGTTCGTCGAGGTTCTCGGCGGCGTGCGCGGCGAAGGCGCCGGCCTGCCTGAGCATGGCGTCGACCAGCGTGGTCTTGCCGTGGTCGACGTGGGCGACGATGGCTACGTTACGGATGTCGTGGCGCGTGGGCATGGGTGGCTTGCGCTTCTCTCGGATCGGGGATTCAGGCGTCTTAGTCGGTCTTGAGTCCTCGTACGCCCGCCGGGCGGACGCGCCACGGCTAGTCCCATGGTACGGGGCGGGCGCCCCTCCGGCTTCCCGGGCAAGTCTTACCGGCCACGGGACGGGGAAGCGCGCCTCGTGGGGGTGAAGCGGCGGGCCCGCGTCCGCTTGGTGTTTCCGCCTCCGTGCCCAGGTCTTCCGCCGGAATTCACCGGTGGTCATGAACACGGTCCCCCGGGCGGACGACGCGGACGCGGGTCCTGAACAACTCCGGAGGTGGGGCTCCGAAGCTGCGGCTCCGTGGCGGGGGGCTGGGAGCGGGCCTCCACGGCGCGATCGTCGGGGTTGGGGCCCCTTCGGTCGGGCGGCGGAGTGGTCACCCGGGTCAACAGGTGCGCACAGCCTTGCCCGCCGGCCGTCCGGCGGGCAAGGGAATTGAGCCAGTTCTGAGCTTTCGGATCAGCGCTGACCTGCTACTTCTTCTGGTCGGCCGGGGCGCCGGCGGACTGCGGCTTCTTGAAACCGATGTCCTGGTAGTGCGGCACCCCGAAGCCGAAGGCGCCGACGTTCACGAGCTTCTTGTCCGTGGCGACGAGCTGCGGGCGCTGGTAGAGCGGAATCGATCCTGCGGCTGCCCAGATCCGGGCGTCCGCCTGCTTCATCAGGTCCCTGGCGGTCTTCTCGTCGAGCTCGGACACCGCCTCGTCGAAGAGCTGGTCGATGTGGTCCGTACCGACGCGGGTGTAGTTCTGCTCGACGAGCAGCGAGCCGTCGGTGCCGGGCACCGGCTTGGCGAAGATCGGGCGGCTGTCCGTGGCCGGGTAGGCGGTGGCGGGCCATGAGTACAGCGCCAGGTCGTAGTCCCCGGACGCGACGTGGTCCTGGAAGTAGCTGTCGTCGGAGACCTTGGTGATCTCGGTACTGATCCCGATCGTGTCCAGCATCGCCGCGATCTTGTCGCCGACACTGCGCAGGGACTCCGAGCCGGGCCCGGACGGCAGGACGAACCGCAGCCTCAGCGCCTTCCCGTCCTTGCCGAGGGGACCGCGGGCGGAGTCGGGGGCCTGGACCGGGGCCGCGGTGCCGACCGGGGCGTACGCGCCGGCCGCGCCGCCGGGCTGCCGGTCCTGGGCGGTGATCCGGACGGGAGCGTCCTCGGAGGTGCCCGACTCGCCGAGGTGGCCGGCCTGGCGCAGCAGTGCGGCGCTCTGTACGGCGGCGGCGGGGGCGGGGGCGATGACGTGGGTGGCCGCGCCCCCGGCCTCGCCGGGCTTGTCGTCGTCGCCGACGATGTACAGCCCGTCGTCCTCGGAGGGCTCGCGCCGGGCCGCGCCGTCGGTCTTGCCGTCGTCCTCCGCGCTGCCGGCCTCCTCTCCCTCCTTCGCCTTATCCGCCTTCTCCGTGTTCTTCTGCTTCTCGCCCTCGCTGCCCGCCTTGGTCCCGTCCGTCTTCTTGAGGGCGCCCTCGCGCGTCCAGCCCGCGTCGGCCAGCAGCGCCTGCGCCTCCTTGGTGTCCTGGCTGCCGAGCGCGTCGGCGGCGTCCTTGTACGCGGGCTGCCCGGCGAGCGCCAGGTGGCTGCCGAGGGGCTGGGCAGGCAGGCCGAGCGGCCGCAGCACGGTGTCGGCGATCTCCTGGCGGTCCAGGGCGCGGGCCACCGCCCGGCGTACCCGGGCGTCGGCGAGCGGCCCGCGCTCACCGTTCAGCGCCAGCTGGGTGTAGGCGGGCTCCAGGGACTTGCGGACCGCGTAGCCGCGCAGGTCGCCCTGCTCGGCGGCGTACGCCTTCGCGGCCGCCGCCTTCTCGTCCCGGGCCTCCTGCGCCTCCTCGGCCGCCTCCTCGTCGGAGCCGTGCGCCAGGGCCCAGGACCGCAGCGCCTGGGCCGGGGTGACCTCGGAGCCGGGGCCGTGGGCGGGGGGCGCGCCGTTGCCGCCGGTGGCCCGGGCTGCCCGGACGATGCGGTTCGCGGCAGCCGCGTCGATATCGGCGATGTCGACCTTCCCCTCGGTCAGCGCCTCCGTGCGGTCCTGCGGCTCGACCGCTCTGAACACCAGCGAGTCGAGTTTGGCGGGACTCCCCCACCAGCGCGGGTTGCGCGCCAGCGTGACGGATCCCGCCTCCTTGTCCACCTCGCGCAGCCTGAACGGGCCCGCGGTCGCCTTGAGCGTGGACCGCGCCCCGTCGTTGAAGGCGTCCGGGGAGCCCGTCACCTGCTTCGGGTACAGCGGGGAGAAGAGGGAGCGCCAGTCCGCGTACGGCTTGGCGAAGGTGACCTTGACCTCCAGGTCGTCGGCGCCGCGCTCGATCTTCTCGATGCGTTCGTACCCGGCGTTGCGGGCCGTCCAGAAGGCGGAGTCCTTGCCGCTCAGCGCCCGCCACTGGGCGACGAAGTCCGGTGCGCCGATCTCCCGGCCGTCACTCCACACCGCCTGCTGGTTCAGCCGGTAGAGCACGACCTGCCTGGGCTCGGTGTCGACGACCTTCGCGGATTCCAGGTAGTCCGGGTTGAGCTGCGGCCGGCCCTTGGCGTCCAGCGGGAAGAGGGTCGGAAGCAGGGCGCCGGTGATCCGGGTGGTGGCGCTGTCGGCGTCGGCCTGGAAGGCGTTGAGGGTGGCGGGCATCGCGTCGATGGCCCAGTTGACCGTGCCCCCCTCCGCCACCTGCGCGCGGGCCGCCGGCGCGATGTCCTGCGGGGTGACGGCCACCCTGGTGGCCGTGTCGTTGCCCGAACTGCAGCCGGCCAGTACGGGAAGGGTGAGCACCCCCGTGGTGAGAAGTGCGAGCGAGAGGCGCTTTCGGGATGTCCCGCGCGGGACGCCTACGTGGGACATGACTGAGACCTCCGGGGACGGCCCGGCCCACCGTTACCCGAATAGGCCGGATTCTGCGTGTTTGGTGGCATTTGCAGTTGATCACACTGGTTCCGCCCGTCCACTGAAAGCGCCCACGCGCGGGAGACGGCGCAGACACGGCGCAACCGGCCCGAACCTCACCCGTGCGGCGGAGTGCCCGGACCGGACGGAATCGGACACTCACGGGCGCCGTACGCCCCCCGCCCGCAAGACAGGGCGGCCCGCTCTCTTCCCAACGGGGATGTGACGCGCAACACTCGCATGCGCATGAGCATGGCCGCCCGCGACTGCGGAAGTGAGATCAAGTCATGTCACTGCAAGACGAATTGACGGCTGTTCAGCACTGCCTCGACGACCTGGTCCGCACCGTCGGGCGGCTGGAGCGGAGCCTCGCGCAGCTGCGCGTGGAGGCCACCGTTCCGGCGCCGCTCGACCCGGCCGGCCACACCGCACCCGTCGACGGGGTCATCACGATCACCGAGGCGCCCTACGACGCCACCCTGTGGACGGACTCGGACGACGAGGGTCTGGGCGTCCGCGGCAGGCACGCCCCCTAGGAGAGTTCCTTGGCCACCGGTACGGAAACAGGAACGGATTCAGGCAAGGACCCGGGCAGCGCCCCGGGTACGCAACCCCGCCCGCCGGACGTGGCAGCCGCCCGGACGACGGGAGTGCACCACCCCACGCGGGCCGCCATCGCCGCCCGCCACCTGCGGACCGACCGCTGGTGGCTGGCGCCCGCGGTGACGGCCGGCGGACTGCTCGCCTTCATCGTCTACTCCACCTGGCGGGCCTTCTCGAACGCGGACTACTACGCCGCGCCCTACGTCTCGCCGTTCTACTCACCGTGTCTGGCGGACAACTGCGCCCCCATGCGGAGCGGCCCGAACTGGGAGATCCTCGGCAGCTGGTGGGGCCTGTCGCCCGCCCTGCTGATCCTGATCTTCCCGCTCGGCTTCCGGCTGACCTGCTACTACTACCGCAAGGCCTACTACCGGGGCTTCTGGGCCTCGCCCCCCGCCTGCGCGGTCGCCGAGCCCCACCAGGCGTACAGCGGCGAGACCCGCTTCCCGCTGATCATGCAGAACATCCACCGGTACTTCTTCTACGCGGCGGTGCCGGTCGCCGGGATCCTCACGTACGACACCGTGCTCTCCTTCCGGGACGAGCACTACGCCTGGGGCCACATGGGCCTCGGCTCGCTGATCTTCCTGGTCAACATCGCCCTGATCTGGGCGTACACCCTGTCCTGCCATTCCTGCCGGCACATCATCGGCGGCCGACTGCGGCACTTCTCCAAGCACCCTGTTCGCTACCGGCTGTGGGGCTGGGTGGGGCGGCTCAACGCCCGTCACATGCTGCTCGCCTGGGCCTCACTGATCAGCGTGGCGGCGTGCGACTTCTACGTCTACCTGGTCGCCTCCGGCGCCTTCGACGATCCGAGGTTTTTCTGAATGACTGAGCTCGAACGGCAGCAGTGGGACGTCGTCGTGGTCGGTGCCGGAGGCGCCGGGCTGCGCGCCGCGATCGAGGCCCGGGAGCGCGGGGCCCGTACGGCCGTCATCTGCAAATCACTCTTCGGCAAGGCCCACACGGTCATGGCGGAGGGCGGCATCGCCGCCTCCATGGGCAATGTGAACTCCGGGGACAACTGGCAGGTGCACTTCCGCGACACCATGCGCGGCGGGAAGTTCCTCAACCAGTGGCGGATGGCGGAGCTGCACGCCAAGGAGGCACCCGACCGCGTCTGGGAGCTGGAGACCTGGGGCGCGCTCTTCGACCGCACCCCCGAGGGCAAGATCTCCCAGCGCAACTTCGGCGGACACGAGTATCCGCGGCTGGCCCATGTCGGGGACCGTACCGGCCTCGAACTGATCCGCACCCTCCAGCAGAAGATCGTCTCGCTCCAGCAGGAGGACGAGCGCGAGTTCGGCGACCACGAGGCGCGGCTGAAGGTCTTCCAGGAGTGCACGGTGACCCGCGTGCTCAAGGACGGGGAGAGGGTCTCGGGCGCCTTCTGCTACGAGCGCGAGAGCGGCCGCTTCTTCGTGCTGGAGGCGCCCGCGGTCGTCCTCGCCACCGGCGGCATCGGCAAGTCCTTCAAGGTGACGTCCAACTCCTGGGAGTACACGGGCGACGGCCACGCGCTGGCCCTGCTCGCGGGCGCACCCCTGCTGAACATGGAGTTCGTGCAGTTCCACCCGACCGGCATGGTCTGGCCGCCCTCGGTCAAGGGCATCCTCGTCACCGAGTCGGTGCGCGGCGACGGCGGGGTGCTGCGCAACTCCGAGGGCAAGCGGTTCATGTTCGACTACGTCCCCGACGTGTTCAAGGAGAAGTACGCGCAGTCGGAGGAGGAGGGCGACCGCTGGTACGACGACCCGGACCACAACCGCCGGCCGCCCGAACTGCTGCCGCGCGACGAGGTCGCCCGGGCCATCAACTCCGAGGTGAAGGCGGGCCGCGGATCGCCGCACGGCGGGGTGTTCCTGGATGTGTCGACGCGGATGGACGCGGAGCGGATCCGGCGCCGGCTGCCGTCGATGTACCACCAGTTCAAGGAACTGGCGGACGTCGACATCACCGCAGAGGCGATGGAGGTCGGCCCGACCTGCCACTACGTGATGGGCGGCATAGCCGTCGACTCCGACACCGCGGCAGCTCTCGACGTACCCGGCCTGTACGCGGCGGGCGAGGTCGCGGGCGGTATGCACGGCTCCAACCGGCTCGGCGGGAACTCTCTCTCCGACCTGCTCGTCTTCGGCCGCCGGGCCGGACTGCACGCCGCACAGTACGCCGCGTCGGTCGATGCCCTGCCGGTCGTGGACGAGGGCCAGATCGACGCCTCGGCCGCGGAGGCGCTGCGTCCCTTCAGCGCGGAGGACCTCGCCGGGGCCGAGCCGACGGAGAATCCGTACACCCTGCACCAGGAACTCCAGCAGACGATGAACGACCTGGTCGGCATCATCCGGCGGGCGCCCGAGATGGAACGGGCCCTGGAGAAGCTGTCCGGGCTGCGCGAGCGGGCCCGCCGCGCAGGGGTCGAGGGGCACCGGCAGTTCAACCCCGGCTGGCACCTCTCCCTCGACCTGCGGAACATGCTGCTGGTCAGTGAGTGCATCGCCCGGGCGGCCCTGGAACGCACCGAGAGCCGTGGTGGACACACCCGCGAGGACTGCCCGGCCATGGAGCGGGCCTGGCGCCCGGTCAATCTGCTGTGCCGGCCGGTGGACGAACAGGACGCCGCGAGCGGCCGGATCGCTCTCGTACGCAAGGTGACCGACCCCATCCGTCCGGATCTGCTCTCCCTCTTCGAGAAGGAGGAGCTGGTCAAGTACCTCGCCGATGAGGAGCTCTACGAGTGAGCAGCTATGACGCACGGTTCAGGGTGTGGCGCGGGGACACCGGGGGCGGCGCTCTGGAGGACTTCGAGGTCGAGGTCAACGACGGTGAGGTCGTCCTCGACATCATCCACCGCATCCAGGCCACCCAGGCGGGCGATCTGGCGGTGCGGTGGAACTGCAAGGCGGGCAAGTGCGGTTCGTGCAGCGCGGAGATCAACGGGCGCCCGCGGCTGCTGTGCATGACGCGCATGTCGGTCTTCGGCCGTGAGGAGACGATCACGGTCACGCCGCTGCGCGCCTTCCCGGTGGTGCGGGATCTGGTGACGGATGTCTCGTTCAACTACGCCAAGGCGCGCGAGATCCCCTCCTTCGTCCCCCCGGAGGGTGTGAAGCCGGGCGAGTACCGGATGCAGCAGATCGATGTGGACCGCTCGCAGGAGTTCCGCAAGTGCATCGAGTGCTTCCTGTGCCAGGACACCTGCCATGTGGTGCGCGACCACGAGGAGAACAAGACGGCCTTCGCCGGGCCGCGGTTCCTGATGCGGGTGGCCGAGCTGGACATGCACCCCCTGGACGCCGCCGCCGAGGCCGGTCTCGACCGGAAGGCGACGGCCCAGGAGGAGCACGGGCTCGGGCTCTGCAACATCACCAAGTGCTGTACGGAGGTGTGCCCCGAGCACATCAAGATCACCGACAACGCCCTGATCCCGCTGAAGGAGCGGGCCGTGGACCGCAAGTACGACCCGCTGGTGTGGCTGGGCAACAAGATCCGGCGGCGGGACGCGACCTGAGGCCGGCGGTCAGCCGAGCAGCTTGACGATCGCGTCCGTCGTGTCCGTCTCGCCGAGGCGGGGGAAGATCCGCTCGACGCTGTTGTCGTGGGCCTCGGCGCTCATGTCGGTGACCGCGTCCGTGGCGACGGTGACGTGGTAGCCGTGTTCGTGGGCGGAGCGGGCGGTGGACTCGACGCCGATGCTGGTCGCGATCCCGGCCAGCACGACCTGCGTGATGCCCCGGCGGCGCAGCCGGAGGTCGAGGTCGGTGCCGTAGAAGGCACCCCACTGCTGCTTGGTGACGACGATGTCGCCGTCGTGCGGGCCGAGTTCGGGGACGATCTCGGCCCAGTCGGCGGCCGGCTGTCCGGACCGTGCGGCCCCCTCGGTGCGGCCGGGGGCGCCGCCGGTGACGCGGACCAGGACGACCGGGAGGCCCTTGGCCCGGAAGGCGTCGGCGAGGGTCGCGGCGCGGGCGACGACCTCGTCGGCGGGGTGGGCGGTCGGGAGGCCGACGATGCCCTTCTGGAGGTCGACGACGATCAACGCGGTGGCCGGGTCGAGGGTGGTGGCGCTCATGGTGGTGCTCCTTGCCTGGGGGGTGTTCGGGGGGATCAGGTGCGGCCGCGCAGGGCGCGGTCGGTGACGGTGAGGACGATGAGCAGGACGCCCAGTACGGCGGCCACGCCGGCCATCAGGTGGAGGCCGTGGTCGCCGGCCGACTGCCCGTACGCGAGCGCGATGAGGCTGGACGCGGTGATGGCTCCTATGTACTGGGCGGTGCGCTGGAGACCCGCGGCGGAGCCGATGGACTCGGGCGGGGCGTAGGCCTGGACGGCTGCCTGGTTGCTCGTGCCGATCAGCCCCTGCGGGATGCCGAAGCAGGCACCGGCCAGCAGCAGGACGGCGACGGGGGTGTCGCCGTCGAGGAGGAACAGCAGTCCGGACCCCGCGGTGAGCAGCACGCAGGCCAGGGTGAGCGGCCCGCGGATGCCCTTCGTACGGGCGCCGAGCAGCGAACAGACGAGCGCGGCGACGGACATCGGCAGCATGAGCAGTCCGGTGTGCCCGGAGGAGTAGCCCCGGGCCTCCTCCAGCCACTGGGTGTACCCGTACATCACGACGTAGATGAGCAGGTAGCTGATCCCGTGCCGTAGGTACGTCCGCGAGAGCGCGGCGTTCGCCGCGAGCATCCGCAGGTCGATGAAGGGCTCGGGGCGGCGCAGCAGCCACCGCACCAGCGCGGCGGTCAGGACGGCGAAGGGCGCGAGGAGCCACCACATCGGGTGGGCCAGGTCGAGCAGGAAGAAGACCAGCACGGTCAGCGCGGTGGTGAAGAGGCCGATGCCGAGCGGATCCAGGCCGAGCCGGGGGCCGCTCCCGTCGGCGGCCCGTCGGCGCGGCGGGTCGGCGGGGATCCACAGCAGCGCGGCGCCGAACGCGACGAGGGCGACGGGCACGTTGACGGCGAAGATGCCGCGCCAGCCGACGACCATGACGAGCAGGCCGCCCAGCGTGGGGCCCACAGCCGCGCTGCCGAGCGCGGCGAAGGAGAGCCGGGCCAGCACGGGGCGCGGGGTGGCCCGGCCGATCCGGGCCGACTCGTCGCGCAGCACCGCCATGGCGGCCGGGTAGGCGGCCGACGTACCGATGCCGAGCAGCAGCCGGGACACGATCAGCCACCCGAAGTCCGGCGCCACCGTCCCGACGATCCCCGACGCGATGACGACGACGAGGCCGGCCAGGAAGACGCGCCGGGGGCCGAGGACGTCGGCGAGTCTGCCCAGGACGGGCTGGGCGACGGCGCTGGCGAGGTAGAGGACCGAGATCAGCCACGCGGTGTCGGCGGCACCGATGGCGAAGTGGTGCCCGATCGCCACGAGCGCGGTGGAGATCATGGTGGTGTTGAGCGGGTTGAGCAGCGAGCCGAGCAGCAGCGGGGCGGTGAGCCGGGTGCTGAACCCGGGGACGGGCCCCGCCTGCCGGGTCACGGCAGCCGGGCGGAGCACATCGCGACCGGTCATGAACCGACCAGGCGCTCGATGAGCTCGGCGGCCTCGGCGACGGTGCGCCGCTGCGGCCCGTCCAGTTCGGCCGCGACGGCCTCGGCGAGCCAGTTGCGCTTGGCTGCACGGACCTGGGCGAGGGTGGTGCGGCCGGTGTCCGTCACCGACATCACCGATTTCCGGCCGTCGGCCGGATCCGGCGCGCGCTCGACGAGCCCCTGCTCCTCCAGCGCGCCCAGGGTCAGCCGCATGGACTGGGGGCGCACGAACTCGGCGCGGGCCAGATCGGCCGTGGTGGCCGGGCCGCCGTCCTCCAGCCGGGCCAGCACCGAGCGCTGGGTCGGCGTCAGCAGGCTCTCCGACGACGAGGAGCGCAGCCGTCGCAACAGCCGGCCGACGACGGAGGCGAGCTGGTTCGCCACCTCTTCGGCGGTCGGGTCGGCGGGGGTGGCACCGGACGGTCGCGTCATGTCTCCACCGTAAAAGATGTACAAGCCATCTTGCAAGGTTGCCTGTTGATTCCGGGTCGGCCTTGCCCGCGCACGGCCCGCGATCTAGGGTGAATGCGCTTTCAAAACGTGTACGTCGACGTTCGCGTCGATACGCGTCGGTACGGAAGAAGAAGCGGACGGTCGGTCGAGTGAGCGCCCCAACGGTGTATGACGTCGCGGAGCGGTCGGGCGTCTCCATCGCCACGGTTTCGCGGGTCTACCGCACTCCGGAATCGGTGCGCGCCCAGACCCGCGAGCGGGTGCTGGAGGCGGCGCGCGAGCTCGGTTACGTACCGAGCGGCAACGCGCGGGGGCTGGCGAGCCGCACCACCGGCGTGCTCGGCCTGTGCTTCCCGGACTACGCCGACCCGGACGCCGAGGCCGACGCCGAGGCGGACAGCGACGCGGACGACGCGGTGATGCTGTACTCCGACCAGATCATCCGCGGCATGGAGCGCGCCGCCCGGCGGCACGGGTACGCGCTGCTGATCGCGGCATCGCTGGAGGGCGGCCCGGAGAGCCTGGTCGCGAAGGTCGCGGGGCGGGTCGACGGTTTCGCCGTCCTGGCACAGACCGTGCCGACCGAGGACCTGGAGGTGATCTCGCGCCGCCTGCCGGTCGTGATGCTCGCCGGACCGCGCGAGATCGATCACCTCGACCACATCGTCGTCGCCAACGCCGACGGTGAACGGGAGCTGACCCGCCACCTGATCGAGGACCACGGCCTGCGCCGGCTGGTCTTCGTCGGGGGCGAGACCGATTCGCCGGACGCGGAGGCCCGGTTCCGCGGCTTCCAGGAGGCGTGCCGGGACGCCGGCCTCCCGGTGCCCGACGAGCCGGCCCTGCGGACGACGATGATGAAGCAGGCCGAGGGCGCCCTGGCGGCCGAGACCCTGCTGGACCGGGGCGGGGAACGGCCCGAGGCGATGCTGTTCGCCAACGACCAGATGGCGGTGGGCGCCCTGCGCGCCCTGGCCCGGCGTGGAGTGCGGGTGCCCCAGGACATGGCGGTGACCGGCTTCGACGGGATCCCGCTCGGCCGGATCGTCCAGCCGCCGCTGACGACGGTGCGCCAGCCGATCCGGCGACTGGGCGAGCAGGCGGTCGAGCTGCTGGTCGAGCGCCTGAACAACACCGGCCGCGAGCCGGTGTCACTCACCCTTCCGGTGTCCGTGATCCGCCGGGCCAGCTGCGGCTGCGGCTGACGAGGGCGCGCCGGAGCGTTCCGTCCGGCGCGCGGCCGGTCACCGCCCCAGCCACTTGCCGAAGAACGCGCGCCGCGCCGCCACCAGCCCGGCCACGTCCTGCGCCAGCCCTTCGTACTCGAAGTGCCCCGCCGGCAGCACCAGCAACTCCCGCTCCCCCGCCAGCGCGTTGTGCACGGCGAACTGGCCCGGCGGCGGCACGGACGGGTCGAACAGCGCCGCGGCCACCAGCGTGGGCAGCTTCACGGACTCCGCCGCCGTCGCCGCGTCGAAGTACCGCAGCACCTCCACGACCTCCGGGTGCTCACGGTGGCGGGCGCGCACGGACTCGCCGCTTCCCGCGCACGGCAGCGTGAGCCGCAGCGGGTGGTTCCCGAACGTGGGCACCGTAAGCTGCGCCGCCGCGAACCGGTCGTCCCACGGCAGGGCCAGCGCACCGAGCCCCCCACCGAAGCTCTCCCCGAGGTAGCCCAGCCGGCCCGGCCCCGCGAGCTCCGGCACGAGCTCGCCGAGCGCGGACGCCGCGCACCACAGGTCCGCCACGCAGTCACCGATGACATACGTGTCGCGCGACTCTATGCCGTGCAGCACGTGCCCGGCGGAGACGTCGGGGATGCCCGCCACGAGACCGCGCGCCCCCATCCCCCGTACGCACGGCAGGATCGCGGCGGACGACGGCAGCGGCAGCGGCACGTCGGGCCCCGCCTCCTGCCGCCCCCCGTACCCGTGTCCGACGACGAAGCCGTGGCGCACCGGCCCGGCCGCCGCGCCCTCCACCGGAAGCGCCAGCCAGCCACCCAGACGCACCCCGCCCACCGAGGTGTACGTCACGCCGTGGATCCGCACGCCGTCGCGCTCGTCCTCCAGCGGCCCCACCTCAGGGGCCGTCACGACCTCGCGGGCCGCGTCGTACCGCGCCCGCCAGAAGTCCGCGAAGTCCTCGGGGGCGGAGGGCGCGGGCACGGCCATGAGCTCGTCGAGGGTGCGCCCGTAGGCCGGATCGAACGGGAAGTCATGCACGAACGAAGTCATGATCACGACACTATCGCCGCCCGCCTCCGGCCCGTGCCCCCGCAGGATCGCGGGACCAACCCTGCGGATTCGGTCACATCGTTACGTTTTCCACAAACGGCACGCTTACCGTTCCAAGTCGAACATTCAGATGTCCACCGCGTTGCACGAGTGTGACCAAGCACCCTCTTGCGGATTTCCGAATCTCTGCCGCAGAGTGATGTATGCGCTTACAGGCAGCGCATACATCCGGAATGCTCAAGGAGGAGCCCTCCATGTCCCGCACCGCCAGAACCGCCTCCACCGGCATCGGAATCGCTGTCGTGCTCGCCCTCGGCCTCACCGCGTGCGGCAGCTCCGGCGGCGAGGACGTCGCCGCGGACAGCAAGCAGACGCTCACCGTCTGGGCCATGGGGGCCGAGGGCGAGAAGCTCGCGGACGTGGCAGAGGTGTACGAGAAGGCCCACCCGAACATCACCGTCAAGGTGACCCCGGTCGGCTGGGACGTCGCCCACCAGAAGCTCGTCTCCGCGGCCGCCGCCGGCACCATGCCCGACGTGGCGCAGATGGGCGGCAGTTACATGGGCGAGTTCTCCGAGCTCGGGGTTCTGGAGCCGGTCGACACCGAGACCTTCCAGGAGAAGGACTTCTTCCCGGCCGGCTGGCAGCAGGGCGAGGTGGACGGCCAGGCGTACGGCGTGCCGTGGTACGTCGACACCCGCGTCCTCTACTACCGCACCGACCTGGCCGAGAAGGCCGGCGTCACCAAGGCTCCGACCGACTGGAAGGAGATGCGCGACCTCGCCACCGCCTACCAGAAGAAGGCGGACACCAAGTGGGGCCTGTCCATCCAGCCCAGCGGTCTGGACACGGTGCAGAACTTCTACTCCTTCCTGTACTCGGCCGGCGGCGAGATCGTCAACGACAAGGGCGACGTCGTCATCGACAGCCCCGAGGCCGTCAAGGCGCTCAAGGAGTACGGCTCGTACTTCGACAAGGGCCTCTCCAACAAGTCCGTGCAGCCCGGCTACGACGTCGTGAAGGACTTCGGCAACGGCCGCGTCCCGATGTTCTTCGGCGGCCCCTGGCACGTCACCCTGCTGAACGAGGGACAGCCGCAGCTCAAGGGCAAGTGGGCGGTGGCGAACGTGCCCGCTGACAAGTCCTCCGTCTCGATGGCCGGCGGCTCCTCCCTGGTGATCTCCAAGGACAGCGGGCACAAGGCCGCCGCCACCGAGTTCATCAAGTACCTGACGGACACCAAGGGCCAGGCCGACTGGTACGAGCGCACCAAGGACCTGCCGGCGAACACCGCCGCCTGGACCTCCGGCGACCTCGCCGACGACGCCGGCCTCCAGATCTTCAAGAAGCAGATGGACACCGCCAAGTCCTCCCCCTCGCTGCCCAACTGGACCGAGGTGACCGACAAGGTCGACCAGGCCATCGCGAAGGTGACCCAGGGCAAGGCGTCCGCCGAGGACGCGCTGAAGACCGCGCAGTCCGAGATCGAAGGCCTCGTGAAGTAGGAGCCATGAGCACCACGACCGGAAAGGCCGCGCAGCCGGCCAAGGTGCAGGCCGGGCCGGGGACCACCGCGTCCCCGGCCGCCGGGCCGAAGGGCTCGCGACGTCGCAGGAAGCCCGCGATGGGCGTGCAGAACATGGCCGGCTGGCTGTTCTCCACTCCCTTCCTCGTGCTCTTCCTCGTCTTCATGGCCGTCCCGATCATCGCCACGCTGGTGATGAGCTTCACGGACTTCGGGCTGCGCAACGTGACGCATCCGCTGGACGCGAACTTCATCGGCTTCGAGAACTACACCAAGCTGTTCGGCGACGAGAAGTTCCTCAAGTCGCTTTTCAACACGGCGTACTTCGTGGTCATCGGCGTGCCGTTGACGATCTTCCTCGGACTGGTCGTCGCCGTCCTGCTGAACAACGGCATCGACCGGGCCCGGACCTTCTTCCGCGTCGGCTTCTACGCCCCGGTCGTCACCACCATCGTCGCGGTCGCCGTCGTCTGGCGGTTCGTGCTCGATCCGAGCGACGGTCTCATCGCAGGCCTCTTCTCCGAAGTGGGCCTCACCGCGCCGGACTTCCTCGGCTCCGAGAAGCTCGCCATGCCCTCGATGATCGCGATGGCGGTCTGGCGCAACCTGGGCACGGTCATGGTGCTCTTCATCGCCGGTCTGCAGGCCATCCCGACCGAGGTGCGGGAAGCGGCGCGGCTGGACGGCGCCGGCATCTGGCAGGAGTTCAAGGGCATCACCGTCCCGCTGCTGCGGCCCACGCTGCTCTACGCCACGGTGATCACCACCATCGGCTACCTCAACGTCTTCGAGGAGCCGTTCGTGATGACGCAGGGCGGGCCCTCGGACTCGACGCTCACCGTCTCGCTGAACATGTACCGCGAGGGCTTCAACTTCTTCCACATGGGCTATGCGAGCGCCATGGCGTATGTCCTCTTCGTAGTGATCATGGGCATCACGGTGCTGCAGCTCCGACTGCTGAAGGACAACACGAAATGAGCGCCACCAGTGCACCGGGCGCCGTCTCGACGGCGCCGTCGAAGGAGCCCGGACAGCCGGGCGGGGAGAAGCGGCCGCGTTCGCTGAAGCGGGTCCTCGTCTACGTCCTGCTGTCGCTCGGCCTGCTGATCATGTCGGCGCCGTTCCTGTGGATGGCCCTGTCCGCGTTCAAGACGACGAGCGAGCTGACGGCGAGCCCGCCGGTCTGGATCCCGACCGAGTGGACCCTGGACAACTTCCGGGACCTGCTCGACAAGCTCGATCTGCCGCTGTACTTCATGAACTCGGTGATCGTGGCGGTGCTGGTCACCGTCTCGAACCTGGTCTTCTGCTCGATGCTCGGGTACGCCCTGGCCAAGCTGAACTTCGCCGGCCGCAACAAGATCTTCGGTCTGGTGCTCGGCGCCCTCATGGTGCCCGGCAACCTGATGCTGCTGCCGCTGTTCGTCCTGATGAGCAAGATGCAGCTGATCGACTCGTACGCCGGTCTGGTGCTGCCGTTCGCGGCGGGCGCCTTCGGGGTCTTCCTGATGCGGCAGTTCATGCAGTCGATCCCGGACGAGCTGCTGGAGGCGGCCCGGATGGACGGCGCCGGCGAGTGGTACATCTTCTGGCGGATCGTGATGCCCCTCGTGAAGCCCGCCCTGGCGACGCTGTCGATCTTCACGTTCCTGGGCTCCTGGAACAACTTCGTCTGGCCGCTCATCGCGACCAACGACCCCGACAAGTACACCCTCCCGGTCGCCCTGGCGACGTTCGCCACCGACCCGAACAAGTCGGGCGGCTCCAACGGCATGCTGATGGCCGGGTCCTTCCTGATCGTGCTGCCGGTCCTGGTCGTGTTCATCGCGCTCCAGCGGCACTTCACCCAGGGCATCGCCACGGCGGGCATGAAGTAGCCCGCACGGGGCGGCACCGCCGCCCCGCCCACACGTACGAGGCCGCGCACCCCGCACCCCTGCCCGGCCGCACCCCCTCACGCACCAGAAGGACAGTTCGCGATGACGCACACCCAGGTCCCGTTCCCCGAAGGCTTCCTGTGGGGCGCCTCCACGGCCGCCCACCAGATCGAGGGCAACAACACCAACAGCGACTGGTGGGTCAAGGAGCACACCGCGGGCACCCACATCCAGGAGCCCAGCCTGGATGCCTGCGACAGCTACCACCGCTGGCACGAGGACATGGACGTGCTGGCCGGACTGGGCTTCACCGACTACCGGTTCTCCATCGAGTGGGCCCGCATCGAGCCCGCCGAGGGCCGGTTCTCCCGGGCCGAGCTCGCCCACTACCGCCGGATGGTCGAGGGCGCCGTCGAGCGCGGGCTGCGCCCCATGGTCACCCTGCACCACTTCACCGTCCCCCAGTGGTTCGAGGCCCGGGGCGGCTTCACCTCCGAGGGCGCGACCGAGCTGTTCGCCCGTTATGTCGCGGCCTGCGCACCGGTCATCGCCGAAGGCGTCAGCCACGTCTGCACCATCAACGAGCCGAACATGATCGCCGTCATGGCGGGCCAGGCCAAGCGCGGCGACATCGGCTTCCCGCCCGCCGGTCTGCCGACCCCGGACGACGAGACCACCGTGGCCGTGATCGCCGCCCACCACGCGGCCGTCAAGGAGGTCAGGGCGATCAACGCCGGCATCCAGGTCGGCTGGACCGTCGCCAACCAGGTCTACCAGGCCCTCCCCGGCGCCGAAGAGGTCACCGCGGCCTACCGCCACCCCCGCGAGGACGTCTTCATCGAAGCCGCCCGCGGCGACGACTGGATCGGCGTGCAGTCCTACACCCGGACCCTGATCGGCACCGACGGCCCGATCCCCACCGCGGACGACGTCGAGCGCACCCTCACCCAGTGGGAGTACTACCCCTCCGCCGTCGGCCACGCGCTGCGCCACACCGCCGACATCCTGGGCCCCGGCATGCCGTTGATCGTCACCGAGAACGGCATCGCCACCGACGTCGACAGCCGCCGCATCGACTACTACACCGGCGCGTTGAACGAGGTCGCCTCCGCGCTGGAGGACGGCCTCAACATCCAGGGCTACCTGGCGTGGAGCGCGCTCGACAACTACGAGTGGGGCTCCTACGCGCCCACCTTCGGCCTCATCGGCTGGGACCCCGAGACGTTCGAGCGGCTGCCCAAGCCGTCCGCCGTCTGGCTGGGCGAGATGGGCCGCACCCGCACCCTGCCGCGCGACGCCGGCTGAGACCGGTCCCAGGACCGGGAGCTCCTGACGGCTCCCGCCCGTACGGGAGCCGGCGGAACCTGACATCCGCCGGCTCCCGTACCGCACCGCCGCTTCACCGCACCACCCGGCACGGCTCGGGCCGTGCCGGCAGTCGCACCCGAAACGGCGCCGGAGGCGCGGCACCGCTCCCGGCGCCTGTCCGCGTCCGCACGTCCGTGGCCCTCGATTCCCGGTGTGCCGTGGCAGTATGACCGGCATGATGTCCCCCTGCCGAAAGGCCCATGCCGCGTAAGCGGCCCGGCGCGCTGCGCGCCGCCCCTGACCGCACGCCCGTATGGCTGTGCGAGCCGGGAAGGATCAGCTCGCTCTCGCTCGCGACGAGCGCCGCCATCCGGCGCGTGGAGTACGCGCACGAGGACTACGAGGTCTACCCGGGTGTCACCTCGGCCGCCCTGCTCCGCTACCGGCTCTTCCTCGCCCGTCCCGGGCGCATCCTCTGGCCGAGCCTCGCCCGGTGCTCCTGTCCCGGCTGCTCGCTCGACGACGTGACCCACGTACGGGACGCGCTGGCGGAGGTTCTCGCCCTGCTGCCGGCCCGGCCCCGGGCCGAGCTGTCCCGCCTCGTCACCCGACTGGACCGCAGACTGCTGCGTCGCACCCTCCCCTCCCCGCACTCCGCATCGGATCCGTGGCGGAGCCGGGCCTGGTGGCGGATGCGCCTGTACGACGGGGAGGTGGATCCGCCGTGACGTGCGGTGCCGTTCCTCGTCGGGTCGCGGGGCACCTGGGGCGGACATAGCCTCACGAACGTGATGCCGCCTGTGAGCCGAACCCGGATCCTCATACCGGGCCGGGCCCTGCTCGCTGTGCTGTTGACGGTGTGCTGGCTGGCCCTCTGCCCCGCGCCGGCCGCTCGCGCCGACGGGCCGATCACGCTGTCCCGCGACGGACAGATCACCGACAAGGTGGGCGCGCTCGGGGACCGCAGGGCCCAGGTGGTCACCGCGCTCGACCGGCTCTACGACCAGCGCCGTGTCCAGCTCTTCGTGGCCTACGTCCGTGACTTCTCCGGGCGGTCCGCACAGGACTGGGCCGACGAGACGGCCGACCGCAACGGGCTCGGCCTCGACGACGTGCTGCTGGCCGTCGCCACCCACGACCGGCAGTACGCGTACTCCGTCGACCAGGCCTCCCGCCTCACCGACGCGCAGCTCCAGGACGTGGCGAGCACCGCCATCGAGCCGGCGCTCAAGGAGAACGACTGGGCAGGTGCCGCGATCGGGGCCGCCGACGGGTACTCCGCCGTCCTGGCCGGCTCGCCCGTCCCGACCCCGACGATCACCCCCGGCCCGGACGACCCCGGCACGGGGAGCTCCGGCGGGACGAGCACCGGCGACCTGGTGCTGCCGATCGTGCTCGTCGGCGGCGCCGCAGCGGTAGCGGCGTACGCGTTCACCCGCCGCAAGCGGCGCGCCACCACCCGTACGACGCCCGGTGCGACGGGCTGGGGACCGGCCGGAGGCGGGCGGGACGAACCCCGGCCCCCCACCCCGCTCCCCGAACTGGACGCCCGGGCCAAGGAGACGCTCGTCGGCACGGACGACGCCGTCCGCACGAGCGAGGAGGAACTGGGATTCGCCACCGCCCAGTTCGGCGAGGAAGCCGCCGCGCCGTTCACCGAGGCGGTCACCCACGCCAAGGGCGAGCTGACCGCGGCGTTCCGGTTGCGTCAGCAGCTCGACGACGCCTTTCCCGAGGACGATGCCACGCGCCGGCGGATGCTGGACGAGATCCTCAGCCGCTGCGCGGACGCCAACGCCCGGCTGGACGACGTCTCCGAGGACTTCGACCGGCTGCGGGAACTGGAACGTGACGCCCCACAGGCACTGACCGCGGCCGAGACCGCGTTCCGCTCCCTCGCCGGCCGGGTCTCCGCCGCCGAGGCCACGCTCACCACCTTGCGCGGCCGCTACGCGGAGTCCGCGTCGGCCCCCGTGGCGGGCGACATCGAACAGGCCAAGGACCGGCTCCTCTTCGCGACGTCGTCGCTCAACCAGGCGCGGCAGGCGGTCGACAGCGGCGACCACGCCGCGGCGGCGGTGTACGTACGGGCCACCGAGGGGGCGGTCGGCCAGGCGGCCACCCTCGCCGACGCCGTCGACCGGCGCGCGCGGGAACTGGAGGAGGCGGCGGCCAGGCTGCCGGCCGCGCTCACGGAGACAGAGACGGACCTGGCGGACGCGGGAGGGCTGCTGGAGGGCACCGGGGAGGGCGTGTCCACCGCGGACCTCCGCGGCCGGATCGCGCGTGCGGAGTCGGTGGCCCGTGCTGTGCGGGAGGAGCTGGACGCGGGTGCGTACGACCCGATCGACGCCCTGCGCCGCGTGGAGGAGGCGGACGCCGTGCTGGACGAGGCCTTGGCCGGTGCGCGCGAGCAGGAGCAGGGCAACCGGCGGGCCCGGTCCCTGCTCGACAGGACGATGCTCACCGCGCGGTCGGCCATCGGTGCCGCCGCCGACTACGTCACCACGAACCGCGGTGCGGTCGGCAGCCAGGCCCGGACCCGGCTGGCGGAGGCCCAGCGGCGGCTGGAACAGGCCCGCGAGCTGGCCGGGACGGACGATCCGCAGGCCGCGCTGGCCGAGGCGCAGCGGGCGGAGGCCATGGCCGGGGAGGCTCTGGGCCTCGCGGAACAGGACGTGCGCGCGTACGGGGGCCGGGGCGGCCCGGGCGGCGGGGTGCCGGGGGGCGGCGGGGGCGTGGGCGGCGCGGTGCTCGGCGGGATCATCCTCGGCGGGCTCCTGGGCGGCGGAGGCGGTCGAGGGGGCGGCTTCGGGGGTGGCGGGTTCGGCGGCGGGTTCGGCGAGGGCGGCGGGCCGGGCAGCTTCGGCGGTGGGGGCACCCGCGGCCGGCGCGGTGGTGGTGGCCGTTTCTGAGCGAGGCCCACAGCCGTACACGTACATGCCCCGTAGCTCAGCAGGACCGGACACACAGGAGAGGTGCCATGACCAAGCAGACCATTCTCGGACGCGTCACCCAGCTGGCGAAGGCCAACATCAACGCTCTGCTCGACCAGGCCGAGGACCCGCAGAAGATGCTGGACCAGCTGATCCGCGACTACACGTCCAACATCTCGGAGGCCGAACAGGCCGTGGCCGCGACCATCGGCAATCTGCGGCTCATGGAGCAGGACCACCGCGAGGACGTCGCGGCGGCCAGGGAGTGGGGCGAGAAGGCACTCGCCGCCAGCCGCAAGGCCGACGAGCTGCGGGCGGGCGGGTCGGGCCCGGACGCCGACAAGTTCGACAACCTGGCCAAGGTCGCGCTCGGCCGCCAGCTCCAGTCGGAGAAGGAGGCGACGACCGCCGAGCCCACCATCGCCGCCCAGACCGAGGTGGTGGACAAGCTGAAACTGGGCCTGGACCAGATGAAGGCGAAGCTGACGGAGCTGAAGTCCAAGCGTGACGAACTGGTCGCCCGTGCCAAGTCGGCCCAGGCCCAGAACCAGATGATGGACTCCGTCAAGAGCATCGACGTCCTGGACCCGACCAGCGAGATCAGCCGGTTCGAGGACAAGGTGCGGCGCGAGGAGGCGAAGGCGCTGGGCAAGCAGGAGCTCGCCGCGTCGTCGCTGGACGCCCAGTTCGAGCAGTTGGACACGCTGGGCAACAGCGCCGAGGTGGAGGCGCGCCTCGCCGCCCTGAAGACCGCCTCGTAAGTCCCTCGCCACCGGGCCCGGGTCAGAACATGCTGAGCAGTTCCTCCACCGTGCGCTCGACGGCCGGTCCGCCGTCGGGCAACGGGAGTTCGAACCAGACGGTCTTGCCGCGCGGTGTCCGGCGCGACCCCCAGGCCGCGCTCAGCAGCCCGACGAGCTGGAGTCCGCGGCCGCCCTCGTCCGTGTCGCGTGCGCGCCGGCGCCGCGGCTGGACGAGGCCCGCGTCCCACACCTCGCACACGAGGGTGCGGTCACGTAGCAGTCTGAGCCGGATCTCGCCCTCGCCGTATCGCAGGGCGTTGGTGACCAGTTCGCTGACCAGCAGTTCGGTGGTGTCCACCAGGTCGTCGAGGTCCCAGGCGATCAGCCGTCCGCGGGCCAGTTCGCGGGCGCGGCCGACCGAGCGGGGCTCGCGGGGCAGCCGCCAGTCCCCGACGGCGTCGGCCGGCAGCCCCTGGATGCGGGCCATCAGCAGCGCGATGTCGTCCTCGCCGTGCCGGGTGTCGAGCGAGCTCAGAACGTGGTCGCAGACGTCCTCGAGGGGCCGGGCAGGTTCGACGAGGGCCTGGCGCAACGCTTCGAGGCCCTCGTCCAGGGGATGGTCGCGGGACTCGACGAGTCCGTCGGTGTACAGGGCGAGGAGGGCGCCCTCCTTGAGCTCCACCTCGACCTCTTCGAAGGGTTCGCCGCCGACGCCGAGCGGCATGCCGGGCGGGACGTCGAGGAGCAGTGCCGCTTCGCCGGGCTCGACGACGACGGGGGGGAGGTGGCCTGCGTTGGCGAAGGTGCAGCGGCGCGTGACGGGGTCGTAGACGGCGTAGACGCAGGTCGCCAGATAGACCTCGGAGAGGTCCGCCTCGCGTGACTTGTGGGCGGCCCGCGAAGGCCACTGGGCGCCGCCGCCCGCATCGGACGAGGTGCCCGCGCCGGGGGTGCCGAGGCCCCGGGCGACCTCGTCGAGCGCGGAGAGCACCTCGGCGGGTTCCAGGTCGAGGAGGGCCAGGGTCCGCACGGCGGTGCGCAGTTCCCCCATCGCCACGGCTGCGCGCAGTCCGCGCCCCATCACGTCGCCGACGACGAGGGCGGTGCGATGGCCGGGGAGTTCGATCACGTCGAACCAGTCGCCGCCCACCTCGGTCGCCGTGTTGCCGGGCAGGTAGCGGCAGGCGATGTCGAGGCCGGCGGCCTCGGGGTCGCCGGGCGGCAGGAGGCTGCGCTGGAGTATCAGCGCGCGCTCGTGCTCGCGGCGGTAGAGGCGGGCGTTGTCGATGCAGACGGCGGCGCGTGCGGCGAGTTCGGTCGCCAGGGCGCGGTCCCGCTCACCGAAGGGTTCGCTGCCCTTCGTACGGGAGAACTGCACGAGGCCGACCACGGTGTCGTGGGCGACCAGCGGCACGGCGAGCGTGGACTGGACGAAGCCGCGGTCGTCCCCCGGCACGTCCTCCACGTGGCCGGTGCGCAGGGCGATGGCGCAGGGCGAGCCGAAGGAGTAGTGGTGCACGGCGCCGAGGGCGGGCGCGTCGTCGGTCGTACGGGGGCCGCCGTCGGTCGCGGGGTCCGGGATGCCGGGCACCGCGTCCGACACCGCGCTGGCGAACGCGACGCGGCGCAGTCCGGCGGAGCCGCCGACCGCCTCCCCGCGCAGGGAGCCGACGCTGCCGGGCGCCGTCTCCTCGCCGGTGAGCAGGGCCTGGTAGAGGTCGACGGACGCGAGGTCGCAGAAGCCGGGTACGGCGACGTCGAGGAGTTCGCGGGCCGTCGTCTCGAGGTCGAGGGAGTTGCCGATGCGGGCGCTCGCCTCGTTGAGGAGGGCGAGGTTGCGCCGGGCGCTGGCCGCTTCCCGGGCGGCGATGTGTCGCCGGGTCACATCGGTGGCCAGTCCGGCGATGCCGATGGGGCGGCCCGAGCCGCTGTGCACCCGGTAGAGGTTCATCGACCAGTGGCGGCGCTCGGTGTCGCCGGGGGCGGTGCCGACGAGCTGAAGGTCGGTGACGGAGTCGCCCGTGGCCAGGACGCGTTCGAGCGTGGCCGTCAGCCGGTCCGCCTCCGCGCCCGCGAGGTAGTCGTGGACCGTGCGGCCGCGGTGGTCGTCGGCCCGGCCGCCGAAGACCGTGGCGAAACGCTGGTTGGCCCGCACCACGGTGAGGTCGGTGCCGAACAGTACGAAGCCGAACGGGGATTGGCCGAAAATCGCCTGCGAGGCGGCGAGGTCCGTCTCGATGAGGCGCAGGGCGCGGACGTCCACCACGATGCAGACCGCGGCCCGTTCACCGGTGGCCGTCTCGCTCGGCATCACATAGATCTCGGCGAGCCCGTGCACGGCGTCCTCGCCCGGCATCCGGAAGGGGACGAGGCCTGTCCACTCCTTGCCGTCGAGCACCTCGCCGATCCGGCGGTGGCCGTCCCGGCGCAGCTCGGCGGGCATGAAGGCCTCCACCGGGTCCCTGCCCATGGCCTCGTGAGCGGCAACGCCGAAGAGGCCGGCGGCCCGGCGGCTCCACTGCTCGATCAGGCCATCGGGGCCGATCGAGAAGGAGGCGACCCTGATGTAGTCGTAGATCGAGCCAGGCGGACTGCTCTGCCACACGACGTCGCCCGCTGTCCCAGGTATTTCGCTCACGCGACCGTCCCCTCCAGCTCACACACCGGACCGGTCCTGCCCGCAGTATTCAGCACTACGGCCCCGACCGACACGGCGTTCACGATCACAGCACGGTCTCAGTCCGTTTCGGCCAGATTCTGACCGGCCGATTCCGACCTGTCTTCCGTGATCGTTTTTTGTCCCACCTCACTCCTAACCAGGCAGGGCCAGCTCGAACCACACCGTCTTGCCGTTCTTTCCGCGCCGCGTCCCCCATCGCCTGGCCGAACAGGCGACGAGCTGCAAGCCCCTGCCGCCCTCGTCGTCGGGTCCAGCCGTACGTTCGGTGGGCGGATCCGGAACCGGATCGGAGACTTCCACGATGAGGCCGGGGTGTGCCGCGGGACCTTCCCCGTCGGGCCGGGGGCGCACCAGCCGCACTCCGATGGGGCCCGCCGTGTACCGCATCGAGTTGGTCACCAGCTCACTGACCAGCAGAACCGCCACATCACCCACGGCCGCGTCGAGCCCCCAGCAGCTCAGCGCCTCGTGGACGGCGTGCCGCGCCGTGCGCACAGCGCCGGGAACAGCCGGAAAGCTCCACTCGGCGCTGTCGCCTTCGGTATCGATCACGCCGATCACTTCCCAGGGCCAGCGACGGGGGATGCCCTGCGTGCGGGGGCTAAACACCACATACCCGAAATTCAGGACGAAATACCGCCGGTGTCGACACGTGGGGCGTACGGGTGTAGCAGCGCGCGCACGAACGGCTGTGCGCGGAGGGAGGGGGCGCACGGGCCCGGGGCCGGGCGCTCCACTCAGCGGTGTGCGCCGCCGGGCTGCCGGCGTACGGCTTCGGCCACGGCGGGCAGGTCCTGCTCCAGCCAGTCCACCGTGCCGCTCTCGCCCGGTCCGAGCCAGCGCAGCTCGTCGTGGTCCTGGAGCGGCGCGGGCACACCGGACACCAGGCGGGCCGTCCACACACGGAGTACATAGCCGGGCTTGAGCGGCCACTCACCGGGGACCCGCTCCAGCGGCTCCACCTCGATGCCCAGCTCCTCACGGAGCTCACGCACGAGCGCCTGCTCGCCGCTCTCCCCCGGCTCCACCTTGCCGCCGGGCAGTTCCCAGCGTCCGGCCAGCTCGGGCGGGGCGCTGCGGCGCGCGGCCAGCAGCCGCCCCCGGTCATAGACGGCTCCGGCCACCACCACGCGATCAGTCATGGTTCGGAGCGTAACGCCCCGTCACCGACGCCCGGAAAGTGCCGCAACAGCCGCGCCGCGGCCGCGGGGGCGAACGGATCGCAGGCCCCCTAGGGGCGCGCGGTCTGCCCTGTGCGCTCGACCCAGTAGAGCTGCTCGTGCCCGCGGTCCTGGAGCTTGTCGGCGGTCCGCTGCGCCTCGTCCTGCGTGGCATACCTGCCCACGCGGTAGCGGTTGCCGTTGTCGTCCTGCCGTATCACCAGCCAAGGGAGCACGGCACCGCTGTCGCTCATCGTGCCCCTCCCGAGCATTGCGCCCCTCCCCTGAACGGCGTGCACGTCTCTAAGGATCCCCAGGAAACCGCAGTACGCATATGCCCGAGCCTACGCCTGACCTTTACTCAACGCATGCGTAATTGCACAAAGAGATACCGATCCGGCCAGGAGTGGACCAACGCACCGGGGGGCGCATCCTCATGGATGCGCCCCCCGGTGTCCCGCAGCCCCCTCGCAGCACCGGACAGGCGCCGGGCAACGGGACATGACAAGCCGTTACACGGCGTCGCTCACCGGACCGGAAGGTGGTAGGCGACCCGGTAGCGATCGGCCGGCACCACCACGTCGGCGGTCTCGACCGGGCGGCCCGACGCGTAGTACGTCCGCTCGATCACCATCACCACGTGACCCGGCACCCCGCCGAGCGCCAGGAGCTCCTCCGCCAGCCCCGGGCGCGCGCCGACCTGTTCGGCCACGTTGTCCACGACGACATCGATCGCGGCCATCCGCTCGACCACCCCACAGCCGCCCAACGGGCCCTCCTCCGGCAGCATCACCGGCGTGCGCCCCGTGACCGCGAGGGTCTCCCAGGAGGTGGAGAGCATCATCGGCTCGCCGCCGTCCCGGAACACGTAGCGCGTCCGCATCACCCGGTCGCCCGGCTCGATCCCGAGCCGCTCGGCGACCTCCGGGCTCGCGCCCTCCTGCTCGCTCCGGGACTCCCAGGTCCCCCGGGCACCCTCCGCCGTCTGCTCCTGCCGGAACGGGCTGGCCCCGGCCTCCGAGCGGAAGCCGGAACGGGCGATCCGGCGCGGGACCGGGCGCTCACGCACATACGTGCCGGAGCCGGAACGCCCCTCGACCAGGCCCTCGGCCATCAGCACCTTGCGCGCTTCGAGCGCGACGGTGTCCGAGACCCCGTACTCCTCGCGGATACGCGCCTGCGACGGCAGACGCGTATGCGGCGGCAGCGAACCGTTGGCGATCTTCTCCCTCAGATCGCTCGCAACGCGCAGATAGGCGGGCTGCTCACCGAAAGTCACAGGCCACTCCCCAAGAGGTTGACAGACTGCAACAGCGTCGCAACCGTCGGTTCCCGACCGCAAGCACAGGCCAGAGTTTCACTCGAAGTGATGATTCGCCGCGGACGTGCGCATACCCGCGCCGGGCACTGCGACATCTTCGGCCGTTCCGGTGCGCCCCACCCCTTGACCTCGTTTGGTCCAGACCAATAGTTTCCTCTCCACACAGCACGGCCACGCACTTCCCGCACATGTCTCAGCACATGCCTCCGCACACGCACAGGAACGGGCCTCATGCGTCGAAGAACCCTGTCCGGACTGGCCATTGCCGCCTGCGCCTTCTCGCTGGCCGCCACCCTCGCCCCCGCCGCGAACGCCTCCGGGGGCCACGGCAAGGACCACGGCGGTGGCAGCCACGCAGGCGCGCCCGCCTACAAGCGCGTCGGCTACTTCACCCAATGGGGCGTCTACGGACGCGACTTCCAGGTCAAGGACCTGGAGACGAGCGGCACGGCGGCCAAGCTCACCCACATCAACTACTCGTTCGGCAACGTCAGCGCCGACGGCAAGTGCTTCACCGGCAACGTGCCCGGAGAAGCCGACGCCTGGGCCGACTACGTCCGTCCGCTGGACGCCGCGGGCTCGGTGGACGGCGTCGCCGACACCGACGACCAGGCCCTCGCGGGCAACTTCAACCAGCTGCGCGAGCTCAAGGCCAAGCACCCCGGCCTCAAGGTGATGATCTCGCTCGGCGGCTGGAGCTGGTCCACGCACTTCTCGGACGCGGCCCGCACCGCGGCCTCCCGCAAGGCCTTCGTCTCGTCGTGCATCGACCTGTACATCAAGGGCAATCTGCCGGTGGACGGGACGCGCGGCGGCGAGGGCGCGGCGGCCGGCCTCTTCGACGGCGTGGACATCGACTGGGAGTGGCCGGGATCCGCCGGTGACTCCGACACGGTGTACCGCCCCGAGGACAAGCGGAACTTCACGGCGCTGGTCCACGAGTTCCGTACCCAGCTCGACGCGTACGCGAAGAGCAGCGCCGCCTCGCGCGACGGCGGCCACCACGGATCGAAGCCCCGGCACTACGACCTCTCGGCGTTCGTACCCACGGCCCCCGAGAAGATCGACGCCGGCTTCGACGTCCCGCGCATCATGCGGGACTTCGACTTCGTGAACCTCCAGGGCTACGACTTCCACGTCTCCGGCGAGAAGACCACCGCCCAGCAGTCCGCGCTGTACGCGAAGGGCGACTTCAGCGTCGACCAGACCGTGCGCGACTGGCTCAAGCGCGGCGCCCCCGCCCGCAAGCTCGTGATGGGGATGCCGTTCTACGGCCAGGGCTGGACCGGTGTGACCGGTGGCGGCGACGGCCTCGGCCAGCCCGCCGCGGCGCCCGCCCCCGCCACCTGGGCGGCCGGTTACGAGGACTACAAGGCCCTCAGGAAGCTGGCCGAATCCGGTACGTACAAGGTCCACCGCAACGCCCGTGACGGCAGCGCCTGGCTGTTCGACGGCACCACGCTGTGGACGTACGACGACCCGCAGGTGCTGCGCACCAAGACCGCGTACATCCGCGACCACCGGCTCGGCGGCGCGATGTTCTGGTCGCTGGACGGGGACACGGAGGACGGCGAGCTGATGACCGCCGTCGACCGCGGACTCTCCCGGCGGTAGGACCTCCTTCCGGGGTGGCTGCGCCGTCGCGGCCACCCCGGACCCCGCCCCGCCCTCGCGGCTGGCATGCTGGCCGCCATGGCCCCCACCTACCGCTGCCCGCAGGACGGCACCCGTGCCGACGTCACCTCGCTCACCTGGTGCTGCCCGGTCTGCCGCGGACCGTGGGACCTGGACTTCGAGAGTGCGGGCCCATTGCGCCCCGGTGATCTGGCCGGCCGGGTCAACTCCCTGTGGCGTTACGAGGAGGTCCTGCCGCTCTCCTCACCCGCGACCACCCTCGGCGAGGGCCGCACCCCGCTCGTGCCGCTCACCGGCACGGTCTCGGCCAAACTCGACTTCCTGATGCCGACGCTCTCCTTCAAGGACCGCGGCGCCGTGATGCTGGCCGAGCTGGCCCGCCGTCTGGCCCCCGAGCGCGTCGTCGCGGACAGCAGCGGCAACGCGGGCACGGCCGTCGCCGCGTACTGCGCCCGCGCCGCACTGCCGTGCACGGTGTACGTCCCCGAGGGAACGTCGCCGAAGAAGACCGAGCAGATCAGGGCCCACGGAGCCCGGCTGGAGGTCGTCCCCGGGGACCGCGAGGCGACCGCGCTGGCGGCCCGCGCCGCCGCCGACGAGCCGGGCACCTTCTACGCCTCGCACGTCTTCAACCCGTACTTCCTGCACGGCACGAAGACGTACGTGTACGAACTCTGGGAGGACCTGGGCGGCCGCCTCCCCGACGCCGTCGCCGTACCCGTCGGCAACGGCACGCTCCTCCTCGGCGCCGCCCTGGCCATCGCGGAACTCCTCGCCCAGGGGCTGATCGACACCCGCCCCGCGCTGATCGCCGTCCAGGCAGAGGCCGTGTCCCCGCTGGCCGCGGCCTTCCACGCGGGGGCGGACGACCTCGTCGACGCCCCGGCCGGTGCCCCGGCCTCCCCCACCCTGGCCGAGGGCATCGCCATCCCACGCCCCCCGCGCGCCCGGGCGATCCTGGCGGCGGTACGGGAGTCGGGCGGCACCTTCCTGACCGTGACCGAGGATCAGATCCGCACGGCCCAGAGGGATCTGGCCGCCCGCGGCTTCTACGTGGAGACGACGGGCGTGGCCTGCTGGGCGGCGGTGGGCGGCTGGACGGACCGCAGCGTCGTCGTACCCCTGTGCGGAGCGGGCCTCAAGACGGGGCTCGCGGCCTGAGCGTCCGCGCTCCGCGCGTCAGCCGTTCACCCGCGCGCCGTGCCCCGTCGCACCGCGCCCGCTTCCCTACGTTCGTACCGTGAGCCTTTCGCGTACCTCTCTCCTCACGTCCCTCCTCGCCTGCGCCCTGATCGCGCCCCTGCCGCCCGTCGCGTCGGCCACCGTCCCCTCGTCGCCCGCCGCTCCCGGCGTGGCCTGCGGCCGTGACACGGACCCCGCCTGGGCCCCGACGTCCACCGCCTACGGCGAGGCCGCCGGCTACGACCCGTACGTGGGCAACGGGTATCTGGGGCACCGCGTGCCGGCGGCGGGTGCCGGGTACGCCGAACGCGACGAGAAGACCGGCTGGCCGCTGTTCACCCCGCGCTACGGCGGCGCGTTCGTCTCCGGACTCTTCGGCCGCGAGGAAGACCTGGCGGCCGGCCGCGAAGTGGTTGCCGCGCTGCCGAGCTGGACCGGCCTCGGTGTGCGTGTGGGCGGGGAGACGTACGGCTCCGCCACTCCGGCGGCCCGGATCTCCCACTACCGCCAGACGGTGTTCCTGCGCTGCGGGCTGGTGCGCACGTCGTTGCGCTGGACCACGGCCGACGGCCGCGCGACCGACCTGACGTACGAGGTGCTGACCGACCGCTCCGACGTGCACACCGGCGCCGTCCGGCTGCGGATGACCCCGCACTGGACCGGGACGGCCACGGTGAGCGGGCGGCTCGATCCGCGCGGCGCACGCCGGATCGACCTGGAGGACGACGGAACGTTCCGCACCCGGGGCACGGGCACGGCGGGCGCGATCGTCCAGACGGTGCGCCCGGCCGGCACGAACGGGCTGGCTTCCCGGGTGAGTTCCGGGCGTACGTACACGTTCGAGAAGTACGTCGGGGTGGACACCGCGCTCACCTCACGCGCTCCGCGCACCACCGCGCGCGAGGCGTCCCGGCGTGCGGCGCGGCGCGGCTGGGCCGGCGTCCTCGCCGAGAACGCCGCCGTCTGGCGCCGCGACTGGTCCGCCGACGTGTCCGTGCCGGGCAGTCCCGATCTGCAGAAGTGGCTGCGCTCCGCCCAGTACGGGCTCCTCGCCTCCACCCGCGCCGGTTCCCGGGACAGCATCGCCCCGGCCGGGCTGACCAGCGACAACTACGCGGGCATGGTGTTCTGGGACGCGGAGACCTGGATGTACCCGGGACTGCTGGCCACCCGCCCCGAACTGGCCCGTCCGGTGGTCGAGTACCGCTACCGGACCCGTGACGAAGCGCGTACGAACGCCGAGAAGCTCGGGTTCAAGGGGCTGTTCTACCCGTGGACGAGCGCGAGCAGGGGCAACCTCTGGTCCGAGTGCCAGAGCTGGAACCCGCCGCACTGCGTGACCCAGAACCACCTCCAGGGCGACGTGTCGCTGGCCGTCTGGCAGTACTACCTGGCCACCGGCGACCGCGACTGGCTGGCCGGTCACGGCTGGCAGATGCTCCAGGGCATCGCCGAGTTCTGGGCCTCGCGCGCCACCGCGAACGACGACGGCAGCTACTCCGTGAAGGAGGTGGCCGGCCCGGACGAGTACAGCAACGGCGTCACGGACGGGGTGTTCACCAACGCCGTCGCGGCCACCGCCCTGCGCAACGCCACCCGCGCGGCGCAGCTCCTCGGGCACCCGGCTCCCGCGGAGTGGACCGCGGTCGCGGACGGACTGCGGATCCCGTACGACGCGGACCGCAAGCTCTACCTCCAGTACGCGGGTTACGACGGTTCGACGATCAAGCAGGCCGACACGGTCCTGCTGATCTACCCCCTGGAGTGGCCGATGGAGCCGGGTGCGGCGGCCTCGACGCTCGACTACTACGCGGCGCACACCGATCCGGACGGCCCGGCGATGACGGACTCGGTGCACGCGATCGACGCGGCGGCGATCGGGGAGCCGGGATGCGCCACGTACACCTACCTCCAGCGCGCGGTGCGCCCCTTCATCCGGGGCCCCTACGCGCTCTTCAGCGAGGCGCGGGGCGCGAAGGCGGGCGCGCAGGACCCGTTGTCCGGCTTTCCCGCCGAGGACTTCCTCACCGGGAAGGGCGGCTTCCTCCAGGTGTTCACCCACGGGCTGACGGGTCTGCGCCTGCGGGAGGACGGGGTGCGGCTTGACCCGGTGCTGCCGCCTCAGCTGAGCGACGGCGTGAGGCTGACGGGCCTGCGCTACCAGGGGCGTACGTACGACATCGCGATCGGTCCCCGGACGACGGAGGTCCGCCTCACCTCGGGCGCCCCCTTCACCGTTCACACCCCGTCCGGCCGACGCTCCCTGTCCACCACCCTCACCCTCCCCACGCGCCGCCCGGACCTGACGCGGACCACCGACGCGGCCCGCTGCCGCCCGGTGACGGCGACGTCCGAGACGCCGGGCCTGTACGCGGTCGCGGCAGTGGACGGCAGTGCGGCGACGGCCTGGTCGCCCGACGGGGAGACGGGCGCGCTGACGGTGGACCTGGGGCGGGCGGCCCCGGTGACCGGCATCGCGCCCCGGTGGACGGACGTGCCCCCCGCCTCGCACCTCCTGGAGACCTCGGCCGACGGCAGGAACTGGCAGCCGTACCGGTCGGGGGCGGTGGCCCGCGAGGTGCGGCTGACCGTCCGTTCGACGGACGCGGCCGAGCCGACGGGCGTACGGGAACTGACGGTCACGCAGCCATAGGGTGCGCGCGGGCGATGGGGCCCGAGGCTCAGCCGGTGCCGAGTGGTGCGGCTGTCCGGAAGTACGTCGAGAGGGCCGGGCAGGCGGGTGTCCGCCCGGCGCCCGGACGGCAGGCGGGGCAGGTCGAGGCCGTCGCTCCGGACCTCACGGAGCAGGACTGGGGCGGGTGCGGAGGATCCCGGCCGGCCTCCGGCCCGCCCCCGGCCGGCCGAGCAGGATCCCGCCCAGCACGAGGACGAGCCCGCAGATCTGCCGGAGGGTGAGCGACTCCCCGGCGATGACGGTGCCGAGCAGCACTCCGGTCACCGGGTTGAGGAGCCCCACCAGCCCCACGGTCGCGGCCGGCAGGTGGCGCAGGCCCGCGAACCAGGCGGCGAAGGCGAGGGCGGTCGCCACCACGGTGACGTAAGCGAATCCGAGGACGGCCGGCAGGTCGAGGGCGGGCGGGGCGCCTTCCACGGCCGCGGCGAGCGGCAGCAGCAGGACGCCGCCGGCTGTCAGCTGCCAGGAGGTCGAGGCGAGGACATCGGTGCCCGCTCCCCAGCGCTTGGTGAGCACGTATCCGAGGGAGGACATGAGCAGTGCCGTGACCGAGGCCAGCACCCCGCGGATGTCGGCCGAGGCGGTCCCGTTCAGCAGCATGAGGCACACCCCGCCGATCCCGGCGGCGGCCCCCAGCAGCGGCAGCGCACCCGGCCGTTCGGCCACGAGCGCCCAGGCGATCAGCATCATGGCCACCGGTGAGGCGGCCATGATCGTCGAGGCGGTGCTGGTCGGGAGCAGTTGCGCGGCGACGTAGACGAGGGCGAAGAAACCGCCCATGTTGAGGACGCCGAGCACGGCGGCCTTCCACCACCAGGAGCCGCGGGGCCGTTGGCGCCGTACGGCCAGGAGCAGCAGCCCGGCGGGCAGGGCCCTGATGGCGGCACCGTACAGCGGGGTCTCGGCGGGCAGGTAGGCGTGGGTCACGTAGTAGTTCGTGCCCCAGGCCACCGGAGCGATCGCCGTGATGAGCACCCATCGCAAAGTAGCTTCCATGGAAGCCAATATACCTTCCCAGGAAGCTACACTGTGAGTCATGCCGGATACCAGCACCCCCCACCCTCTCGACCACGTGGCCCGCATCCAGGCCGAATGGACACGCGAGCGCCCGGATCTCGACGTGAGCCCCCAGGCCGTGATCGGCCGCCTGCACCGGCTGGCCGGGCTCCTCACGGAGGAACTCTGCGTGGTCTACCGCCGGTTCGGCCTGAGCGAGGGCGAGTTCGACGTACTGGCCGCACTGCGCCGGGCCGGGGAGCCGTTCGAGCGCGCGCCGGGCGAACTGGCCACGCACACGATGGTCACGACCGGCGCGATGACCAAACGCATCGACCGCCTGGAACGCACGGGCCTGGTCACCCGCCGCCGAGCGGCCGACGACGGCCGCGCCCGCGTGGTCGCCCTCACCCAGGCCGGCCTCGACCTGATCGACCGGGCCTTCACGGAGCACATGCGCAACGAACGCCGCCTCCTCGACACTCTGACCGCAGACGAGACGGCGGCGCTGGAGCCCCTGCTGACGGCATGGCTGGGACGGCTGGAACCGCCACAGGGAGGCTGAGGCCGCACCCTCCGGTCCTCGCACCAGAGGGTCGGAGCCGATTGGCTGGATCATTACGTAGATCGAATCTCACTCCCCGCCAGCCGCTCAGGCATGCCGCACGTAAACGCAACAGGAGGGGAGATCGAGAGGGGCCTGGAGCCAGCACAGGGGGGGTCGGCAGGGATATCGACGGGTGATGGGGCGTCAGTTGCCCCAGCATCATCCCGGCACGGGAAACCACAAAGGGCCGACTCCCGGAGGAGTCGACCCCTTCTGACCCGCTCGCTTGACGAGTCACTTGGCGTGGAGCAACGGACTGATCACACGTTGAAGCGGAACTCCACCACGTCCCCGTCCTGCATGACGTAGTCCTTGCCCTCCATGCGCGCCTTGCCCTTGGCGCGGGCCTCGGCGACCGAGCCCGTCTCGACCAGGTCGTCGAAGGAGATGATCTCCGCCTTGATGAAGCCCTTCTGGAAGTCGGTGTGGATCACACCGGCCGCCTCAGGGGCCGTGGCGCCCTTCTTGATCGTCCAGGCGCGGGTTTCCTTCGGGCCTGCCGTGAGGTAGGTCTGCAGGCCCAGGGTGTCGAAGCCGACGCGGCCGAGGGTGGCGAGGCCGGGCTCCTCCTGGCCCATCGACTGGAGCAGTTCGAGGGCCTCGTCGTCGTCGAGCTCGATCAGCTCGGACTCGATCTTGGCGTTCAGGAAGATGGCCTCGGCGGGGGCGACCAGAGCGCGCTGCTCGTTCTTGAAGTCCTCGTCGACCAGCTCGTCCTCGTCGACGTTGAAGACGTAGAGGAAGGGCTTGGTGGTGAGGAGGTGCAGCTCGTGGAGGAGGCGGCCCTTCTCGGTGCCGGCGGTGATGCCCGCGTGGAAGAGGGTGTCGCCCGCCTCCAGGATCTTCTGGGCCTCCTCGACCGCGGCCAGGACGGCGACCTTCTCCTTCTGGAGACGGGCCTCCTTGGTGAGGCGGGGGACGGCCTTCTCGACGGACTGGAGGTCGGCGAGGATCAGCTCGGTGTTGATCGTCTCGATGTCGTCCTTGGGCGAGACCTTGCCGTCGACGTGGACGACGTTCTCGTCCTTGAAGGCGCGGATGACCTGGCAGATCGCGTCAGACTCGCGGATGTTCGCGAGGAACTTGTTGCCCAGGCCCTCGCCCTCGCTCGCGCCGCGCACGATGCCCGCGATGTCGACGAAGTCGACCGTAGCCGGGAGCAGCTTCTGGGAGCTGAAGATCTTCGCGAGGGTGTTCAGCCGCGGGTCGGGAACCCCGACGACACCGACGTTCGGCTCGATCGTGGCGAACGGGTAGTTGGCCGCCAGCACGTCGTTCTTGGTCAGGGCGTTGAAAAGGGTCGACTTGCCGACATTCGGCAGACCGACGATTCCGATCGTGAGCGACACGGTGGCGACTTCCCTAGGGGGTGGACGGGCTCGAATGGACGTCGGGCCCGGGTGGGCCGATTCTCCAGTTTACGGGCGGGGGCGGGTGGCCGGTCACGGGTCCCGAGGGGCGGGGCGGGGCGGTCGGCCGGCCACGGGTCCCGAGGGGCGGGGCGGGGCGGTCGGCCGGCCCCAGGTCCCGCGGGGCGGGGGACGGTCACGGGTCCCGCCGAGCGGGAAGGGTGGACGGTCACGGGCGCGACCGGCCCGTCCCGCTGCCGGCGGCGGCGGGTGCACGGGTCCCGACCAGTACCCGTCCCTCCACCGGAAGCGTGCCGCATCCGTGCCGGACCCGTGCGGAATGCGTGCCGAATCGGTTCCCGTTGGGCCGTGTGGCATCGAACTCATCGCCCAGGTCGCCCAAAGCGCGTGTCCCGCACCCGCTTCCGCCCGCCCGGCGACCTACGTTGTCCCGGTGGAGCAGCACAGGACACGTCCCCCGCAGCGCAGGCAGACCCGGCCAACCCCGCTGTCCCCGCTCGGGACCAAGGAAGCCACCGGCGCCGAGGCGTCCGTCGGCGACGGCGCGGCCGTCTATCGCGTGAGTGCGCCGGCGGACCGGGCCCGCCCGGTGGCGCCCGCCGTGCTCGCCCTGCGGCGGCTGCCCAATCCCCGGCTGACCGGCATCGGCGCCGGCCTCTTCGCCGCCGCCGTCATGTTCGTCGTCGGCTGCGCGGACTGGCTGCTGTTCGACGGCTCGTCCGCCGTGTTCGGTGTGCTGTTCCTGCCGGTCAGCGCGCTGGCCGCGCTCTGGGTGCGCCCCGCCGACCTGGTGACCGCGCCGATCAGTGTGCCGATCGCGTTCGCCGTCGGCATCATCCCGATCTCCGGCGGCACGGGCGGCTTCGGCGGGCAGACCATGGCCGTCGTCACCGCCCTCGCCGTCCATGCCGGCTGGCTGTACGGCGGCACGCTCATCGCCGGACTCATCGCGACCGTGCGCAAGGTCCGCCTGATGCGGGCCCGGCAGCGGCGGATGCTGCTGGCCGCGCAGACCGCGCGGCCGGCCGGACACCCCTCGCCCGCGGCCCGGCCCGCCGGACGGACTCCGCGGCGCCCCTCCCGCCGTTAGGCCGACGGGCGGCGCCGGGCGCTCAGCGGCCCGCCGCCGCCATCGCCGCGCCCACGATGCCCGCGTTGTTCTGCAGCTCCGCGGGCACCATCTCGGCCCGTACGTGCTCGATGAGCGGCAGGAACTTGTCGGCCTTGCGGCTGACTCCGCCGCCGATGATGAAAAGCTCGGGCGAGAACAGCATCTCCACATGGGCCAGGTACTTCTGCACCCGGTGCGCCCAGTGGTGCCAGCTCAGGTCCTCGTCCTCCTTGGCCTTGGTGGAGGCGTGCTTCTCCGCGTCGTGGCCGTGCAGCTCCAGATGGCCGAGCTCGGTGTTGGGCACGAGCCTGCCGTCGATGAAGAGCGCGCTGCCGATGCCCGTACCGAGGGTCAGCACGATGACCGTGCCCTTGCGGTCGCGGCCCGCGCCGAAGGTCATCTCGGCGATGCCCGCCGCGTCCGCGTCGTTCAGGACGGTGACCGGGAGGCCGAGCTTGTCGCCGAGCAGGGTGCGGGCGTCCAGGTCGATCCAGCCCTTGTCGACGTTGGCCGCGGTCCGGGTCAGACCGCTGGTGACGACACCGGGGAAGGTGATGCCCACCGGCCCCTGCCAGTCGAAGTGGCCGACCACCTCTGCCACGCACCCGGCCACGTCCTCGGGGGTGGCCGGGTGCGGGGTGAGTACTTTGTGGCGCTCCTGCGCCAGGTCTCCGCGGTCCAGGTCCACGGGAGCACCCTTGATCCCGGATCCGCCGATGTCCACGCCGAAGATCTCCATGTGATCCACGGTACGGGCACCCGGCCCCGCTCACTTCCCGGAACGGAAAACCGAAGGAAGACGGAACGGGGGACCGATGGCCCCGGGTGCTACTCCGCCGACAGCGCCGCCGCCTCCGCGCGCAGGTCGCGGCGGAGCTCCTTCGGCAGGGAGAAGACGATCGACTCCTCGGCCGCCTTCACGATCTCCACGTCCTCGAAGCTCCGCTCGGACAGCCAGGCCAGGACGCCGTCGACGAGTACCTCGGGCACGGACGCGCCGGAGGTGACCCCGACCGTGGAGACGCCCTCCAGCCAGGTCTCGTCGATCTCGTCGGCGGCGTCGACCAGGTACGAGGCGCCCGCGCCCGCGCCGAGGGCGACCTCGACCAGGCGGACGGAGTTCGAGGAGTTCTTCGAGCCGACGACGATCACCAGGTCGGCGTCCGCCCCCATCTGCTTCACCGCGATCTGGCGGTTCTGCGTGGCGTAGCAGATGTCGTCGCTGGGCGGCGAGATCAGGAGCGGGAACTTCTCCTTGAGCGCCCCGACGGTCTCCATCGTCTCGTCGACCGAGAGCGTGGTCTGGGACAGCCATACGACCCGGGAGGGGTCGCGCACCTCGACGTTCGCGACGTCCTCGGGTCCGTCGACCAGCGTGATGTGGTCGGGGGCCTCGCCGGAGGTGCCGATGACCTCCTCGTGGCCCTCGTGGCCGATCAGGAGGATGTCGAAGTCGTCCTGCGCGAAGCGGACGGCCTCTTTGTGGACCTTGGTGACGAGGGGGCAGGTCGCGTCGATCGTGGCGAGCTTCCGCTCGGCCGCCTCCTCGTGCACGGTCGGCGCGACGCCGTGTGCCGAGAACATGACGATCGAGCCCTCGGGGACCTCCGCGGTCTCCTCGACGAAGATCGCGCCCTTCTTCTCCAGGGTCTGCACGACGTATTTGTTGTGGACGATCTCGTGGCGTACGTAGACCGGGGAGCCGTACTGCTCCAGGGCCTTCTCCACGGCGATCACGGCACGGTCCACGCCCGCGCAGTAGCCACGGGGAGCGGCGAGCAGGACGCGGCGGGGTGTCGTAGCAGTCATGCGTCCCATCGTAAGGCCGTACCGAACAGGCGCGGGGACGACGGGGTCGGGAGACTGATCATCACGCGATCACCGACGCGACCGACGGAGGGCTCATGGCCGGCAGCGGCACGGATTCCGGCAGCACCACCGACCGGGCGGGGCTGCGGCGGACGCTCGGCTTCCGGGACCTGGTGGTCTACGGGCTGCTCTTCATCGCCCCGATGGCCCCCGTCGGCGTCTTCGGCACTCTCGACGCGAAATCCGACGGTGCCGTGGCGCTGGTGTACATCGCCGCGACCGTCGTCATGGCGTTCACCGCCTTCAGTTACGCCCAGATGGTGCGGGTCGCCCCGCTGGCCGGGTCGGTCTTCGCGTACGCGCGCAAGGGGCTCGGCGAAGGACCGGGGTTCATCGCCGGGTGGATGGCGATGCTGGACTACCTGCTGATCCCCGCGGTCGCGTACCTCTTCTCCGGGATCGCGATGAACTCGCTGGTGCCCGAGGTCTCGCGCTGGGTGTGGACGGCGCTTGCGGTGGTCCTCACGACGCTCCTCAACCTCTGGGGCGTACGGGCGGCGGCCCGGGTCGGCTTCGCGGTGCTCGCGATGGAGATCGTGGTGCTGCTGGTGTTCCTGGTGTCCGCGGTGGTGGTGCTCGTACGGGACGGGGCTCAGCGCGGCTGGCTGACGCCGCTCACCGGCGATTCTGGCTTCTCCGCGACGGCGGTCCTGGGCGCGGTGTCCGTGGCGGTGCTCTCGTATCTGGGCTTCGACGCCATCGCCTCGTTCGCGGAGGAGGTGACGGGCGGTTCGGCGAAGGTGGCGCGGGCGGTGCTGTTCTGTCTGGTGCTGGCGGGGGTGCTGTTCGTGGCACAGGCGTATCTGGCGGCGTTGCTGGAGCCGATGTCGTCGGCGGAGCTGGCTGCCGATCCGGTGGCGCAGGGCTCGGCGTTCTACGACACCGTGGACTCCGCGGTCGGGACCTGGCTGCACGATCTGGTGGCGGTCAGCAAGGCGATCGGGGCGGCGTTCGCGGCGCTGGCGGGGCAGGCGGCCGCGGGCCGGCTGCTGTTCGCGATGGCCCGGGAGCGCAGGCTGCCCGCGCTGCTGTCCAAGGTCGATCCGAGCTCGGGGGTGCCGAGGGTCGCGATCCTGATCGCGGCGGTCGTGACACTGGTCGCGGCGGTGTGGGCGGCGCGCCGGGACGACGGTCTGGATCATCTGGTGTCGGTGGTGGACATCGGGGCGCTCACCGCGTTCGTCCTGCTCCACGCGTCGGTGGTCGGCTGGTTCGTGGTGCGCCGGATGGAGGGGCCGCCGAGCTGGTGGCGGCACGTCCTGATGCCGGTGGTGGGCGCCGGGGTGCTGATCGCGGTGATCGTGGAGGCGACGTCGAGTGCTCAGGTGGTCGGCGCGTGCTGGCTGGCGGTGGGGCTGGTGGTGCTGGCGCTGCAACGGGGACGCCGGATGGCCACGTGAGGGCGTGACGGTCGCTGCGGGACCGTCCCGTTGTCGGCGCCGGCCGATACGCTCGCTCGCATGGCTCTCCAAACTTCCCCGGACGCTCCGCTGCCCGTCGGTGACGTGTCGCGGCTGATCGGCGGCTGGATCGACCGGCTCGGCGCGGTCTGGGTCGAGGGGCAGATCACCCAGCTCTCACGGCGGCCGGGTGCCGGAGTGGTCTTCCTGACACTGCGCGACCCCTCGCACGACATCTCGGTGAGCGTGACGTGCTTCCGGCAGGTCTTCGACCGGATCGCGGACGTGGTGACGGAGGGCGCGCGGGTCGTCGTCCTCGCGAAGCCCGAGTGGTACGCGCCCCGGGGCCAGCTCTCGCTGCGGGCCACGGAGATACGGCCGGTCGGCATCGGTGAGCTGCTGGTCCGGCTGGAGCAGCTCAAGAAGTCCCTGGCCTCGGAGGGCCTGTTCGCCCTCGACCGCAAGAAGCCGCTGCCCTTCCTGCCCCAGCTGATCGGGCTGGTCTGCGGGCGCGCTTCGGCGGCCGAGCGCGATGTGCTGGAGAACGCGCGCCGCCGGTGGCCCGCCGTCCGCTTCGAAGTGCGCAACACCGCGGTGCAGGGTGTGCACGCGGTGAACCAGGTGGTCCGCGCGGTCAAGGAGCTCGACGCCGTGGACGAGGTGGACGTGATCGTCGTGGCGCGCGGCGGGGGCAGCGTGGAGGACCTGCTGCCGTTCTCGGACGAGGAGCTGATCCGTACGGTCGCCGCCTGCCGCACGCCGGTCGTCTCGGCGATCGGGCACGAACCGGACTCCCCCCTGCTCGACCTCGTCGCCGACGTGCGGGCCTCCACGCCCACGGACGCCGCGAAGAAGGTCGTGCCCGATGTGGGCGAGGAGCTGGACCGGGTGCAGCAGCTGCGGGACCGGGCGCTGCGGACGGTAAGGGGGCTGCTCGACCGGGAGGAGCGGGGCCTGGCGCACGCGCTGGGGCGGCCCTCCATGGAGCACCCGCAGCGGATGGTGGACGAGCGCGCGTCGGAGGTCGACGCGCTGATCGGGCGCGGCCGGCGGGTGCTGGGGCATCTGCTGGACCGCGCGGACTCGGAGCTGGCCCATACCCGGGCCCGGGTGCTCGCGCTGTCGCCCGCGGCGACGCTGGAGCGTGGCTACGCGGTGCTCCAGCGGGCGGACGGGCACGTGGTCCGGGACCCGGCCGACGCGGGCGCCGCCGGGGACGCGCTGCGGGCCCGGGTCTCCGGGGGCGAGTTCGTGGTGCGGGTCGCCGAGTGAGCAGGACGTCTTGGAGCCGGTAAGCCGGCCCCGGGGCAGCCGGCCGGAGCCGGGATGGACGGACATGCCGACGCATAGGGTGGATCACATGACGGACGACGGGACGACAGCGGCCGCGGGCACGGGCACGCTCGGTTATGAGCAGGCGCGCGACGAGCTGATCGAGGTGGTGCGCCGGCTGGAGGCGGGCGGGACCTCGCTGGAGGACTCCCTCGCGCTGTGGGAGCGCGGCGAGGAGCTGGCGAAGGTGTGCCGGCACTGGCTGGAGGGTGCGCGTGCACGTCTGGACGCGGCACTGGCGGGGCCTGCCGACCCCGGGCACGACGCGGGGGACGCGGCGGCCGACGCCGGCTGAAGGGGCCGACCGGCCGGGAGGAACGACGCAGGACCCTCGCGTTGTGGAGTCGGTCACTCCCCTCCCGTTTTAGTTGAAAGTTAACCTACCTCTCCCGTACGGTGATCGACGTTGCTTGATCCCCCGTGTACGTCCGGAAGGTAATACGCCAGATGTCCCTCGCCCTTGACCCCGCCGCCCAGGACCTCCTCTTCCGTGAGGCCCGCACCGCCAACACCTTCACCGACGAGCCGGTGACCGACGAGCAGGTCCAGGCGATCTACGACCTGGTCAAGTACGGCCCGACGGCGTTCAACCAGTCGCCCCTGCGCGTCGTCCTGGTCCGTTCGGACGAGGCCCGCGCCCGCCTGGTCCCGCACATGGCCGAAGGCAACCAGCCGAAGACCTCGACCGCCCCGCTGGTCGCGATCCTGGCGACGGACAACGAGTTCCACGAGGAGCTCCCGGCGCTGCTGCCGCACTTCCCGCAGGCCAAGGACGCGTTCTTCTCCGAGCGCCCGGTCCGCGAGTCGGCCGCCGCGCTGAACGGCGCCCTGCAGGCCGCGTACTTCATCATCGGCGTCCGTGCCGCCGGCCTGGCCGCCGGCCCGATGACGGGCTACGACGCCGCCGGCATCGAGAAGGAGTTCCTCGACGGCGACCACAACGTGCTGATGGTCGTCAACATCGGCAAGCCCGGCGAGGACGCCTGGTTCCCGCGTCTGCCGCGCCTGGCGTTCGACGAGGTCGTCAAGACCGTCTGAGACCTGCCGCCCCGAGGGGTGTGTACGGACATGAGGAGGGCCCCGAAGCAACGTGCTTCGGACGTACCAGTGGAAGAGGCGGTCGCGGGTCATGGCATCGGGGAACCGCCCGCCGTGCCGGTGAAGCAGCCGGCTCATGACGGGGAACGCGG
>NZ_JBEXXX010000037.1:0-80968 GCF_040630635.1 Streptomyces sp. NPDC005761 | reverse complement strand
ATCCAACGTCAGGTCATCGGCGAAATGCCGGTCACCGGTCGCGTCGGGCACGTACTTCACACAGACAACGATCCTCAAGCTCACGCCGGCTCTCCTACTGCATCGTCATTTCCGGGCTGCCTTGTTGCACGCAGCATAGGCGCCTGATGGGGCGATTTCCGGTCGGGGCGACCGGCGCTCCGACCGTAATATTACTCGCCAGTACACCCATTGGGCACCCATTAAGCAAGCGCTTGGCACTGTGATCTGGCCTACCCCGCGAAGCCCGGTACAACCAGAAGATCTCAGTCTCGCAGAGCGGTGAACCGGCCCTGGTGATAGACGAGCGGCCTGCCGCCCCCGGCCGGATCGCCGACGACCGCCTGCGCGATCACGATCCGGTGGTCGCCCGCCGGGATCCGCGCCACGACCCGGCAGACGAGCCAGGCGAGCACCCCCTCCAGCACCGGGACCCCTTCCGGTCCGCTGCGCCAATCGGTGGACGGGCCGAAGCGGTCGGCGCCGCTGCGCGCGAAGGTGGCTGCCAGTTCCCGCTGGTGCTCGCCGAGTATGTGGACGCCGATGTGGTCGGCTGCCGCGACCACCGGCCAGCTCGAGGACGAGGTACCCACGCCGAAGGAGATGAGCGGCGGATCGGCGGCGACGGAGTTCAGGGAGGTGGCGGTGAAGCCGACCGGCCGGTCACCCGCTGCGGTGATCACGGCGACTCCGGCGGCGTGCTGCCGGAACACGGAACGCAGGAGGTCGGGGGATGCCGTGCGGGCGGTGCCGGTCTCGGGTGATGCCGTCATGGAGATGTCCTTCAGCGCGTCGGGGGTGCGGGGCCGTGGAAGCTCAGGCATCCGGACAGCGCGCGCTCGCGTTGCGGGCGAGGTCGACATGGACCCGGCCGTAGAGAAGGAGTTCAGGCGGCATAGCGTCAGACTGACGATGCGCGGCGGGTGCAGTCAAGAGCGTCCCACGAGGTGGGAGAAGCATCACGGTCCGTCATATCACCTGCCCCAGGGCGGCGACGACGTCGACGGTGCGTGGCTGGCCGACGGCCCTGCGGACGACCAGTCCGGAGGCGTCGAGGACCAGCACGGTCGGGGTCCGGCTGATGTCGAGGGTCCGCACCAGAGTGAGATGCGCCTCGGCGTCGATCTCCACATGAGCGACACCCTCGACCATGGCCGCCACCTCCGTGAGGGTGCGGCGGGTGGCCCGACAGGGCTGGCAGAACGCGCTGGAGAACTGGACGAGCGTGGCCCTCTCCCCCAATTCCACGCCGAGTTGAGTGGCATCGAGCCGGTCCGCACGCCTGCGCACATCCACCTTCGGCCTCCTGTCAGAGCTCTACGCAAAGGCTCAGCGCCCGCAGCCGCCGGGACATTCCCCGTCGTCCCACGTGACGAGAATCTCGCGCCCCGCGCCCACCGAGACTGGCCACCACGACGCGCATGGGGCACGATCGGCCCAATGCCGCAAACCTACGGCTGCGTAACTTCCGCCGGGAGAACCCTCCCCAGGCGCTGAAGAAGGGTCTTCTCCAGATGGCAGAACTCGTCTATCGGCCGGTCATCGGCGCCGCTCGTACGTTGTTCAAGGCGCTCGACCTGAAGATCGACACCCAGGGTTCGGAGCACATCCCGAAGACCGGTGGCGCGGTACTGGTGAGCAACCACATCAGTTATCTGGACTTCATCTTCACCGGCCTCGCGGCGCTGCCGCAGAAGCGGCTGGTGCGGTTCATGGCCAAGGAATCGGTGTTCCGGCACAAGGTGTCGGGCCCGCTCATGCGTGGCATGAAGCACATCCCCGTCGACCGCAAGCAGGGCGAGGACGCATACGCGCACGCGCTGGCCTCGCTGCGTTCCGGCGAGATCGTCGGGGTGTTCCCCGAGGCAACGATCTCGGAGTCCTTCACGCTGAAGAGCTTCAAGTCGGGTGCGGCACGCCTGGCCCAGGAGGCCGGCGTGCCGCTGATCCCGATGGCGTTGTGGGGCACCCAGCGCCTGTGGACGAAGGGCCGCCCCCGCAACTTCAGGCGGAGCCACATCCCGGTGACGATCCGGGTCGGCGAGCCGCTGGAGGCCCCGGCCGACCAGTACGCGGGCGCGATCAGCCGGCGGCTGCGGGAGCGCGTGCAGGAGCTGCTCGAGGCCGCCCAGCGCGCCTACCCGGTACGCCCGAAGGACGCGAGCGACACCTGGTGGGTGCCTTCGCACCTCGGGGGTACGGCTCCGACGGCCGCAGAGGTCCGCGAGCGCAGCTGACGGACCCGTGCGGAGCCGCGGCTGAAACGTCACTCCGGAGCGTGGACGGTGACCGCGCTCCGGGGCTTCCCCCCTGCCGCGGATCCCCGGCGGGACGGGTCCGTCCCTGGACGCCGGCAGTCAGAGCTCCGTCGGCAGCGCGCGCCAGAGCTCCGCCCGGTCGGCGGACGTCCTCAGGCCGCGCAGGACGGCCGGATGCGGCGCCGCGTAGAGCATGGGGTAGTCGACTTCGTCGAGCTCGGGGCGGACGGGCCAGGCCAGCCTCTCCCCGTCCAGTGAGAACTGCGCGTCGACGCCGGGCCGATTGCCCCTCGGATCCTGCCGGTCCCAGCGGTCCCGGCCGGGAAGCCGGAGCGCGATCAGCCCGTGCAGCACTCCGGGCTCACCGTCGTCATCGGCGAGCCCTTGATAGCAGAGGGCCGCCGGGATGCCCTCCGCGCGCAGCAGGGCGACCAGCGCGTGCGATTTCGCGTGGCAGATGCCGTTGCGGGTGGCGAGGACGTCCGAGGCGCGCCAGGTGACGCGCATGTCACCCGAATCGACGGAGTGCGGGATGGTGTCCCGTACGAAGCAATAGGCCGCTTTCGCGTATGAGTATGCGTCTTCGGTCTCGGAACGCAGCCGTGCGGCCGTGTCGCGGACCAGCGGGTGTTCATGGTCGATCGCGTCATCGGCGGCAAGGTAGGCGGAGATCTCTGGGACCAGCTGGATCAGTTCCATGGCCGCCGAGCGTAGGGAAGCGGCCGACCGGAGTCAATACATTTCCGATCGGCCGCATATTCATACATTCCCTATCGTGCAGCCATCTCTTCCTTGAGGGCGAGGAGGAACGCGTCGACATCGCCCTCCGTGGTGTCGAAGGCGCACATCCAGCGCACGTCGCCCGCCTTCTCGTCCCAGAAGTAGAACCGGAAGCGCTTCTGCAGCCGTTCGCTCACCTCGTGCGGCAGCCGCGCGAAGACGGCGTTGGCCTGGACCGGATAGAGGATCTCCACCCCGTCCACCGCCCGGACGCCCTCGGCGAGCCGCTGAGCCATGCTGTTGGCGTGCCGGGCGTTGCGCAGCCAGAGATCACCCGCCAGCAGCGCCTCCAGCTGCACCGACACGAAGCGCATCTTGGAGGCCAGCTGCATCGACAGCTTGCGCAAGTGCTTCATCGCCCGGACGGCGTCCGGGTTCAGCACCACGACGGCCTCCCCGAAGATGGCCCCGTTCTTCGTCCCGCCGAAGGAGAGCACATCGACGCCGACGGTGTTGGTGAACGTACGCATGGGCACGTCCAGTGAGGCCGCGGCGTTGGCTATGCGGGCTCCGTCGAGGTGGACCTTCATGCCGTGCCCGTGGGCGTGCTCGCAGATGGCCCGGATCTCGTCGGGTGTGTAGACCGTGCCCAGCTCGGTGTTCTGGGTGATCGAGACGACCTGCGGCATGGCGCGGTGCTCGTCGTCCCAGCCGTACGCCTGCCGGTCGATGAGCTCCGGCGTGAGCTTGCCGTCCTCGGTGGGCACGGTGAGCAGCTTGAGCCCGCCCACCCGTTCCGGCGCACCGCCCTCGTCCACGTTGATGTGGGCGGACTCGGCACAGATGACCGCGCCCCAGCGGTCGGTCATCGCCTGGAGCGAGACGACGTTGGCGCCGGTTCCGTTGAAGACCGGGAAGGCCTCGGCGGTGGGGCCGAAGTGGCTGTGCATCACGCGCTGGAGATGACCGGTGTAGTCGTCCTCGCCATAGGCGATCTGATGACCGCCGTTGGCGAGGGCGAGGGCGGCGAGAATCTCCGGGTGGGTTCCCGCGTAGTTGTCACTGGCGAATCCGCGTACCTGCGGGTCGTGATGACGACGCGCGTCGGTCCTTACGGTTGCGGGGTCAGCCACAGGCGCTTTCCGTTCACTTCCGGGGCGGGCCGGTCCCAGACGCCGGCGATGGCATCGGCCAGCTCCTTGACGTCGGTGAAGCCCGCGAACTTCGCATTCGGGCGCTCGGCGCGCATCGCGTCGTGCACCAGTGCCTTCACGACCAGGATCGCAGCAGCGCTCTGCGGACCCTCGTCGCCCCCCGCCTTGCGGAAGGCGTCCGCGAGCGCGAGGGTCCAGGCCTCTGCCGCGGCCTTCGACGCGGCGTAGGCGGCGTTGCCCGCGGTCGGGTTGCTCGCGCCGGCCGCGCTGATCAGCAGGTAGCGTCCGCGGTCGCTGCGCTGCAGACCGTCCTGGAAAGCCAGCGAGGTGCTCTGGACGGTGCGGATCAGCAGCTTCTCCAGCAGCGTCCAGTCGGCGAGGTCGGTGTCGGCGAACGTCGCGCTGCCGCGCCAGCCGCCCACGAGGTGGACCAGACCGTCGATCCTGCCGAATTCCTTCTCGGTCTTGTCGGCCCACTCCCGGGCGGCACCGAGATCGAGCAGGTCGACGGTGTCGCCGGTGACCGTGGCACCGCCGTGGGCGTAGCGCGCCGCGTCCACCGCCTCGGCGAGCCGGGTGGCGTTCGCGTCCGAGGCGACGACGACCGCACCCGCCTCGGCGAGCCGGAGCAGGGCTGCCCGGCCGGCCGGACCGGCCGCCCCAGCGACCGCGACGACAGCGCCTTCGAGCGCACCGCTCCCGCTGCCCTTGCCGTTTCCGTTCATGGCCACCGCCTCCTCACGACGTGCGCTCACGCGGCCGCCTGCCCGGCGCCCGCGGCGGTGATCCCCTTGGTGGAGGCGATCACGTTCTTCAGCTTCTTGGAGAGCGCCTCATAGAACATGCTCAGGGGAAACTCGTCCGGAAGCACGTCGTCGACGAGCTTGCGGGGCGGCTGAGTGAGGTCCAGCGCGTCCGGGCCCTTGGCCCAGCGGGATCCGGGGTGCGGCGCGAGATACGTCGCGACCAGGTCGTACGCGGCGAACCAGTGGACGAGCTTGGGCCGGTCGATGCCGTCCCGGTACAGCTTCTCGATCTCGCCGCAGAGCTGGTTGGTGACCTGCGGGGCCCGCTCCCAGTCGATCTTCAGGGTGTTGTCCGTCCAGCGCACGACGTCGTGCTTGTGGAGGTACGCGAAGAGCAGCTGACCGCCGAGACCGTCGTAGTTGCGGACGCGCTCACCGGTGACCGGGAAGCGGAACATCCGGTCGAACAGCACGGCGTACTGCACGTCGCGGCCCTGCCCGAAGCCGTCGGCCTCCAGCTTCACGGCCTCCTTGAAGGCGGTGAGGTCGCAGCGCAGTTCCTCGAGCCCGTACATCCAGAACGGCTGGCGCTGCTTGATCATGAACGGGTCGAACGGGAGGTCGCCGTGGCTGTGGGTGCGGTCGTGGACCATGTCCCAGAGCACGAAGGCCTGCTCGCAGCGCTGCTGGTCGCCGACCATCTCGCGGATGTCCTCGGGCAGCTCGACGCCCAGGAGCTCGACGGAGGCCTCGGTGACGCGGCGGAAGCGGGCGGCCTCGCGGTCGCAGAAGATGCCACCCCAGCTGAAACGCTCGGGGGCCTCGCGCACGGCGATGGTCTCCGGGAAGAGCACGGCGGAGTTGGTGTCGTACCCGGAGGTGAAGTCCTCGAAGGTGATGCCGCAGAACAACGGGTTGTCGTAGCGGGTCGCCTCCAGATCGGCGAGCCACTCGGGCCAGACCATCCGGAGCACGACCGCCTCGAGATTGCGGTCCGGATTGCCGTTCTGGGTGTACATCGCGAAGACGACGAGGTGCTGGAGCCCGTCGACTCGGGCCTTGGCGGGCTGGAACGCCAGCAGGGAGTCGAGGAAGTCGGGCACGCCGAATCCGTCGGCGGCCCAGCGGCGCAGGTCCGTCACGAGGGCGCGGTGGTACGCGGCGTCGTGCGGGAGCAGCGGTGAGAGTTCCTCGACCGCGGCGGCCACCCGGTCCAGGGCCGCCCCGGCGGTCGCCGGTGCGGGAGCGCCCTCGGCATCGAAGTCGATGGAGCCGTCCTTCGACTGCCAGGGGCGGATCTGCTCCACAGCATTCTTGAGCGCGGGCCAGGCCGGGTGCTCGACCACCCGCCGGGCGGAAGCTATGTCGCCGGCGGCGACGTCGTGCACAAGAATTTCCGTCATAACACTTCCTCCACGGGAGAACCTCGCGTCAAGCAACCGTATCCGTGTGCGGTTCCCCGAGACAAGTGGGGGCCTGAAAATTATCCTGCCCACCCCCCATGGTCACCGCGATTTTTCCTGTCATCCAGCGTTCCGACGACTCCTTCGATGGACCGGGGAGGCCCGACGGCAGACCGGCGAACGGGACCGGCGCCCGCTCTCCGTCTCCCGTCGCACGCCTGCCCGTCAAGCTCGCACAGGACACGCCCACGCATGAGTGACACGGCTCGCAGCATGGGGACCGGTGCCGGTAGGACGGACCACATCCGCCCCTCGTACGTACTCGGGAGAACCCGCGCGTGAGCATCCGTGCCGTCCTGGTCGCCGCCGTCATCACCGGATTCCTGCTCGGCACCGCCGACGTCCAGGGACACGGAGCCACTCCCCCGCGCACGGCCGCCCCGCATTCCACGACGGGACACCGGGCGGCAGGCGGATTCGCGGCCATGCCGTAGCGCCGCGTGGGTAAGCACAGGGGGAGAAGCCGTCGACGGAAGCGAGAGTCCCTTGTCTTTTCTCACCATCGGTCACCGCGGGGTGATGGGTGTCGAGCCGGAGAACACGCTGCGGTCGTTCGTCCACGCCGAACAGGCCGGGATGGACCTCATCGAGCTGGACCTTCATCTGACCAAGGACGGCGCCCTCGCCGTCATGCACGACGCCGAGGTGGACCGGACGACCGACGGCAAGGGGCCGATCGCCGACAAGACCCTGTCGGAGCTGCGCGAACTCGACGCCGGGCAGGGGGAGCGGGTTCCGGTCTTCGAGGAGGTCCTGGACGCCGTGCGTTCCCCTCTCCAGGCGGAGATCAAGGACGTGGCCGCCGCGCGCACGCTGGCGGAGGTGATGCGGCGGCGCGATCTCGTCGACCGGGTCGAGGTGATCTCGTTCCACGACGGGGCGATCGCCGAGATCGCGCAGCTGGTGCCGGGGGTGCGGACAGCACTCGTGGCCAGCCGCTGGGGCGAGGACGTGGTGGACCGCGCGAAGGCGGTGGGCGCCACCCGCCTGGTGCTCAACGTCCGGCGCATCACGCTGGAACTGGTCGAGAGGGCCCACTCCGAGGGGCTGACAGTGGTCGGCTGGGTGGTCAACACCCAGGATCATCTGCGACTGGCCCGAGGGCTGGGGCTCGACGGCGCGACCACCGACTTCCCGGAGATCCGCCGCGCGGGCCGCTTCACCGCGTAGCCCCCGGCCCTTCCGGTCAGCCCACGGCCAGGTCCTTGACCAGCAGCTCGAAGGCGAGGTCGTCGCGCTGCGGGACGCCGAAACGCTCATCGCCGTACGGGAACGGGCTCAGCCGGCCCGTACGGCGGTAGCCCCGGCGCTCGTACCAGGCGATGAGCTCGTCACGCACCGAGATCACGGTCATGTGCATCTCGCGCGCACCCCAGCTCTCCCGTACGGTGCGCTCGGCCTCGGCGATGATCACCTTGCCTAGCCCTGCGCCCTGGAGCGAGGGACGGACTGCGAACATTCCGAAGTAGGCGGCCTCACCTCGGTGTTCGAGCTGGCAGCAGGCGACCGGCTCGCCGTCGCGTTCCACGACGAGCAGCCGGCTCCCGGGGGCCCGCACCACATCGCGCACCCCCCGCGGGTCGGTGCGCTGCCCCTTGAGGATGTCCGCCTCGGTGGTCCACCCCGCGCGGCTGGAATCACCGCGGTACGCGGACTGGATGAGCTCCACCAGCGCGGGCACGTCTGCGTCGGTCGCGTCGCGGAAGGTCAGCTGTCCCGGATCACGGGGCGGGGCGGTGTCCATGTGAGGCTCTCCGTTTCTCTGCTCTCGCCGTGCGCCAGCAGAGTAACGCCCGGGTGCGGCCGCGGGTTCCGGGCCTTGGCCCCGGGCCCTGAGCAGCGCGGATCCCGGCGAGCCCGCATTGCGCCATGGAGATTCACCCCCGTTGCGCGCTCCCCCTTTGCCCCAGTGCGCCGCGTAGGGGGGCCGGGCCACGGGCATCGACCAGACGACGGCGATGTCGTTCGCCCAGGGGGAGGCCTGCTGTGCACGGACCTGCGATGTCCGGCTGGCTGCTGATGGCGTTGTGCGCGGTGACGGGCGGGTACTGCCTGCTGCGGGCCCGCGGGACGACCGGTGAGGAGCGCAGGACGGCGCGCGCGGAGGCACTGATGGGCTTCGGCATGGCCGCCATGGCAGTACCGGCGGCTTTCGTCGCACCGCCGGCGTGGGGGTGGGTTGTGTACACGGTCCTGTTCGGTGCCGCCACCCTGCGTGCCCTCTGGTTCTCCCGTCGCGGCGGTCACCATCTGCACCACCTGGTCGGCTCGTCGGCGATGGTCTACATGTCCGTCGTGATGGCACGCTCCGGCGCAGCGGGGCACGGTGGTCACGCGTCCCACGCCATGGCCGCCGCCGGAGGCGTTCCACTGCTGACCGGGGTGTTCCTCGCCTACTACGCCGCGTACGTGCTGCGCTCCGGAGCCCGGCTGGTCCCGGTGACCGCCGCGACGGCCGGGGGCGGAGCCGTGGCCGGGGGAATACCGGCGGGCGGCTGGGGCGCACGGCCCGAACTGGCGCCGGCCTGTCGGCTGACCATGGGGATAGCCATGTTCGCCATGCTGCTCACCCTGTGAGACAGCAGGCCCCGCAAACCGTGGCGTACGTCACTTGGCGAGCGCAGCCATACCCGTGTGTGCCGTACCGCTCATAGGCTGACGCCATGTTGGTCTCCCTGGCGCTGCTGCTGCTCGGCGCACTGGCCGCGATCGTGACCCCGCGGCTGATGGCCCGGGCCGAATGGCCCGAGCGCGAGCCCGTGGTGGCGCTGTGGGTGTGGCAGTGCGTGGTGGCCGGGGTACTGCTGTCGTTCACGCTGTCCATGACGTTCAGCGCGGCCGCTGCCTGGCAGGCGGTACGCGGGCACATGTTCGCGCCTGCTCCGCACGCGGTCGTCGAGGCCTATGCGCTCGCTGCCTACGGACCGTGGTCAGCGGTGATGGCCGTACTGCTGGCTCTCGGTGGGGTGTGGACGGCCGCGATGCTGACCCGCGAGATCCGCCGCGTACGGCTGGAGCGCAGGCAGCGGCGTGCCGAACTCCTGGTGCGATCACCGCTGCTGCCCGGCGAGGAGGCGAGCAGTGGCCGACTGGTGGTCCTGGAGGGGGAACGCCCCGACGCCTGGTGGCTGCCGGGCACCGCGCCCCGGCTCGTCATCACCACTGCCGCACTGGCGCGTTTGAAGGGCCGTCAGCTCGATGCGGTGCTCGCTCACGAACAGGGGCACGCGAACGCCCGCCACGACTGGCTGCTGAACTGTTCCGCGGCGCTGGCGGCGGGCTTTCCCCAGATTCCGGTGTTCGCGGCCTTCCGCGGCGAGATGCACCGGCTCGTCGAACTGGCCGCCGACGACACGGCTTCCCGTCGCTTCGGCCGGCTGACGATCGCGCTGGCTCTGGTCGAACTCAACGAGGACCGCGGAGTGTTCGGCCCCTGCCCGGCGCAGGACACTCAGATGCCGCAGCGGGTGAACCGGCTGTTGTCGCCCGCGGGCCGGCTCACGGCGGGCCGTCGGCTGCGGCTCACCGCGGCGGCCACGCTCCTGCCGGCGATCCCGCTTCTGGTCGCGTTCGTTCCGGCCCTGAGCGCGCTGGGGTAGGAGCCGGCAGCGACCCGTCCGGCGCCGACCGCCCGCGGCACCCGTTACATGGTCCGGCCGTGCCGGGATGGCCCTGCGCCCCGCACTTCGGCGAGGATCCCTTCATGCACTCCCCGCCCCTCTCCCCCGCTCGTCACATCCGCAGCCCCTCTCCGGCCGTGTGGGCGGGAGCCGTCTGCGGGGCCCTCGCCATGCTGTTGCTGGTCCTGACCGTCGTGCGGTGGTCCCCGCTGATGCGGCTGGACCGCGCCATCGCCGAAGCCCTGCACCGGCGGGCGGTGACGGAGCCCGGTCTCGTCCATGTGAACCGGGTGCTGACGGACTGGGTGTGGGACCCCTGGACGATGCGCGCGCTGATCGCCGTGGCCGTGGTCGTCCTGTGGCGGCGGGGCGCCCGGGGGCTCGCGGCCCTGCTGGGGGTGACGACTCTGGTGTCCAGCCTTCTCCAGCAGGGCATCAAGGCCGCCGTCGGCCGGGAGCGCCCCCGGTGGCCCGACCCGGTGGACTCCGCCCACTACGCGGCGTTCCCCTCCGGACACGCGATGACGGCCGTCGTGAGCTGCGGCCTGCTGCTCTGGCTGCTGTACCGGTACGGCGCCCGGCCCTGGCTCCGCAGGACGGCCCTGGCCGCCGCGGGGGTATCGGTGCTCGGCGTCGGTCTCACCCGGCTCTACCTGGGCGTGCACTGGCCGTCCGACGTACTGGGCGGGTGGCTGCTCGGCGGGGCGCTGGCCGCCTTCGCGACGGCCGGGTACGACCACTACGACGCCCGGCGCCGCGGGGACCGGGACTGAACGGGTACCTTGCCCCGCCCGCACCAGCTCGGCAAGGATCGGCCCATGCCGATCAAGGGTGCGCTCTTCGACTTCTCCGGGACGCTGTTCCGGATCGAATCCGTCCGTTCCTGGCTCGCCGCCACCCTCGCGGAGCAGGAGGTGACGGTGGACGAGGCCGACTTTGAGCGGTACGTGGGGGAGCTGGAGGCCTCCGGCGCCCTGCCGGGCGGCCCGCCTCCCCCGCGCGTGCCCGGCCGGCTGGCATCGGCCTGGGCCTCCCGTGACGAGAGCGCTCACCGGCACCGTGAGGCGTACACGGGCCTGGCACGCCAGGTGGAGCTGCCGGATCCGGGGCTCTACGACGCGCTGTACGACCGGCATCGGACGCCTGCCGCCTGGCTGCCCTATCCGGACGCCGCGGAGGTGCTCGCCTCCCTGCGCGACCGGGGCATCGCGATCGGCGTGGTCAGCAACATCGGGTGGGACCTGCGGCCGGTCTTCCGGGCGCACGGTCTGGACGCCTACGTGGATGCGTATGTGCTGTCCTACGAACACGGGGTCAAGAAGCCCGATGCACGTCTCTTCCACACCGCCTGCACACTTCTGGGACACCATCCGACCGATGTGGTGATGGTCGGCGACGACCGGCACGCGGACGCGGGAGCAGCCGCGCTGGGCTGCGAGGTGCGATTCGTGCAGCATGTACCGGTCCACGAGCGGCCGGACGGGCTGCGGGAGCTCGGACTGGCCGCCGGGGTTGCCTGAGAGACATGTGAGAGATGTCCCTGACGCGCCATGGGTCGGATTGTCACATCGGGGCCTTAGCCTGGTAGGTATGTCCCCGACTCCGTGCCCGTCCGGTTCCGTGCGTTCTGCCGCAGTGGTGAATGAAGACATTCGCGACCTGTGGGAGCGCTCGGGCGGATGCCTGTCCGCGGAGGACGAGGAGGAGTACCAGCGTCTCCTGGTCGAGTGGGCCGCCGCCACGGGCGCGGACGCCAGGTCCGCCGCCTGACCCGCCTGCGACTCGACGGCCGTCCGGGACCGCCTGCCCGATCTGCTGCCGGGCGGGTTTCCGGTTCGCTGTGCGGCAGCCGTCGGCAGGTCGCACCCTGGAGGCATGGCTTCTCCCCCGATCGTGATCTTCCGGCCGTCCCCCTCCGGCGGGCGGCGCGTCACCGTGCAGCGCGAGGGACGGGTCCAGATACTCGGCCTCGCGCACTCGGATCACGATGTGATCGTGTTCCTCGAGGGTGCGGGGCTCGACGACCCCGAGCGGATCCTGGACAGCCCCGAGTGGGTCGAGTGGCGGGGCGGCCGGGCGCACCGGTACGAGGCCGCCTGAGACGTCTGGTTCCGGCGATCCCCTGCGTCGCCGGAACCAGCCGGTCACCCCGGGCCGGAGTACGGGCCGGGGACCGCGTTTCGGACTGCGTGCATCAGCGGGCCGGTGCGGGGGTCCAGCATGTCCCGGCGCGGCAGATCGGTCAATGAACCAAGGAACCTCACGAAGGCCGGTCCCGCCCGGGGACCCGGGCGGGACCGGCAGGATCGGTTACTGCGGCCGGCTCAGCGGTCGAAGTAGTCCGGCTGCGTCTGGACGTTGAGCTCGTCCGTCCGCACCCGCTTCGCCGGGTCGGTCCGCCTGTCGTCGATCTTCAGGACGTCGAAGCCCTTGGCGATGTCGTTGGAGTAGATGTAGCCGTTGTAGTAGTAGGCCGACCAGGGGCCTGCGGTGGTGACCGCGTCGGTGCTGACGGGGCCGCGCTCGAAGAAGCCGATCTCCTTCGGGTGGGAGGAGTCGGTGAAGTCCCACACCGACACGCCGCCCTGGTACCAGGCCTGGACCATCAGGTCGCGGCCCTTGACCGGGATGATCGAACCGTTGTGGGCGACACAGACCTCGGTGTCGGCCTGCGCGCGGTCGATCTTGAAGTAGCTGCGGAAGACGAGCTTGCGGTGGTCGCCCCTGCCGACGATGTCGTAGATGCCGTCGGCGCCACGCTTCGGGCCGATCTCCTCGTTGCAGGTGGCCGCGCCGCCCCCGCCGAGCTCGTCGGTGAAGACGACCTTGTCCGCCCGCTGATTGAACGTCGCCGAGTGCCAGAACGCGAAGTTCACATTGTCCTGCACCCGGTCGATGATCTTCGGGTTCTCCGGGTCCTTGATGGAGAACAGCAGGCCGTCACCCATGCAGGCTCCGGCCGCCAGGTCCTTGGACGGCAGCACGGTGATGTCGTGGCAGCCCGTGGTCTTGGACACGCCCGGGTTGGTGGGGCCGCCCGGGTTTCCGCCGTCCGGGAAGAGGACCGGGAAGTTCACGATGCGGGCCTCTTCGGGCGCCTTGCGCGGCACCTTGATGACGGAGATCCCGTCATGCGGGGGCTGGCAGTCCGGGAACGTCGTGTTCGGCGAGTACGAGGAGACGTACACGTAGACGTTGTTGCGCTCCGGAACCAGCGTATGGGTGTGCGATCCGCACGCGGTCTCGACGGCGGCTACGTACTTCGGGTTGCGCTTGTCGCTGATGTCGAAGACCTTCATGCCCTCCCAGGAGGACTTCTCCGTGGCGGGCTGGGTGGTGCTGCTGCACGAGTCGTCGCTGCGCGAGGAGTCCGTGGACAGGAACAGCAGGTTCCCGGAGACGGAGATGTCGTTCTGCGATCCGGGACACAGGACCTGGGCGATCGTACGGGGCACCTTCGGATTGCTGATGTCGAAGATCCGGAAGCCGTCGTAGTTTCCGGCGAAGGCGTACTTCCCCTGGAAGGCCAGGTCCGTGTTCAGCCCCTGGAGCGCGTCCTTGGGGACATTGGCGAGGTGGGTGATGTTGCGGCTGTGGACGATCTCGTCCACGCCGGGTATCTCACCGCTCGTGATCGCGGCGGTCGCCTCCGCCTCCTGCCTCGCCGAGACATCTGTTCGGCTCGCGGTCGCGTCCCCGGGGTCGGGTGTCGCGGCCGCGGGCCCGGCCATCAGCAGAGTGGCGAAGAGCCCGGCGGCGGCTGCCGCCACGCCCAGACGTCTGCGCCGCACCGGGGTGGTGTGCAACGAGGTCACTGCGTCCTCCCATGGATCTTTATGTAGTTGACCGGTTCACGGACTCCGGCAGTATCGTCCTTGCCATGGGCATCTCAACAGATGGCAACAGAGACGTAATGAAAGTTTTTGATCGAAGCTGTGCGTTGGCGTGCTAGGACAGAGCGCAACCAGCCCTGTGCCCACGGAGGTCGCTTTGTTGATTCGTCGTCAGTCCCTGCGGTTCCGCGGATTCGTCCTCGGTGCGGCCGTCGCGGCCATCGCGCTCGCCTCGGCCGGCTGTGACGCGGGCAGTGGTGACAGCGGCTCCAAGTCCGCAGTCCACACCGCGGGTTCGGTCGTGGCGCCCGGGAGACCCGGCGAACCCGCACGGACCCTCTCCCCCTCACAGGCCGTCAAGGAGGCAGGGGTCGACACCCCCAACTCGGCGGACGTCCGGTACGTACAGCTGATGATCCAGCACCACGCGCAGGCGCTGGAGTTGACCGGGCTCGTTCCCACCCGCTCCCGTTCGGCCACGGTCAAGAGGCTTGCCGAGCGCATCACCGCCGCCCAGCAGCCCGAGATCGGCGCGATGGAGGGGTGGCTGACCCGTCACGGACGGTCCGGGGAGTCCGGCAAGCACAACCACGGCGCGATGCCCGGCATGGCCACTGCCGGCCAGTTGGAGGAACTCAGGGGCGCGAAGGCAGCGGCCTTCGACACGTTGTTCCTCAAGCTGATGATCACGCACCACCAGGGGGCGATCACGATGGCGACCGAGGTCCTCTCCGAGGGCAACAACGTGCAGGTCGAGGAGATGGCAGGCGACGTGGTGGCCCAGCAGACCACCGAGATCGACCGGATGCGCGCCCTCTCCTCCTCGGACGGCTGACGCCCGGAGGACATGTTTCGCACGTACATGGGGCGCGTCCCTCCCCCACCGGGCCCGCCGGTGCGATGCTGGAGACACCCTCCGGGAAGAGGTGCGCCGTGCTCCGTGTCGCCGTCGTCGGCTCCGGCCCCAGCGGGGTCTACACCGCCCAGGCCCTGGTGGCCCAGACCCTGGTGCCCAATGTGCGGGTGCACGTCCTGGACCGGCTGCCCTGCCCGTACGGGCTGGTGCGGTACGGCGTCGCACCCGACCACGAGAAGATCAAGTCGCTGCAGCAGAGCCTGCGGGCCGTCCTGGAGCACGAGCGGGTCACCTTCGTCGGCAATGTCGCCGTGGGCAGGGGCGGAGTGCCGCCCGAGCGGCTGGGCGAGCTCTACGACGCGGTCGTCTACTGCGTGGGGGCGGCCACGGACCGTCCGCTGGGCATCCCCGGGGAGGATCTTCCCGGCAGCCACTCGGCGACCGAGTTCGTCTCCTGGTACAGCGCCCACCCGGACACGGCCGCGGGTCGCTTCGCGCTGCGGGCCCGCTCGGCCGTCGTGATCGGTGTCGGCAATGTGGCGGTCGACGTGGCACGGATCCTCGCACGGGGCGCCGAAGAGCTGCGGCCCACCGACGTGCCCCAGCCCGCGCTCGGCGTGCTGGCCGGCAGCCGGGTACGCGAGGTGCACATGGCGGGCAGGCGTGGGCCCTCCCAGGCACGGTTCACCACGAAGGAGCTCCGCGAGCTCGGCTCGCTGCCCGGGGCCCGGATGGTCGTGGACCCGGCGGAGCTCGCCCTGGACCCGGCGTACGGCACTGCGGCGCCGGGCTCCCCTCCACTGCCGGCGCTGGTGCGGCGAAACCTCGACGTGCTGCGCGGATGGGCTTCCGAGGCGCCCCGGCCGGACGATGTCCGCCCGAGGACCATCGGGCTGCGATTCTTCCTGCGCCCCGTCGAACTGCTGGAACGCGACGGCCGGGTGGCAGGGGTCCGGTTCGCCCGAACCGCCCCCGACGGGAACGGCGGGGTGCGCGACACCGGTACGTACGAGGAGATCAGCGCCGAACTCGTGTTGCGGGCGGTCGGCTACCGGGGCATGCCGCTGCCCGGCCTGCCGTTCGACGCGGTCCACGGCACCGTCCCCCACCAGGCCGGACGGGTGCTGCGGGACGGGGTGCCCGCGCCCGGGGAGTACGTCGCGGGGTGGATCAAGCGCGGTCCGACCGGTGTCATCGGATCGAACCGTTCGTGCGCGAAGGAGACCGTCGCCTCGCTCGTCGAGGACGCTCCGCTCCTGTCCGGGCGCCCGTCCGCCCCGGACCCGCTGGCCGTGCTCCGGTCCTGGGGGCTGCGGCCGGTGGAGTGGGACGGCTGGCTGTCGATCGAGCGGGCGGAGGCGACGCTGGGGCGCTCGCTCGGCCGGGGGCCGGTAAAGATCCCTGACTGGCCGGGGCTGATGGGGGCGGCACGCGGTGACGCCCCAGCATGACGAACGGGTGCGCCGGGCTGCCCGTCGACCGCCCCGGGCCGTCAGCCCTCGCCGAGGCGGCCCGCCTGGAGGCCGGCCGCTTCGAGCACGCGGTCGAGCAGTCCGGGGAACAGCGCCTCCAGGTCCTCGCGCCGGAGCCCGTTCATCTTGGCCGTTCCGCGGTAGATCTGCTGGACGATCCCGCTCTCGCGGAGAACCCGGAAGTGATGCGTACTGGTGGACTTGGTCACCGGAAGATCGAACCGGGAGCAGGTGAGCTCACCGTCGGCGGCGGCCAGTTCGCGGACCACGCACAGCCGCACCGGGTCCGAGAGCGCGTGCAGGACCGCCTCGAGCCTGATCTCGTCGCGTGCGGGGTGGGCCAGCGTACGAGCACCGGCTGCCGGGTCAGTGGCGCTGGCAGGGGTCACGATCGCTCCGCATCGTCGCTTCGTCCGGGGCCCCCATGATACGAGACCCTTCGTAGTTCGGGGCATGAGGACAGATTCTGGCCTGAATGAGGATGAGCGTGGCATCACCAGCGGGCGCGGAGCCCGGCGGCCTCAGGAGGCGCAGTCGTATGACGGACACCCTGGACACCCCGGAGAACGCACGTCCCTTCCCACGGGTCGAGCAGCTCGAATCGTGGCTGGAGAAGCACCACGCGGACCGGACCGGACTCTGGCTGAAGGTCGCCAAGCGCAACTCGGGCGTGGAGTCGGTGAGCGCGGCCGACGTCATCGACGCCGCGCTCTGCTTCGGCTGGATCGACGGGCAGCGAAAGTCCTGCGACGAGGTGTACTACCTCCAGCGGATCACTCCCCGCCGACGCCGGAGCGCGTGGTCGCTGATCAACGTGGAGAAGGTCGGGGCACTGGCCGAAGCCGGGCGGATGCGCCCGGCAGGTCGTGCCGAGGTCGAGGCCGCGCGGTCGGACGGGCGGTGGGCGGCGGCGTACCCGTCGCAGAGCAGGGCCACCGTCCCGGACGACCTCACCGCGGCCCTGGAGGCGGACGAACAGGCGCGGGTGTTCTTCGAACAGCTGGGCCGGTCGGACCGCTACCTGGTGCTCCTTCGCCTCATGACGGCCACGGCCCCCGATGTCAGGGCGGCCCGCCTCCGGAAGGCGGTGGCCTCTATGGCGGCGGGCCGGAAGGTCCGCTGAAACCCGGTCAGCCGCTCAGCAGCTCCGGATCCTTGGCGAGCGAGGCGAGCCGGTCGGCGGGGTCGGCGACCAGCCGGCGCGTGGTGAGGTCGAGGACGCCGGCCACGCCCGTGATCTCGGCAGCCACCGTGCCGTCCTCCTTGAGGATCTGCTGGGCGACGGTGAACGTCTTGCCCTGCCCGTAGTCGAACCGGCAGGACACCCGCACCCGTTCCCCGCCCTTCAGTTCCTTGCGGAACTTGACCGTGACCTCCAGCGCGACGGGTCCCACTCCATCGGCCAGTAGCTTGTCCTGGGGCAGTCCGGCGGCCCGCAGCAGCTCCCAGCGCGCGTGCTCGGCGTACTGGAGGTAGACGGCCTGATTGAGGTGTCCCTGCGTATCGAGCTCGTAGCCCCGTACGGTCACGTCCACAAAAAAGGTCATGGACGTCGGAACAGCGCGGCCCATTCCCGCATTCCCGCACCGGCCCGCCCGGGTGGCGCATCGGTCAGTCCGTTGCGGTGGTGAGGTGCGGGAACCTCAGCTCGGTGCGGCTCGCGAAGACGTCGTCCGGGCGCAGGACGGTGCCGGGGTGGCCGGGGCGGTTGGGCGAGTCCGGCAGGTGCTGGGTCTCCAGGCAGACGGCGCTGTGGCGGTCGTGCCGGCCGCCGTCGGGTGCGGCCAGGGTGCCGTCCAACTGGTTGGCGGTGTAGACCTGGATGCCCGGTTCGGTGGTCCACACCTCCATGACCCGCTCGGCTCCGGGGGCGGTGAGCCGGGCGGCCCGGCGCAGACCGCCCGGTGCTGCGGGCCCGTCGAGGACCCAGCAGTGGTCGAAGCCGCCGGCGCGGCGCAGTTGCTCGTCCGGGAGTGCGATGCGCTCCCCGATGCGGTGCGGGGCGGTGAGGTCGAACGGGGTGGCGTGGACCGTCGTGGCGGGGCCTTCCGGGATGCCCTCGTCGTCGACGGGGAGATAATCGCCGGCGTCCACCTGGAGCGTGTGGCCGAGAATGTCGCCCTGTGCGGTGAGGTCGAAGTAGGCGTGGTTGGTCAGGTTGACGACAGTGGGGCGGTCCGTGGTCGCGGTGTAGTCGAGGGCGAGGGTGCCCGCCGTGTCGAGGGTGTACGTCACGGTGACGTCCAGCGTGCCGGGGAAGCCCATGTCGCCGTCGGGGCTGCGCAGGGTGAGCCGGAGTGTCGCGGCCGTGTCGGTGGCCTCTCCCGTGGCCTCCCAGACGCGGGTGTGGAAGCCCTCGGGGCCGCCGTGCAGGGCATGGCCCCGGTCGGTGGCAGGGATCCGGTACGACGCTCCGTCGAGGATGAAACGGCCGTGCGCGATGCGGTTGGCGAAGCGTCCGATGAGGGCGCCGAAGAACGGGTTCTTGCCCGTGTAGTCGTCGAGGGAGACCAGCGACCGCACGACCGACGCGGATGCTCCGCCGGTGTCCGGCACGGTGAGACGGTGCAGGATGCCGCCGTAGGTGAGGATCTCGGCCCGGACTCCGGTGCCGGAGTCGAGCGTCCAGACGTCGACGTCCATGTGCTCATGGGCACCGAACGGTTTGCGGTTCACGGTGGGGCGAGGCATCAGAGTTCCTAGGGACGAGCGGACGGCCCGGCCGGGCGAGTGCGGCGGGCCTGGACACAATCGCCGGACTCCCCCGGCGGGGCGGGGTCCGGTGCCGGGTCTACGGCCCGGTGGGCTCCGCGGGCGGTCGGGGAACGGTGGATTCGCGGACGACGAGCCGGTAGCCGGGCCGGGGCCGCCGGGGTTCGGAGACCGGGTTGCCGGAGAGGCGTTCGACGAGGCTGTCGACGGCGAGCCGGGCGATCGCCTCCTTGTCGGGGGCCACCGTGGTGAGCGTCGTGGCCCCGTAGAGGCTCTCTTCGATGTCGTCGAACCCTACGACGGCCACGTCCTCGGGAATGCGCAGCCCCCGTTCGGAGAGCGTGCGCATCGCCCCGATGGCGATGAGGTCGTTGTACGCGAACACGGCGTCGGGCCGTTCTCCGCGGTCCAGGAGTGCGGCCATGCCGCTGGCTCCGTCCTCGCGGCCGTAGCCGTCCGTGACGACCACGAGTGCCTCGTCGGCCTCGATGCCCGCGGCCGCGAGCTCCTCTCGCCAGCCGCGCAGCCGCAGATGGGCCGGCTGGCGTTCGCGTCCGGTGCGCGAGCCGAGGAAGGCGATCCGGCGGTGGCCGTGGTCGATGAGGTGGCGCACCGCCTCCCGGGACGCGGCCACGTTGTCGATGGCGATGTGGTCGTACGGGGCTTCGTACTCGCGCTCGCCGAGCAGCACCAGGGGCGCGGTCTCCGTGCGCGCCATCAGATCCTCGGTCTCCAGGTGGATCGGGCTGAGGATGAGGCCGTCGATCACATGGGACCGGAATCCCTGGCTGACCAGGAGCTCCTTCTCCCTCAGCCCGCCGGTGTGGTCGACCAGCACGGTGTAGTCGTGCCGGGCCGCGGCGTCGACGACCTCTCCGGCCAGCTCGGCGAAGTACGGGTTGCCGAACTCGGGGACGGCGAGGGCGATGATGCCGGTGCGGCCCTTGCGCAGGTGGCGTGCGGTGAGGTTCGGCCGGTAGCCGAGCTCGTCGATGGCCTGCTGCACCTTGGCCCGCATCTTCGGTGTGACGTGCTGATAGTTGTTCACCACGTTCGACACGGTCTTGATGGACACGCCCGCCCGTTGCGCAACGTCCTTGAGGCTGACGCCCACGGCACTCCCTGAATCGACTTGTCGCGCGTAGACGCGCACTGGCCCGGCTCTGCCGGTTCGGCTGTGACGGTGCCGGGGCCGCCGGCCCCGGCACCGGTTCAGGTGCTTCTGCGGCTGCGCGCCAGATAGCGCTGGGCCACGACGACAACGATAAGGAAACCTCCGCTGACGACGGACTGGTACGAGGAGTTCAGTGAACCGATCTGGTTGATCAGATTCTGGATGACCTGGAGCAGCAGGACGCCCCACAGCGTGCCGCTGATCGATCCGGCTCCGCCGATCAGGAGGGTGCCGCCGATGACGACGGCGGAGATCGCGTCGAGCTCCATGCCGACGCCGACGATGGTGACGCCGGAGGAGAGCCTCGCGGCGCTGAGCGCACCGGCGAGTCCGGCCAGCAGTCCGCTGAGCGTGTAGACCAGGATCTTCGTGCGGGCGACGGGCAGGCCCATCAGCATGGCCGCGTCGTTGCTGCCGCCGACCGCGAACAGTGTCTGTCCGAACGACGTGCGCTGGAGGAGCAGTCCGCCGATTCCGAACAGGACCAGGGCGATCAGGATCGGGTACCCGAAGCCCCAGATGCTGCCCTGCCCGAGTTCGGCGAAGGCCGAGCCCTTGGGGACCAGGTAGGTCGTGTTCCCCTCGTCCGTGATCGCGAGGAGCAGGCCACGCGCTCCCAGCAGGGTGGCGAGCGTGACGATGAAAGGTGCCATCCCGGCGCGGGCCACCAGGAATCCGTTGAGCAGTCCGATCGCACCGCACACCACGAGGGGGACGAACAGTGCGGCCAGGAAGCCCCATTGGGAGGCCCAGGCGGCGAGCACGCCGCCCAGGGCGAACACGGATCCGACGGACAGGTCGATGCCGCCGGTGATGATGACCATGGTCATGCCGAGGGCGACCACGGCGGGGAACGCCGCCTGAACGGTCACGCCCCTGGCGTTGTCCAGGGTTCCGAACGTGGGGTAGACGAAGGAGGCGACGATCACGACCGTGATCAGGACCGCGAGCACGCCCTGGCGCTGGAGGAGTTCGGCGATGCGCTGCCCGGTCGCGGGGCGGGGTGTGCCGCCGGCCGCTGCCGGTGTCTTGCGCGGCACCGGGGCCTGAACCGCGGGGGCAGGTGAGGTTTCGTTCATCGGGACCGACGCTCCCGGGCGACGTAGACGGCGGCGATGATGATGGCCGCCTGGGCGATCTGTGCGGTGGAGTCGGGCAGGTCGTGCTTGACGAGGGTGGCGCGCAGCAACTGCATCAGCAGGGCGCCGGCGACCGTGCCGAGGACCCGGATGGAGCCGCCGTTGAGCGGCGTGCCCCCGACGACGACCGCCGTGATGGCGGAGAGTTCCATGAGCGTGCCGAGCGAGGAGGGGTCGCTGGCGGTGAGCCGCGCGGTGGCGAGGATGCCCGCGAGGGCTGCCAGCACCCCGCAGAGCACGTACACACCGATGAGCACGCGCCGCACGGGCAGCCCGGCGAGCGCTGCCGCCGGCCGGTTGCCGCCGATGGCGACGACCTGGCGGCCGAAGGTGGTGCGCTGGACCAGGAAGGCGACCGCGACCGCGAGGACTCCGGCGATGAGCACGACCAGCGGGATGCCGAGGAAGGAACCGGTGCCGAGCGACAGCAGGTCGGGGTTGACGATCTGCTTGAGCTGGCCGTCGGCCATGACCAGGGCCAGGCCACGCCCGCCTACGAACAGGGCGAGGGTGGCGACGATCGGCTGCAGCCCGACGAGCGAGACCAGTGAGCCGTTGATCGCTCCGACCAGGGCGCCGGCCAGCAGCGCCATGACCAGGGCGGCCACCAGCCCGTACCCGAGGTAGAGCGGCAGGAGGGCGGTGGCCAGCGCCATGGTCGAGCCGACGGAGAGGTCGACGCCCTCGGTGCCGATCACGAGCGCCATGCCGAGGGCGACGATGACGATGGGGGCGACCTGTACGAGCTGGGTGCGGAGGTTGTCCGCGGTCATGAAGTGCTCGGTGAACAGGGCGTTGAAGAGGAGGACGACCGCGACGGCGAGGTAGACGCCGTACTCCTGGTACCAGGCGGGGTCGCGCAGCCGGGTCAGCGGCCGGGCTGCGGGGGTGGAGAGAGCGGCCTGGGTCATCGGGGGTCCTCCTTGGCGGCCGGGGTGTTGCCCGCGGGCGCCGGTGAATGGTCGGCGAGTACTTCGAGCAGATGGCTCTCGGCCACCTCGTCGCCCGACAGTTCGCCCGCGACCGCGCCACCGCGCAGGACGACGATGCGGTCGGCGCCCTCGATGAGTTCCTCGATGTCGGAGGAGATGAGCAGGACGGCGAGGCCCTCGCGGGCCAGTTCGTCGATGAGGCTCTGGACCTCGGCCTTGGCGCCGACGTCGATGCCGCGGGTGGGTTCGTCGAGCAGCAGGACCTTGGGCTCGAGGCAGAGCCAGCGGGCCAGCAGTACCTTCTGCTGGTTGCCTCCGGAGAGCTCGCCGACCTTCTGCTCGGGGCTCGCTGCCTTGATCCGCAGCCGCTTCATGAAGATGTCGACGATGCGGTCCTGCTTGGCACGGGAGACGATGCCGGCACGGGAGAGGCGGGGCATCGCGGCCAGCACGATGTTCTCGCGGACCGAGAGTCCCGGCACGATGCCTTCGGCCTTGCGGTCCTCCGGGAGCAGGCTGATGCCTGCCCGGATGGCGCCGGCGGAGGTGAGGCGGCGCAGGCTGCGGCCGCCGATGCTCAGCTCGCCGGAGTCCAGGGAGAGTGCGCCGGCCAGGGCCTTGGCCGTCTCGCTGCGGCCGGAGCCGAGGAGCCCGCCGAGGCCGAGCACCTCGCCTGCGTACAACGACAGGGATATGTCGTGGAGCTGGTGGTCGCGGGAGAGGCCGGTCGCGGTGAGTACGGGGGTACGGGAGGCGTCGTGGCCCTCGGAGCCGAAGCTGGTGAGGCCGGAACGGCGGACCTCGGCCATGTCGCGGCCGAGCATCATCGAGACGAGCTGCATGCGGTCGAGGTCGGCGAGGTCCCCGGTGTGGATGTGCCGGCCGTCGCGGAGCACGGTGACGCGGTCGCAGATGCGGTAGAGCTCGTCCATGCGGTGGCTCACGTAGAGCACGGCGATGCCGCGGGAGCGCAGGTCCTCGATGACCCGGAAGAGGGTCTCGACCTCGCGCGGCTCCAGCGAGGAGGTGGGCTCGTCCATGATGACGACCTGGGCGTTGACCGAGACGGCGCGGGCCAGCGCGACCATCTGCTGGGTGCCGATGCCCAGGGTGTGCAGGGGCCTCTTCGGGTCGACGCGGACGCCGAAGCCGTCGAGCAGTTCGGTGGTCTCGCGGTGCATCCGGGCGAAGTCGATCAGGCCGAACCGGTTCTTGGGCTCACGGCCCAGGAAGATGTTGCGCGCCACGCTCATCAGCGGGACGAGGTTCACTTCCTGGTAGATCGTGGAGATGCCGGCCTGCTGTGCCTCGAACGGCCGGGCGAAGGCGATCTGTTCACCGGCCAGCCGCAGTTCGCCCTCGTCGGGCCTGTAGACGCCGGTCAGTACCTTGATCAGGGTGGATTTCCCGGCCCCGTTCTCCCCCACGAGTGCGTGGGTCTCCCCGGCGCGCAGGGAGAAGGAGACGTCGTCCAGGGCGACGACGCCCGGGAAACGCTTGCTCACCGAACGGGCTTCGAGGACGGTCGCGGCCGTAGCGGAGTCCGGGGAAGCTCCGGCGGCGGGCGCGGAGTCCGGGAAAGCTCCGGCGGCGGGCGCGGAGTCCGGGGAGGTACCGGCTGCCGGCGCGGATGCCTCCTTCGCTTCGGCGGCCGGCTGCGGCGGCTGCGATGCTGCTTCGGGTGGTGCCATGGCTGTTCTTGGCCTTCCGCTCTTCCAAGGGTGTGGGCCCGGGGCCGCCGTGACGGGTGGCGGTGTCACGGCGGCAGGTGTGCCGGCGGGCCCGGTGCGGGCCGGGGCCGCGTACGGATCGGTACGCGGCCGGGCCCGGCCGGCGGGCCCCCGCCGGCGCTACGGACGGGTGGGGCCGGTCCCGGTCAGAACGCGCCGCCGAGCGAGGCCTTGGCATTCGACTCGTCGTACGCGCGGTCGCTGATGATGACGTTCTCAGGGATCTCCTCGCCGCCGTAGAACTTCTGGGCGGTCGCGAAGGCCAGCGGGCCGAAGCGCGGGTTCGACTCGATGACGGCGTTGTACTCGCCGTTCACCAGCGCCTGGACGGCGTTGCGGGTGCCGTCCACGGAGACGATCTTGACGTCCTTGCCGGGCTTCTTGCCGGCGGCCTTCAGCGCGGTGACGGCACCGAGGCCCATCTCGTCGTTCTCCGCGTAGACGGCGGTGATGTCGGGCTTGGACTGGATCAGCTGCTCCATGACCTGCTGGCCCTTGTCGCGGGCGAACTCACCGGTCTGCTGGGCGACGATCTCCAGGCCGGGGGCCTTCGCCTTGAGCTGGTCGACGAAGCCCTTGGTGCGGTCGGTGGTGACGTTGTTCCCCGAGGCACCGAGGAGGATGGCGACCTTGCCCTTGCCACCGGTGGTCTTGATCATCGCGTCCGCGGCGCGCTTGCCCTGCTCCACGAAGTCGGAGCCCAGGAACGCCACATAGTCCTTGCAAGCGGTGGAGTTGAGCTTGCGGTCGATGGTGAGGACGGGGACCTTCTTGGCGGCGGCGGCCTTCAGCGCAGGCTCCAGGCCGTCGGAGTTGAGCGGGGCGACGATGAGGAACTGGGCGCCCTGGGACAGCATGTCCTGGATGTCGCTGATCTGCTTGGACAGCTGCGACTGGGCGTTGGTGGTGAGCAGCTTCTTGACGCCGACCTTCTTCGCCTCGTCCTTGATGGACTGGGTCTCGGCGATCCGGAACGGGTTGGCCTCCTTCTCCGACTGGGAGAAGCCGACCACCGCGTTCTTCAGGTCCAGCTTCGGTGCGCCATAGGTCTGCAGCGAGCAGCCCGAACCGGAGGAGGATTCCGGAGTCTTGGCCGCCTGCGCGCCCTGGCTGGTGTCGGTGGCCGCGTTGTCCGAGGTCTCCGACTTGGAGCAGCCGGAGGCGGCCAGCGTGGCGGTGGCGGCGAGGAGGCAGGCCACGGCGAGGGTACGGGTTCGACGCTGGATCATCATGCGCGGGAGCTCCTTGGCGGGGTGACGGCACGCCGATGGGCGTGCGGTCGGGCATGGCTGGACGATGCATCGGCTGCCGCTCGGCGGCTGATGTCACTGCATTCCTCACGACCCCGCCAGTGCCGCGTCAGCCAAGGTTTGCCCGGTGAGGAGCGGCGTCAGGTGCGTGCTCTCGGCGTGCCGGCCGGAAGTCCTCGTACTGGACGTACTCGGGCTTTCGGCCGGCGCGGCGAGAGTGCGTGCCGGGCGTCGCGACGGGGCGAACCTTGGCCGACGCGGCACTAGCTGGACGAACTGCGGTCGTGAGTGTCTGCGCGGCCTCTCGGCGGCTCGGTTTACAACGTTATATATGCGCCGCGGCACGGGCGGCAAGAGCGCTGTCGATGCGTTTCCAAAATGTGTCGGAGTCACGCGGCAGCGGCGGACCGATCCCGCCCCACCGGTTGCCGCCGCACCTCTGGACAGCCGCCCGACACCGTGCTGTCATACCGCCGGTACCCAATTTTCCAACGTTGCAAGCACGTTGCCGCGCCACCCCTCCGGTCGCGACGGCGTGCCCTTGTCATGCGCGCGTCCGGAATCCTCTCGGGAGCCGGTGGGCGTCATGGCAGCCCCGCACGTGTCATGTGCCGAATCCGAGCCGGAGCCCCGAACGGCCGGCCGAGACCAGGAGCCCGTCCATGCCCCTGAACCGCAGACAACTCATGGCCGGTGCGTTGGCCACCGTCGCAGCCACCACCGCCATGTCCGGCCGCTGGGCCGCCACCGCGACCGCGGCCGGGCACCGGGCGAAGCCGGCCCGCGGCGGGCACTACTCCCCCAACGCCGCCCCGCTGCACCCGACCGCGTTCCTGAAGCTCCCGCCCGGCCGGGTCACCGCGCGCGGCTGGCTGGCCGGACAGTTGAAGCTCCAGCTGGACGGACTGTGCGGCCGCTACGAGGAGTTCTCGCACTTCCTGGACTTCACGGCCACCGGCTGGGTCCGTCCCGATCTCGGCGGCTGGGAGGAAGTCCCCTACTGGCTGCGCGGATACACCGACCTCGCGATCGTGACCGGCGACGCCACGGCCCTGGCCGCCGTGCGCCGCTGGTTCGACGGGATTCTCACCACCCAGCAGTCCGACGGCTTCTTCGGCCCGAAGGCGCTGCGTACGTCCCTGAACGGCGGCCCCGACTTCTGGCCGTTCCTGCCGCTGATCCAGGCCCTGCGCTCCTGGCAGGAGTACTCGGGCGACACCCGTATCGTCCCCTTCCTCAGCCGCTTCTTCCGGTACATGAACGCCCAGGGGCCCGGCGCCTTCAACACCAGCTGGATCGCCCTGCGCTGGGGCGACGGCCTGGACAGCGTCTTCTGGCTCTTCAACCGCACCGGCGACACCTTCCTCCTGGACCTCGCCGACAAGATCCACGCGAACGGCGCCGACTGGGGCGACAACCTGGTCAACCTGCACAACGTCAACATCGCGCAGGGATTCCGGGAGCCGGCCCAGTACGCGCTGCGCAGCGGATCGCCCGAGGACACCCAAAATACGTACGGAACGTACGGCAAGGCCATGGACCAGTACGGGCAGTTCCCCGGCGGCGGCTTCGCCGGGGACGAGAACGCGCGGCCGGGTCACGGCGACCCCCGGCAGGGCTTCGAGACGTGCGGAATCGTCGAGTTCATGGCCAGCCACCAATTGCTCACCCGGATCACCGGCGACCCGCTGTGGGCCGACCGCTGCGAGGAGCTGGCGTTCAACTCGCTCCCCGCTTCGCTCGACCCCTCCGGCAAGGCGGTCCACTACATCACCAGTGCGAACAGCGTCGATCTGGACGACGCCCCCAAGAGGGACCGCCAGTTCCAGAACGGCTTCGCCATGCAGGCGTACCTGCCCGGCGTCGACCAGTACCGCTGTTGCCCGCACAACTACGGCATGGGCTGGCCCTATTTCGTGGAGGAACTGTGGCTCGCCACCCCGGACGGGGGTCTCGCCGCCGCGATGTACGCGGCCTGCGAGGTCACCGCGAAGGTCGCGGACGGCACCGAGGTCACCTTCACCGAGGAGACCGGCTACCCCTTCACGGACACGGTCACCCTGACCCTGAAGTCACCGAAGCGCCTGCGGTTCCCCCTGGTGATGCGCGTTCCCGCCTGGTGCGACAGCCCGGAGATCACGGTCAACGGGAGTCGGGTCGATGCCCCCGCCGGCCCCGCCTTCACCCGGGTCGACCGCACCTGGGCGGACGGCGACGAGGTGACCCTCCGCTTCCCGCAGAGGACGACCGTCCGCACCTGGGAGCAGAACCACGGTGCGGTGAGCGTGGAGCGCGGTCCCCTCACGTACTCCCTGCGGATCGGTGAGGAGTACCAGCGCATCGGCGGCACCGACCAGTTCCCCGAGTACGCGGTGCACGCCACGGGTCCGTGGAACTACGGACTCGTCCTCGACGACCGGAAGCCCGCCGCCTCGCTGCGCCCCCACCGGGTCCGCCACGTCCTGGACGCCAACCCCTTCACGCTCGACGGCACCCCGCTGACCATGACCGCGAAGGCCCGCCGGATCACGGAGTGGACGGCGGACGGCGAGCATGTCGTGGCCCCGCTCCAGGACGGTCCGGCCCGCAGCACCGAGCCGGTGGAGGAGATCACCCTCGTCCCCATGGGCGCGGCGCGGCTGCGCATCACGTCCTTCCCCACAGCTGATCCCGGCGCGGATCCCTGGCTCTCCGACCGCTGGTACCGGATCCGCAACCGGCACTCCGGCAAGGTCCTCGGCGTCGACACCATGTCCACGGCCAACAGCGCCCACGTCGTCCAGTTCGGTGACACGGGCACGGACGACCACGACTGGCAGTTCGTCCCCGAGGGCGACGGCTGGTACCGCATCCGCAACCGGCACTCCGACAAGGTCCTCGGCGTCGACACCATGTCCACCGCCAACAGCGCCCACGTCGTCCAGTTCGACGACAACGGCACCGACGACCACCTCTGGCAACTCGTCCCGGACGGCGACGGCTGGTACCGCATCCGCAACCGGCACTCCGACAAGGTCCTCGGCGTCGACACCATGTCCACCGCCGACAGCGCCCACGTCGTCCAGTTCGACGACAACGGCACCGACGACCACCTCTGGCAACTCGTCTGACCCCTGACTGTTCCACGCAATCCCGCACCGCTCCCCGCGCCGCCCGGCGCGGGGAGTCTCCCCCACGCGGGGGCCGAACCGAACGAAGGAGACGACCGATGAGCCGTTTACGTGTGCCCGGCCGAAAGCCGTGGTGGAGACGGGCGATCACCACGACCGGACTGCTGGCGCTGGTGTCCACCGCACTGGTCGGAGTCGGCTCGGCTCCGGCCGGCGCCGCGTCCTGGGCACCCAAGCCGTCCCCCATGACGACACCGTGGACCAGCCAGGTCCCCGTCGACAAGCCGCTGCCCGAATACCCGCGCCCCCAGCTGACGCGCCCAGACTGGGCCAACCTCAACGGTATCTGGGACTTCGCGGTGACCGGCCGTGACGCCGGTCAGCCGGCATCGTTCCCCGACCAGATCCGGGTGCCGTTCGTCGCCGAGTCCGCCCTCTCCGGCATCCAGCGCAGGATCACCGAGAACGACAAGCTCTGGTACAAGCGCACCTTCACCGTGCCGTCGAACTGGAACGGCCGCCGCGTCGAGCTCAACTTCGGCGCCTCCGACTGGCAGACCACGGTCTGGGTCAACGGCACCCAGGTCGGCGCGCACAAGGGCGGCTACGACTCGTTCGCGTACGACATCACCCCGCAGCTCAACGGCGGGACCAACACCGTCGTGGTCTCCGTGTACGACCCGACGCAGACCGGCGGGCAGGCCGTCGGCAAGCAGCGGATCAACGACGTCCAGCCGCACAGCGGCGGCGGCATCTTCTACACGGCGGCCTCCGGCATCTGGCAGACGGTCTGGCTGGAGCCGGTCGCGGCGGCCCACATCACCCGCCTGGACATGACACCGAACCTCGGCAGCAGCACCCTGCGGGTCAAGGTGCAGGGTGCCTCCGCGGCCGGGCGCAGTACCCGGGTCACCGTCTCCAGCGGGGGAACCGTCGTCGGGACCGCCACCGGGACGGTGGGATCCGAGGTCGCCGTGCCGGTGCCGAACGCGCATCTGTGGACTCCGGAGGACCCGTTCCTGTACGACGTGAAGGCGGAGCTGCTCGACGGGTCCGCGGTCACCGACTCGGCCGGCAGTTACGCTGGCATGCGGTCGATCGCCGTGGCGAAGGTCGACGGCGTCCTGCGCCCGGTCCTGAACGGGAAGTTCGTCTTCCAGACCGGCACCCTGGACCAGGGCTACTGGCCGGACGGCATCTACACCGCACCGACCGACGCCGCCCTGAAGTCGGATCTCCAGGCCCACAAGGACCTGGGCTTCAACATGGTCCGCAAGCACATCAAGGTCGAACCGCAGCGCTGGTTCTACTGGGCGGACAAGCTGGGCCTCCTCGTCTGGCAGGACATGCCGGCCATGGACACCGGAAAGACCCCCGCCGCGGCGGCCCGCACCCAGTGGGAGGCCGAGTTCCACGCGATCATCGACCAGCACCGCAGTTCGCCCTCGCTGGTGATGTGGGTCGACCAGAACGAGGGCTGGGGGCAGTACGACCAGGCGCGGATCGCCAACGAGGTGAAGGCGTACGACCCGTCCCGGCTGGTGAACAACATGAGCGGCGTGAACTGCTGCGGCTCGGTGGACGGCGGCAACGGGGACGTGATCGACAACCACATCTATGTCGGGCCGGGCAACACCGCGCCGACCGCCACCAGGGCGGCCGTGCTGGGTGAGTTCGGCGGCCTCGGCTACAAGGTGCCCGGCCACGAGTGGTTCCCGGGCGGCGGGTTCAGTTACGAGGACCAGGCGAGTCTCTCCGCGCTGAACAACCGGTTCGTCGGGCTGCTCGACAGCATCCGCGTCGGACAGTTGCCTGCGGGCCTCTCCGCCTCCGTGTACACGGAGATCACCGATGTCGAGAACGAGGCGAACGGGCTGCTCACCTACGACCGCCAGGTGGTCAAGGTGGACACGGCACGGGTGCGGGCCGCGAACCAGGCCCTCATCAACGCCTCACGGAACCCGGCCCCGCCGGTGACCCTGCCCACCGGGCAGTTCAAGTCCCTGCGCGTCACCACTCCTGGGTACACCGACAAGTACCTGCGCCATCAGGACGCGCTGGCCTTCACCGCGGTCGTCGACGGAGCGAGCAGCGCGCTGCTCAAGAACGACGCCACCTGGAAGATCGTCACGGGGCTCGCCAACAGCAACTGCTACTCGCTGGAGTCCCGCAACTATCCCGGCGAGTACCTCCGGCACCGTGACTTCCGGGTCCGGCGCGACGCCGACGACGGCTCGGCCCTGTTCAAGGCCGATGCCACCTGGTGCGCGGTCGCGGGTTCCGGAGGCGTGCGGCTTTCCAGCGCCAATCTGCCGGGGAACTATCTGCGGCACATCGACTCGGAGGTGTGGCTGGCCACGCCTGGCGGTACGCACGCCTGGGACAACCCGGCCACGTTCACCGAGGACACCACCTGGGCGGTGGAGGCGCCCTGGGCGCCGTGATCTGACTCCGCCCGCTCCCCCGCACGGGCCGACGGCCCGGATGCAACGCGACCGCGTCGCATCCGGGCCGTCGGCCTGCTGTCGTGCTGCTATCGCTCCCCTGCATCGGGGGCGACGTAGGTGTGCAGCAGCGCCGTCCGGCCGTCGGCGGTCCTCCAGTCACCGGGGCGGCTGCCGCCACGGCACCATCCGACCCGTTCGTAGAGGGCCATGGCGGCCCTGCCGCCGTCCTCCACCTCCAGGACCGCCCGCAGATTTTCGGCAGCCGCAGCCTTCGTCACGGTGGCGAGCAGAGCACTCGCCACACCCTGCCTGCGTGCCGATGCCGTCGCGAACAGCCGTGCCACGGCTGCCAGTTCCTGAGCCGGACGTCCCACGTCCGCCGCCAGCGCCTCGTCCGCACGGGTAAGTGCCACATGGCCCAGGACGTCCGGGCCCTCCATCACCACCCAGGCGCCGAGCATGCTGTCCGGCGTCAGCCAGCCCTCCGGGTCGGCCGGCCACCGGGCCGGGTAGCGGTCCGCCTCGTACACGGTGGCCAGCGCCTCGACACACGCCTTCAGGTCGTCGTCGTGGCGGTTGCGGATCTCCGGCTCTCCCATTCCTCGATCCTCACACGCTGTCGCCCCGGCGGGTGCGCCGGGGCGCGGCACATGCCGCTGCCTGCTGCCGCACCAATGCGGCAGCAGGCAGCGGTTCAGTGCTTCACTGCTTCAGCGCTTCAGCGCTTCAGCGCTTCACGATCGGCCTGGACCTACGGCTGTTCGGTGTCGTGCAGCGCGCTCACCTCGTCGGCGGTCAGCGCCTTGTCGTACACCGCGACCTGGTCGACGGAACCGTTCCAGAAGTCGGTGTTCGCGCCCGACCACTTGGCGCGGCCCACGGACAGGGCGCCGCTGCTGACGTCGGCCGATCCGGCCGGCGCGGTCGCGGCGAGCTTGCCGTCGACGTACAGCTTGATCTCGTCACCGCTGCGGACACCGACCACGTGGTACCACTGGCCGAGCTCGGGCTTCATCTCCAGCCGGGCGCGGTGGGCACCCGGGGTGGAGAAGGCGAATCCGCCCTGACCGTACTGGAGGTAGAACGGGTTCTCCTGGCGCCGGCCGTCCTGGCTGACGATGGTGGCGTAGTTGCCGGGCAGGGCGTCCAGCGAGGCCCAGGCGGAGACGGTGTAGTCGCCGGTGGTGTCGACGACCGGGCCGTCGGTCTCGGCGTACTGGCCCGCGCCGTCGAACTTCAGCGCCGCGCCGTGCACGCCGGCCGTCCAGGACGTGCCCTCGGAGAGGGTGAGGTCCTTGTGGTTCGGCCCGCTGTCGGCGGCCACGGTGCCCTTGTTCTCGTCGAGCGACCAGGCGCCGCCGCCCTTGACCTCGTCCCGCTCACCGGCCGCCGCGCCGGCGGCGATGACTTCCTGGTTGATCTTGCGCACCTGGGCGGGGTCGACCTTGATCTCGCGACGGTCGTACGTCCAGAGCCCGTTGAGCTCGTTCTCCAGGTCGGTCACCTGGGTGTAGATGGAACCGGAGAGTTCGGCGCCGGCTGCCTCGAGGTAGTACTTACGGGTGTTCTCGACGTACTTGGCGGTCAGCGCGGCCTTGTCGGCGACACCGCTGTAGATCGCGGTCGGCGCGCCGGGCCACATGTGGCCCGGCATCCGCAGGGTGAATCCGCCGTGCTCACCGTCCATCGCCGCGCGGTTGTCGTCCGGGAAGGCCGGGTCGGTGTTGTTGTAGTCGTGGTGGTCGATGATGTCGCCCTTGCCCGAGTCACCCTTCGAGTTGCAGCAGTTGACACCGCTGTGGGCGTTGACGACGCGGGAGGGGTCGGCGGCCTGGACCTGTTCGGTGATCTTGCCGGTCTCGGTGCGGTCCCACTCGCCCCAGCCCTCGTTGAAGACGATCCAGGCACCGATCGAGGGGTAGTTGTGCAGCTGCTTCATCATCTCGGCACCCTGGTCGAGGAAGGCCTTGTGGCCCTTCTCGCCGGTGAGGTTTCCGGAGACGAAGTCCTGCCACACCAGCAGACCCATCTGGTCGGCGTGGTAGTACCAGCGCGCGGGCTCGACCTTGATGTGCTTGCGCACGGAGTTGAAGCCGAGGTCCTTCTGCGCCTTCAGGTCGAAGACCAGCGCGTCGTCACTGGGCGCGGTGTTCAGACCGTCGGGGTAGAAGCCCTGGTCGAGCTGGGCGAGGGAGAAGAACGGCTTCCCGTTGAGGACCAGCTTCTGGTAGCCGCCGACCTCGGCGACGCCGAAGGAGCGCATGCCGAAGTAGCTGTCGACGGTGTCCTTCGAGCTGCCGTCCTTGAGGGTGACCTCCAGGTCGTACAGGTACGGGTCGTCGGGCGACCACAGGTGCTGCTTGGCGACCGGCAGACTCAGCTCGCTGTTGGCCGGGCCGCTGACCCTGCCGACGACCTTGCCCTTCTTGTCGCGGGCGACGGCGGTGATCCGGGCGGACTTCGAGGCGTCCTTGGAGTTGACCGTCAGGGCGAGCCGGCCCTTGTCGATGTCCGGGGTGGTCGTCAGGGAGTCGACGGCCGCGGGAGCGACGGGCTCCATCCAAACGGTCTGCCAGATACCGGAGGAGGCGGTGTAGAAGATGCCGCCCGGATTGGCCGACTGCTTGCCGGTGGGCTGGTCGGCTCCGGTGGTGTCGGTGACCGCGACGACGATCTCCTGGGGACCACTGCCCTTGACCGCGTCGGTGATGTCGGCGCTGAAGGCGGTGTAGCCGCCGGTGTGCTCGGCGACCTGCTTGCCGTTGACCCAGACGGTGGCCTGGTAGTCGACGGCACCGAAGTTGAGCTTCAGGCGGTTGCTCTTGCCCTTGTCGCCCTTGTCGCCCTTCACGGACCAGTTCTTCGGGACGGTGACGAGCTTGCGGTAGAACATGTGGTCTTCGTGGCGCTCGAGACCGGAGAGCTGTGACTCGACGGGGTACGGCACGGTGATGCGCTCACCGAGCTTCTTGCCGAAGACGGGCTTCTCGTCGGCCTCGGCCCCGGCGAACTCCCACGGGCCGTTGAGGTTCTTCCAGTCGTCGCGCACCTGCTGCGGCCGGGGGTACTCGGGCAGCGGGTGGTTGCGGTCGACCTTGTCGCCCCACTTGGTGGTGAGCCGGTGCGTGGACAGGTTCTTGGCCGTGCGGCTGATCTGCGGGACGGTCTCGCCGCCCGCCCGGAGGCCGGCTTCCCCGTCGTAGGTGACCCTGACCTGCTGGTCCTTCAGGACGGGCCCGGTCAGGGTGACGTTCAGCGCCTTGGAGTCGCCGGGCACGGGGGCGACCGACTTCACCGGGATGGGCGAGGTGTCGGCCTCGATCGTGAGGTGGTCCTTCAGCGCCGCGTAGTCGCTGACCTTGTCGTCGAACGTCGCCCGGAGCGTGAGCCCGTCGTCCGATACGCCGAGCCCGACGGGGTAGACCTCGAATCCGGCCGGCGGGGTGAAGGCGGACTCCGGCACGATCTGCCGGGCGAGCTTCGCGCTCGACCAGCGCAGGAACATGTTGGCGCCGCCGATGTCCTGGAACATCTCCAGCTTGAACTCGTGCGGCTCACCGGCCTTGAGCGCGACCGGCTTGCTGGTCTGCTCGTTGTCCCAGTCGGGCACCCAGTGGTCGATGACCACCTGGCCGTCGATGAAGAGCCGGAACCCGTTGTCGCCGCTCGCGGCGAAGGTGTAGTCGCCGTCCTCGGGGGCCGTGATGTTGCCGGTCCAGCGGGCGGTGGTGTTCTCGGTCCGGCCGGTGGTGGACTCGAACGTGCCGGTGAGGCCGGGGAAGTTGATCTGCGGGTCGAGGGCGACCCCGCCGAGCTTGTCGAAGTCCCGCGCACCGGGCGCGGACATGCTGAAGTACTCGCCCTTCAGCCCGTGCACGGCGGTGGCGGGGTCGCCGGCCGTGAACGTGGTCGCGGAGGCGGCGCCGGCGGCTGCGGCGGGGGTGGCTGCGGCGGCCGGGACCAGGGTGGCCCCGACGGGTATCAGGAGTGCGGCAGCGCAGGCAACCGTTCTCAACACAGCGCGGGATCGGGGTACTTGTCGTCTCAAGGCGTCGTCCTGTCGAGAGAGCTCACGTGCCTCGAACGTGTGAGGCACAGCACATAATCCAACATTGAGCCACAGCATCAAACGCAAAACAACAGTCGTGCACGGAGAATTTTCAACGATATAAATTCGTGGCCCGGGACGGGTGCAACGCCCGCGCCGGATCGCCGTCGTCGTAACGGGCGATCCGGCGCGGGCCGGGGGCCGGACTACTGCGGCAGCCCCGACGGATCCGTCGCCCACGAGGTGTCGGCCGTTCCCGACAGCCGGAAGGCCAGCGTGCCGCCCCTGGCGAGCAGGCTCGCGTCCGTCCACGAGCGGTCGTGTACGCGCCCGTCGACCGTCACCGCGTCGATGTACGGATGGTCAGCGTCGGCCGCCGGCGCGGTGATCGTGATGTCCCTGCCGCGCGGCCGGTCGATCACCGCCCTGGGGAACAGCGGGGCACCCAGCAGCAGTTCGCCACCACCGGGCGACTGCGGGTACAGACCCAGTGCCGAGAAGACGTACCAGGCGGACATGGTGCCCAGGTCGTCGTTGCCCGGCAGGCCACTCGGCCCCGTCCCGTAGACCGTGTTCAGGATCTCGCGCACCGTCTCCTGGGTCTTCCACGGCTGCCCGAAGGCGTTGTACAGCCAAGGGGCGTGGATTCCGGGCTCGTTCGTCGGGTCGTAGCGCACCGCGTCACCGCCCTTGACCGACCAGGAGCCGTCCGCCTTGTGGAAGAAGCCGTCCAGTCGCCGCGCCGCCACCTCCCGGCCGCCCATCGCATCGGCGAGGCCCTGGACGTCCTGCGGGACCATCCAGGTGTACGTGGCGCTGGTGCCCTGCGCGAAGCCGCGGTCGCTGCCCGGGCTGAACGGCCCGACCCAGGAGCCGTCGAGGTTGCGGGCCTGGATGTAGCCGTCGGTACCGGCCCCGTCCGTGGCCCCGGGGTTGTACACGTTGCGCCACCAGCCGCCGCGCTCCTTGAACGCCTCGGCCTCCTCGTCACGCCCGAGCAGTTGCGCCCAGCGCCCGAGCGCGGCGTCGGCGACCGCGTCCTCCAGGGTCTCGGCGGCGCCGCCCCAGCAGTGGCAGACGTCCTGCGGCGCGTAGTGGGACTCCAGGTACTGGGCCAGGTTGGGCCGCTGACCGGTGCACTGTCCCGGGCAGCCGGCGTCCGAGAGCCCGTCGTCCACGGGGACGGTCGCCTGACGCGCCAGCGACTCGTACGCGCCCTCGTAGTCGAAGTTCCGTACCCCCATGGCGTAGAAGGTGGCAAGGGTGGCAGCGGTGGGGTCACCGGTCATGACGTGGGTGGCACCGTTGATGTGCACCCAGCGGTCCCACACGCCGTTGTTCTGCCGCGCGAAGTTGTACAGCGACTGGGCGAAGTCCCCGGCGATCTCCGGCTTGAGGAGGGCGAGCAGTTGTATCTGCGCCCGGTACTGGTCCCAGCCGGAGAAGTTGCTGTACTGCGCCCCCTGTCCGCGCTCGGTCCGGTGAGCCTTGCCGTCCATGCCGGGGTAGCGGCCGTCGGTGTCGCTGATGAGATTGGGCTGCATCAGGGAGTGGTACAGCGCGGTGTAGAAGGTGGTCCGCTGGGCCTCGGTCCCGCCGCCCGTACGTACGGAGTTCAGCTCCCGGTCCCAGCTCCGGCTCGCCGCCGCCGCGACGTCCGCCACGTCCGCCCTAGGGGCGATCTCCTCCCTCAGGTTGGCCTCGGCGCCCGCCTGGCTGACGTAGGAGATGCCGATCCGCATGCGCACATCGCTGTCGGAGGTGGTGTCGAAGCCGACCCAGCCTCCCGATCCGCGACCTGCCCGGTCCGCGCCCGTGGCGTATCCCTCACCTCCGCCGCCCTCGGTCGAGCCGGGGGCGAGCGTGCCGTCCTTCCAGGTGCCGGTGGAGGAGAAGGCCCGGTCGAAGGAGGCGGTGAAGTAGAGGCGGTAGTAGCTCTTGCGGTTGTTGGTGCCGCCGTTGGCGCGGCGGCCGCAGAAGGCACCGGTGAGCACGGAGCCCGTGACCTTGCGGTGCGCGGGGTCGATCCGCACCTGGGCGTCCTCGCTGCCGTTGAGCGAGTTGGAGACCCGGAAGAGGAGGTTGGCGGGCTTCCCGGCCGGGAATGCGAAGTCGGCCACGCCGGCCCGGCGGCTCACCGCGAGGTCGGCGGTGGCTCCGGAGTCGAGGCCGAGGGTGTAGCGGCCCGGGACGGCACGCTCGTTGTCGTGCGAGAAGTCCGCGGCGTAGACGGCGTCCTTGGTGTCGGCGGACGGCGACGAGGTGACGTCCCCGACGAACGGCATGATCGGGATGTCACCGGCCGCGCCGGGATTGCAGCCGGCGCCGTTGACATGGGTGAGGCTCAGTCCGCGCAGCCGGGTGGCACCGTACTCGTAACCGTTCGCGGCACCGGTGCTCGTCTGGTCACCCCGGGTGCTCGTCGGCGACCAGGCGATCATGCCGTACGGGAGGGTGGCGCCGGGAAAGGTGTTGCCGCCGTTGGCGCTGCCGATCAGCGGGTCCACGTAGGCGGTGGGGCGGGTGACGGGCGCGGCGGCCTCGGCGGCGGGGGGCAGCACGGCGGCGGCCAGTGTGCCGGTGATGACCACGGCGGCTGTTCGCGCGGCGAGGCGCCTAGTCGCGGTCAGCGGTCTGGGGGGCATGTCGCGGTACCTTCCAGGGAGTACGGACAACGTTGTCAGGAGCCGGACCACGGCCGGTGACAACGTTGATCGATTCGCGGCCGAGCGTAGATCCCCCTGGCGCAGGAGGGAATGCCCCAGCCGTCTTCCCGGATGAATGCGCGGTGAACGGAACGCCGCGATCAGGACGGTACGTGCGCAATCGCCCCCATCGCGGCGCCCGCCCGCCGTGGAAGGACGGCGGGCGGGAACGCGAGGGGGGCGGAACGGGCGCGGTCAGATCGCGTAGTCGTACTGCTCGGGAACATGCGCCCGGCCGTTCAGTTCGCGTGCCGCGTGCTGCGCCCAGGACGGGCTGCGCAGCAGTTCGCGGCCGAGGAGCACGGCGTCCGCGCCGCCTTCGGTGACGATCTTCTCCGCGTGCTGCGGGTCGGTGATCAGACCGACGGCCGCGACGGGAAGCCCGGTCTCCCGCTTCACCCGCTCGGCGAAGGGAACCTGGTAGCCGGGGCCGGTCGCGATGCGGGCACGGGGGGCGTTACCGCCGGTGGAGACGTCCAGCAGGTCGACGCCGTGTGCGCGGAGCTCCTCGGCCAGCCGTACGGTCTCGTCCGCGGTCCAGCCCTCGCGCTCGTCCTCGGGGTTCTCGGTGAGCCAGTCCGTGGCGGAGATCCGGAAGAAGACGGGCAGGTCCTCGGGCCACACCTCCCGGACGGCGTCGACGACCTGGAGGGCGAAGCGGACGCGGTTCTCGTAGCTTCCGCCGTACGCGTCGGTGCGGCGGTTGCTGTGCGGCGAGAGGAACTGCCCGACGAGGTAGCCGTGCGCGCCGTGCACCTCGACGACCTGGAAGCCCGCCTCGAGCGCGCGGCGCGCGGCCTCACGGAAGTCCGCGACGATCGCTTGGATCTCGTCGACGCTCAGCTCGTGCGGCACCGGGTAGCCGGCGTCGAAGGGCAGGGGGCTGGGGGCGACGGGCGTCCAGCCATGCGCGTCGGGCCCGACGGGTCCGCCGCCGGTCCAGGGGGCGGCCGTGGAGGCCTTGCGGCCCGCGTGGGCCAGCTGGATTCCGATGACCGAGCCCTGCGCCCTGACGAAGTCGGTGATCCGGCGGAACGCCGCGACCTGGGTGTCGTTCCAGATGCCGAGGTCTGCCGGGCTGATGCGCCCCTCCGGGCTCACAGCCGTCGCCTCGGTGAGGATCAGCCCGGTGCCGCCGGTGGCGCGGGCGGCCAGATGCGCGAAGTGCCAGTCGGTGGGGACGCCCGTCTCGGGTCCCTCCACTGCGGCGCAGTACTGGCACATGGGTGCCATCCATGCCCGATTGGGCACGACAAGCGACCTCAGGGTGAAGGGCTCGAAAAGGGCACTCACGACGGACTCCGTTTCGCCGGGTACGGAAGGATCGCTAGTACGATACATCCCGTACTACGACGTCCGTCAAATTACGACGCCTCTCGTACAAGGGGCGAAACGGAGCCCGGAGCCACTTCGTCAGGTCAGCGGGTACGAGGAGCGGCCGGACGCCTCGTCGATCTCGTCGTGGGCCTTGGTCAACAGCTTCATCGCCAGTTCGTTGAGTGCACGGGCCCCCGCGATCTCCTCGCCCACCCTGGGCTGCTCGGAGTCGGAGGGATGGCGGCTGGCATAGCCGTGGGCGCGGACCTCGCTCCCGTCGGAGAGCCGCACCAGGGCGGCCGCGCGGGTGCGGTGCGTGTCTTCCTCGAATTCCAGCTCGATGTGCCATCCGACAGCCGTCTGTGTCATGGCGCTCACCTCCGGAGCCTCTCCTCCAGGGTGCGCCCCGTCCCGCGGCCGCGCACGACAGGGCGCACACGGGAATCAACGGGTTGCGCGGGCTCAGGGCCCGGGCCGGCGCCCGCGGCGGCGCAGCGTGATGCGGGCGTCGGCGTCGTAGAGCTGGTTCCAGCTGCGTCCCGCGCCCGACTTCCATGTGATGTGGGCGGTGGCCCCGTCGATCCGGACGGAGTCCACGGTCATCGCCCGGTCCCCGTCCCGTACGTCCCCGCGGCGCAGTTCGTCCGCCCTCACGGTGACCGGCTCAGCCGGCCGCGCGCTCTCGGCCTCGTCCGCCGCGAGGCCGAGAGCGGTGGCCAGTTCCCGGGCCCGGGCCGGGGTGCAGATCAGCGAGAGCTCTCCCGACGGTGTGCCGACTGTGATCTCGACCCCCGAACCGGCGGAGGTCACCTCCAGTCGGCCGGCCGGCACAACGTTGTCCTCGTTGCCGCTCTTCATTCGCTCTGCTCTCCCCTTCGCCCGGGCCCCGGGCTCCTCAGCGCAGCCGGAGGCTCTCCGGCGGGCCCAGGTAGCTGGGCTTGAGGCCGCCGGTGTCGACCACCAGGTTCTGCAGCACCACCGTCGGGTCGACCATCCAGAATTTCAGCACATGCACTCCGGCGGCGCCGATGTGGTGTGCCGTACTGGTGACATTGACGTTGTCGGAGGTGTTGCGGGCCCACTGCGCGTTCATGGTCCCGTCATCGGCCCCCGTCACCTTGGTGACGTTCACCGACTGCGGTGCGGCGTCGTCGAAGGAGACCGCGTACGTGAGTCCGTCGGTCGGCAGCGGGTTGTTGCGCGGCGAGAGGTACGCGTGGACGGTGACCGGGCCTGTGGTGAACAGACTGACCCGGTACTCCAGCCGGGGGCTGTTTCCGCCCGGGTTCTGCCGGGCGGCGGTGACCGGGAAGGGCTCCATTCCCGCGCCGGTCCGTCCGATGTCCGGGATGCGCTGCCAGTGGATACCCTCACCGTCGACGGCCCGGCTGTAGTGGTCGGCCTCGATGGAGACGTACCCGTTGGCCTCGACGAAGCCGTCGAGACGCGAGCGGGACAGTGCGGGACGGTCGACCACAGCCTTGACGACCACCTCGGTCCCGTCCGGCCCGCTGACGGTGACCGGCACCTCGGTGACCCCCTTCGGCGCCCTCGCCCAGTCGACGCGCAGGGTGATCCGGTCCTGCTGTTCGACACGCCCCCGGACACGGTCCGCGGTCAGCCAGGAGACGCCGGTGCGCACACGGTAGTCGAACGGGGCGCGGCCCCGGTTGAACACCTCGATGTACTGGGCGGGCTGGCTCTGGTACGGGCTGAAGACCGGCAGTACGGCCGGGCCCTGCTCGTGCGGCCACCATGCGGCCGAGCCGTCGACGGCCACGCCCATCTCGGCAGCGGCCGGCAGCTCGAGGCGCTCGACCGCGGGGAAGAGCACGTCCTTGAGTGCGACGTTGTTGATCTCGGGCTGCTGCCAGGGGGCGTTCGGACCGTAGCGGGCCACGTCCCCGTAGTCGATGTGCGGCTGGGTCTGGAACCCCTGCCACTTGCCGCCTGCGATCTGCGTGTTGAACCGGTCGGCCAGGGCCAGGTCGTCGGCGAGCCGGGCCTCGGCGGCAGTCGCGAGGTCGTTGGTGAGCGCCCGCCCCTGTGCGGCGTAGTGCAGATTGGTGAACTCCGCCTCCCGCAGCGCGTACAGATTGGCGGTCGCCTGCACCTCGTAGCCGACCAGTTCGTACCAGGCGTCCTGGACGGATGCCGGCAGTCCGCGCCCGACCCGTTCGGCCTGGGCGCCGAGCACCCGCCACTCCTCCGTCACCCGCTCCAGCTCGCGGTAGTCGACGATGCTGAACGGGGTCGCCTCGTCGTCGTACACGATCGCCGAACTATCCCGGGCCGGGTCCTTGGCCGGGTCGAGGGTGATCTTGCGGTTGAGCAGTTCGGGCTTGCGGCGCGACTGCAGCCGGGCGTAGCCGCGCAGGACGTCGGCCACGTCGGCGGCCTGCTTCTCGCCGAAGTTCTGCCGGGCGTACCGCTCCTCCCACTCGGGCAGCCGGTCCAGCGTCCACCGCTCCGGGTTCCAGGCGTACTCCAGGAAGAACTGGGTGGGCAGTTCGTTGCCCTTGAGGTCGCCGACGTTGGTGACCCACAGCCCCTCGTCGCCGTAGGCGACGGACTGGTGGAGCTGGTCCCACATGTTGGGCAGGGACGCCGTGTCCACCCACTTGTAGTTGCGGCCGACCCCGACATAGTCGAAGTGGTAATAGAGGCCGTAACCGCCTGCGCGGGGCTCGTTCCCGAGGTCGGGCAGCTTGCGGATGTTCGACCAGTTGTCGTCGGTGAGCACCACCGTGACGTCGTCGGGAACCCGGAGCCCGCGGTCCCAGTAGCGCTGGACCTCCTTGTAGAGCGTCCAGACCTGCGGAATCGTGGTGACGTCCCGGCCGGAGACCTCGGCCAGAAGCTTTCGCTGGGTGGCGATGATCTCGGTCATCAGCTCGATGCCGTCACCGTCGGGGAGGCTGACGTCGCCGTTGCCGCGCATGCCGAGGGTGACGATGCCCTCGAAGTCCTCGTCCTTCATCCGGCGGATGCCGTCGGCCCAGTAGGCCTTGATCGCCTCGGCGTTGCGGCGGAAGGACCATTCGCCGGTGCCGCCGTAGGGGTCGTGGCCGGGGGTGGTGATGTTGCCCGCACTGTCGCGTACCGCCGCGACCGCGTGACGGTTCCACTCCTCGATGCCGCGCATCATCGGGGCCTCGTGCGAGGTGCCCATGACGACGCCGTACGCCTTGGCGGTGGCGTGGTTGAGCGGGTCGTCCTCGGCGAACGCGCGTCCCCAGACGGCGGGCCAGAGGTAGTTGGCCTTGAGCCGCAGCATCACCTCGAAGATCCTGGCGTAGAAGTCGGCGTTGAAGCCGCCCTCGAAGCCGGGCGCCTTGCCGGGGCCGAAGTAGGCGGGGGCCCAGGTGCCGAGCGCCGGGTTCTCGTCGTTGATGAAGAAGCCGCGGTACTTGACGGCCGGGGTGCCCTGGGTGTGCCGGCCGGGCAGGACATGGATCTCGTCGCGGTGTACGGGGGGGACGTCGTCCCACCAGTACCAGGGTGAGACGCCGATGCCGCGCGAGACGTCGTACGTACCGAAGATCGTGCCGCGCTGGTCGCTGCCCGCGATCACGAACGCCCTGTCGACGCCGGGCAGCGGCTTGTCGACGACGGTCTGCAGACTGGTTTCCCACTTCCCCCGGAGCGTGGAGACGTCGAGCTTGCCCCGGGCGATCAGTCCGTCGATCAGCGGGCTGCGGCCCACCGTGCCGATGATCGTGATCTCGCGGCCCTTGGGCGCAGCACCGTGCGAGAGGGTGGGACGGACGCCGGTGACGCGCTCGATGTCGCTCTGCAGGTCACCCGCCACCCGGACGACGCCGGCCCAGTCGCGGTCGCTGACCAGGATCGGGGCCGCTCGCCCGTTCCTGACGAGTGCGAAGCTGCCGCGCCGGGAGATGAACGAGATGTACGCGCCGGAGTCGGTGGGGCGCACCGCCGGGCCCCGGCCGCCCGCGGACGCCTCGGCCGACAGGCCGAGGAGGGATCCGAGGGGTGTCGCGGTGAGTGCGGTGAGACCCAGTCCGAGTCCCAGCACCGCTCTGCGGCCGGCGTGCTGCGGAACGTTGTCGTCCATTCTGCTCTCCTATTTGTTCATACTCATGACAAATTGGGTGGATGGCTGCCCGGAGGAAAACTCCGGTACGGGGCCGTGCCCGGGTCAGCCGGCGGAGCCGGGTACGACGGGCTGCGGCTGAGCGGCGGTGGCCGGATCGTCGTCCCCGTGGGGGCCCGAGACCGCCGCGACGATCGCGTCCGCCGTCGCGTCGGGTTCGGGGGCCAGGAGCCCGACGACGACGTACACCACCAGCGAGGTCACCAGCGGGGTGACGATGATCAGGGTCTGGTCGGTGCTGTCGAGCACGAACTTCACCAGTACGTAGCCGGCCAGCCCGAGCGCCCAGGAGGACAGGGCCGCCCGCGGACCGCACCGGCGGAAGAGCGGCAGCAGACCGAGCAGCATCGGGATGGAGATCGGCCCCATCACGGCGGCGACCAGGCCGACGATGATGCCCAGCACCCCACCGAAGTGATCGGCCTCGATGGCGACGGCCATGCTGATGGTGATGAAGACGACCGTGCAGACCCGGGCGACGAGCAGTCCGGTCGCCGGGGGCAGGTTCCGGGCACCGCGGACAAGGGCCGGGATGATGTCACGGGTCACGACCGCGGAGACCGCGTTGGCGTCGGAGGACGCCATGGCCATCGTGTGGGAGAACATCCCCGCCAGAGTCAGCCCCACCAGGCCCGCGGGCAGATACGACTCCGCCATCAGCGCGTAGACCTTCTGCGGATCGGTGATGTCCGGCAGCAGGACGGCAGCGGCGAGCGGCGGGAACAGCAGGACCGCGGGCCACACCACGTACAGCACGGCGGACAGTCCGGCCGACCGGCGGGCGGCCTTCGGGGTGTCGGTGGCCATGTAGCGCTGGGCCAGGTTCCACATGCCGCCGTTGTACTCGAAGAGCTTCACGACGACGTACGCGCCGAGGAAGGTGGCGGTGTACGGGCCCACCAGCGGATGGCCGTGTCCCTCCGGCAGCCTGTGCCAGATCGTGCCGAGGCCGGATATGCCGTCGCCGAGCCTGTCGAGGACGACCCAGACCATGGCCAGGGCCGCGAAGCCCTGGATGATGAACTGGCCGAAGTCGGTGAGCGCATCGGCCCACAGCCCGCCGACGGTGCAGTACAGCAGGGTGACCACCCCCGTGATCAGGATGCCGGCCGTCATGGACATTCCGGTGAACACGTTGAGCAGGACCGCCACCGATGCCCATTTGGCGGCGACGTCGAAGACCTTGAGCAGGGCGCCGCTCCACGCGAGCGCCTGCTGGGTGGGGACGTTGTACCGCTTGGCGAGGTACTCCAGCGGCGAGGCGACGGCGTACCGCTGCCGGAGCCGGTTCCAGCGCGGGGCGAACAGCCAGGCGCCGACGCCGGTGCCGAGGGCCAGCGGCAGGAACGCCCAGATGTAGACGGTGATTCCGTAGCTGTAGGCGATGGCGGCGTACGCGACGAACACGGCGGCGCTGTAGCCGGACATGTGGTGGGAGATGCCGGAGAGCCACCAGGGCATCCGGCCGCCACCGGTGAAGTAGTCGCTGACGTCACCGACGCGCTTGTGCGACCAGAGACCGATCAGCAGCATCACCAGGAAGTAGCCGCCCAGGGCGGCCCAGTCGAGAGGGGCCATGACAGATCCTCGGTCTCCTGTGAAGGGGGATGGAGCGGGAGCCGCGGAGCCGATGGCGGGCTCCGCGGCGGGTCACCAGCGCGGTGACTTCTTCTCGTAGCCCGGGTCGATCCGACGCATGTAGCCGGTGTCGTCCCGGTTGCGCAGACCGCAGCCGAGGTACTGCTCGTGCAGCCGGGCCAGCGCGTCCTGGTCGATCTCCACACCCAGCCCCGGTCCGTCGGGGACCTGGACCGCGCCGTCGGCGAACTCGAGCACGCCGGGCTCGACGACGTCCTCCGTCTTCCACGGCCAGTGCGTGTCGCAGGCGTAGGTGAGGTGGGGTGTGGCGGCTGCCAGGTGGGTCATCGCGGCAAGGCTGATGCCGAGATGGGAGTTGGAGTGCATGGACAGCCCCATGCCGAAGGTGTCGCAGATCCCGGAAAGCAGTTTCGAACGGTGCAGACCGCCCCAGTAGTGATGATCGGAGAGCACCACCTGGACGGCGTTCTGCCGGACGGCGGGGGCCAGCTGCTCGAAGGCGACGACGCACATGTTGGTGGCGAGCGGGATGGGTGTCTGGCGCGCCACCTCCGCCATGCCGGCGAGTCCGGGGGTGGGGTCCTCCAGGTATTCGAGGGCCCCCTCCAGCCTGCGGGCCACGGCGACCGAAGTCGGCACGCTCCAGGCCGCGTTCGGGTCGAGCCTGAGCGGTACCCCGGGAAGGGCCTCGCGCAGGGCCAGGACCGCCTCGATCTCCTCCTCCGGAGGCCGGACGCCGCCCTTGAGCTTGACCGCGGTGAACCCGTACTCGGTGATCATGCGCCGGGCCTGGGCGACGACGGCGTCCGGATCCAGCGCCGCGCCCCAGTCGTCGGGTTCGCCACCGGGGTGCCCGGCCCATTTGTAGAAGAGGTAGGCGCTGAACGGAACGGAGTTCCGTACCGCCCCGCCCAGCAGATCGCTGACAGGGCGGCCGGCGGCCTTACCCTGCAGGTCCAGACACGCGACCTCGAACGGGGAGAACACCCGGTCGACGGCGCTGCTGGTGGTGATCATCCCGGTCAGACCCGACCCGCCGGTTCCGTCGTCCCCGGCGAGGATCTCGGCCACCTTGCGGTGCATGGCGCCGAGTGCGTACACGTCCATCCCGGTGAGGGCGCCCGCTGCTGCCCGCAGGCGGCGCAGATGGCCCTCGTCGGCATAGGTCTCGCCGAGCCCGACGAGCCCTTCGCCGGTGTCCACCTCGACGATCGCCCGCAGTGCGTAGGGTTCGTGCACACCCACGGCGTTCAGCAACGCCGGGTCCCGGAAGGCCACCGGGGTGATTCTCACTCCCGTGATCCGGAGGCTGTCAGTCATCGCGGCGCCCTTCCGTGCCCGTGGTCATCGCCTCCCCTTCAGTTCCGGCCGGCGGCGAGCTTCAGGTCCTGGGTCAGGGCCTTGTACGCGGGCTTGGCCGCGTAGTTCTCGTCGAAGAGGTTGGCCGCGCCCTCCCCCTCGAAGGTGCCGGGGACCCAGGAGTACTTGTCGGTGAAGCCCCACACGGTGAAGTCGGTGCAGCGGCGGGTGAGCAGGCAGCCGCGCAGCAGCACGTCGTACCCCTCGGCCTGGGCCTCCTGCCGGGTGCTGTCGGAGGGCATCGGGATGCGGACGTCCGCCTCGGTGATCGCGGTCTCCAGACCGAGATCGTCGAACCGCTTCATGTTGTCGGCGATGTCGTGCGGAGCGTTGTACTGGACGGAGAGGTGTCCCTGGATGCCGACGCCGTCGATCGGTACGTGCTGCTTGCGCAGCTCCACGACCAGCTCGTAGAGGGCCGTGCTCTTGGCGTTGACGCCCTCGATGTTGTAGTCGTTGATGAAGAGCTTGGCCTTGGGGTCGGCCTGGTGGGCCCAGCGGAAGGCGTCCGCGATGTAGCCGGGGCCGAGCTTCTGCAGCCAGATGCTGTCGCGCAGGGTGCCGTCGTCGTCGAAGGCCTCGTTGACGACGTCCCACTGCCAGATCCGGCCCCTGAAGTGGCCGGCCTCGTCGGTGATGTGCTTGCGCAGGACGGCGCGCAACTCGTCGGCGCTGAAGTCCCCCTCGGTGAGCCAGGCCGGCAGTTGGTTGTGCCAGAGCAGGGTGTGGCCGCGCACCAGCTGCCCATGGGCTTCGGCGAAGTCGACCAGCTCGTCCGCGGCGGCCCAGTCGTAGGTGCCCCGCTCCTTCTCGACGACCTCCCACTTCATGACGTTCTCCGGGGTGACGGAGGTGAACTCGCCGGCCGCCTTGGCCCGGTAGGGCGCGTCCGCGGCCAGTGCCGCCATGTCGACCGCCGTGCCGATGCGCAGGTCGGCCCGCAGGCCGAGACCGCCCAGGGTGCCGGCGGCGGGGGGCTTCGGCTTCCCGTGGGAGCGGGAGTGCTCCGGGGCCGCCGAGGCGCTGAGGGTGAAGGAGGAGACGAGCAGGGCCGCGGCGGCGGTGCCGACCATGGCGGCTCGCGTTGTCTTGCGCATGACATTTCCCGTTCCGGTGGACACGTCTTCCGCGACATCGGGGCCGGGATCGACGCGCGTTCGATGGAGATGCTTCGAAAGTTTCGTGAACCTCCCCGCATCCGGCGGCGAGGCCGCACCGTGGCGGCGGGGAGGTTCACGAGGGGGATGGTGCGGCTGTGCGGGCCGTGCCGGTCAGTACGCGGCCGGCTCCGGCACGGGGGCGGGCTCGACCGACGTGCCGCAGACGAGCCGCCGCCGGTGGTCGACGATGCGCTCGGGACCGGTGAGCCGGAGCCTCAGGGTCCGGCGGATGCCGGCCTCGTCGCTGGAGGTGGCGAGCCGCAGTTCGAGTGCGCCGGGCTCGACGACGCGACGGCCGGCGATGCCGGTGAAGGACGCCAGATCCGCGTGGAAGCGGAACCGGACCCTGGCCGCCGCGCCGGCGGCGAGCGGCACCCTGGCGTAGCCGATCAGGCGGGCCTGCGGCCGGGTGGTCTGGGCCACCGGGTCATGGAGGTAGAGCTGTACCACTTCGGCGCCGTCGCGCTCCCCGGTGTTGCGGACCGTGACCTCGACGTCGGCGGAGCCGTCGGTGGGGATCTCGACAGGGTCGGGATCGCCCTGCTCCCAGTCGAAGGTCGTGTACGACAGGCCGTGCCCGAAGGCGTACAGCGGTGTCGGGTCCAGGTTGCTGACCCCGCTCGCCAGTCCCAGGGGCGGCTGCAGGTACGTCCACGGCTGACCGCCCGGACCCTGCGGAACGCCCACCGGCAGCCGGCCTGAGGGGTTGACCCGGCCGGAGAGCACACCCGCCAGCGCCGGGCCTCCCTCCTCGCCCGGGAAGAAGGCCTGCACGACCGCTGCCGCCCGGTCCGCCCAGCGTCCCAGCCCGTACGGGCGGCCCGTCAGGAGCACCAGGACCACCGGGGTACCGGTGGCCAGCAGGGCATCGAGGAGCTCACCCTGCACACCGGGCAGCGAGAGATCGGTCGCATCGCAGCCCTCGCCCGAAGTACCGCGTCCGAACAGTCCGGCCCGGTCGCCGAGCACGGCGACGCAGACATCGGCTTCCCCGGCCAGCCGGGCGGCCTCCGCGATCCGCGAGGTGTCCGTGCCGTCCACCTCGCAGCCGACGGCGAAGTCGACGCCGGATCCGGGGAACTCTCCGCGCAGCGACTCCAGGACCGTCGGCACGTCGATCCCCATCTCGGACTCGGGGTGCGAGACGCCGACATGGCTGGGGAAGGAGTAGCAGCCGAGCATGGCCAGCGCGTCGTCGGCTCGGGGTCCGACCACGGCGATCCGCCCGGCGTCCCGCAGCGGCAGCGTGCCGCCGGGGTTGGCGAGCAGCACACAGGCCTGTTCGGCGAGTTCCCGGGCCAGGGCCCGGTTCTCCGGCGGGTCGAGGTCGACGGTGTCGCGGGCGTCAGCGGGCACTCCGCCCTTCAGCACGGCGGGCAGCGGCGACCAGTCCGGGTCGAGCAGTCCGAGTTCGCACTTCTGCAGCAGTACGCGGTGCAGGGCCCGGTCGACGAGTGCCTCGTCCACCGCCCCGTCCCGTACGGCGGCGACGAGGACGTCGCCGTAACTGCGGACGGTGGGCAGCTCCACGTCGACGCCTGCGGCCAGGGCGAGCCTGGCGGCGCCCACGCGGTCGGCGGCGACCTTGTGCAGGGTCTCCAGGAAGCCGATGCCGAAGTAGTCGGCGACGACGGTCCCGGTGAATCCCCAGGTGTCCCGCAGGAGTTCGGTCAGCAGGGCCGGGTCTGCGGCCGCGGGCACACCGTCGATCTCGGCGTACGAGTGCATCACCGAACGCGCCCCGCCCTCCAGCAGCGCCATCTCGAAGGGGGGCAGGATGACGTCCGCCATCTCACGCGCCCCGGCCCGCACCGGGGAGAGGTTGCGGGCGCCGGCGGAGGCCGCGTATCCGGCGAAGTGCTTGAGCGTGGCGATGATCCCGGCGGACTCCAGTCCGCGGACGTAGGCGGTGCCGATGGTGGCCACCAGATACGGGTCCTCGCCGATGGTCTCCTCGACCCGGCCCCAGCGCAGGTCACGCACCACGTCCAGAACCGGCGCTAGGCCCTGGTGGACACCGACGGCACGCATGTCGGCGCCGATCCGGTGCGCCATCTCGCCGATCAGGTCCGGGTTCCAGGCCGCGCCCCACGACAGGGGGACGGGGTAGGCGGTGGCGCCCCAGGTGGTGAAGCCGGCCAGGCACTCCTCGTGCGCGAGGGCGGGGATGCCGAAGCGGCCGGCGTCGACGATCCGTTCCTGGGCACGGGCCAGGGCCAGGGCCCCGACGCCGGGGTCGACCGGGGCGGTGCCGAACGGCCGGGTGAGCTGGCCGAGGCCGCGGGTCGTCAGGTCGTCCCAGTCGACCGGGTCGACCATGTCGTTCTGGTGCGGGGCGACCCCGTCGCCCTCGGCATCGGCGCCGACCCAGATTCCGTACAGCTGGGCGGCCTTCTCCTCCAGGGTCATCCGGGGGACCAGATCGGCCACCCGCTCCTCCGGGGTGAGGGAGGGGTCGCGCCAGGGGCCGTCGACGGGCGGGGCCGCTCCGGTGCTGCGGGCGTGCGGGACAGCGGGGATTGCCATGGGGGCAGGGGTTCCTCTCATGAGTACGGTGGTGCGGGGCGGCGTTGAGCGCTACTTGCCGCCCACCCCCATCAGTCCGTTGACCAGTGCCTTCCGTGCCACGAGGTACACGGCGAAGATCGGCACGACGGAGAGCACGATCGCGGCCAGCACGGCGGGCACGTTGACCCCGAACTGGGACATGAAGTTGAAGAGGCCCAGCGTGAGCACCCGGTTCTCCTCCGACTGGGTCAGGATCAGCGGGAAGAGGAAGCCGTTCCACGCTTGGAGAGCCGTGTAGATGGCCACCGTGCTGATGCCCGCCTTGGACATCGGGATCGCCAGCTGCCACAGCATGCGAAGGGGCGTCGCGCCGTCGAGCGCCATCGCCTCGTACATCTCCTCGGAGACATCACGCATGGTGCCGCTGAGGATCAGCACGGCCACCGGCATCGCGAACGCCGCGGTCGGCAGGATGATGGCCGGCAGGCTGTCGTACAGACCCATCTTGCTGATCAGCAGGTACAGGGGCACGATCACGGCCTGCGCGGGGATGGCCACGCCGAGCAGGAAGGTCCGGAAGGCCAGCGAAGAGAGCCGGCTGCGGGTCCGTACCGCGACGTACGCGACGGGCACCGCGAGCAGCAGGACGATGGCGACCGTGGCCACGGCGACGACGGCCGTGTTGGTGAGCATCGAGGAGAAGCCGCTGTCGAGCACGGTGCGGTAGTTGTCGAGCGTCGGGTCGGTCGGAACGGCCAGCGGATCGCCGTTGAGGGCCTCGTCCTGGTGCATGAGGGACGAGGAGACCAGGGTGTAGAGCGGGACGACCACGAGCAGCAGCCAGACCAGCGAGCCCAGGCCGGCCAGTGGGTTGCCCCACTTCCTGCGGCGCCGGGAGGCGGCCAGCCGGCTCCGGGTCACGGGCGACGTGGGGCGCGCCACGGGGCGGGTGTCGATTGACATCTCGTCACATACCTTCCCGGGTGGACCGCATGTTCCCGAAACCGCTGAAGCGGACCAGGATCAGCGACAGGGCGGTGGCCACCACGACAAGGGCCGTGGCGATCGCCGCGGCATAGCCGAGGTCGTAGGTCTGGAAGCCGGTCCGGTACATCAGGTACGGCAGCACGGTGGTGTCCGTGCCGGGACCGCCCTTGGTCATGATCAGCACGGTGTCGAAGTACGTCAGCGAGCCGACGATCATCAGGACCGACGAGGTCGTGATGGTGTTCCGCAGTTGCGGCAGGGTGATGTGGAAGAACTGGCGGAGCATGCCGGCGCCGTCGATCTCCGCGGCCTGGTACAGGACCTGGGGGATCTGCCGGGTGCCGCCCTGATAGATCAAGGTGTGGAACGGCATGAACTGCCAGCCGCCGACGAAGGCCACGGTGAGCAGCGCGCCGGTCGACGAGCCCATGATGTTCGGATCGATCCCGAACCAGGGGCCGATCGTCTTGATGACCCCGAAGTTGGGATCGAGCAGCGCGTGGAACAGCATGGCGATGGCGGTGGTGGAGAGCAGCAGCGGGATGAAGAAGACCGCCGAGAGCACCGCTCGGCTGCGCTGCCTGCCCGCCGCCCAGACGCCGAGCAGCAGCGCCACCGGGGTCTGGAAGGCCCAGCTGATCGTGGTGAGGAGCAGGCTGAGCCACGCGGCCTGGCGGAACTCCGGGTCCTTGAACAGCCGGGTCCAGTTGTCCGTGCCGACGGGTGTCGGGGAGTTCAGTCCGTCCCAGTGGCAGAAGGAGAGGTAGACGGCGATCGCCAGTGGGACGATCGCGAATAGGGCGAAGAAGAGGATGCCGGGCACGGCCCAGGCCACCGGGGGGCGGCCGACGTTGCCGACGGCCGCCTTCCTTCCTCCGCGCACCTTTTTGTACGAAGAGACGTGGGACATTGTTACTTGACGGCCTTCATCGCGGCGACGAACTGCTCGGGGGTCGACTTACCGGCGAACAGCTTGCTGATCTCGGTGAGCAGCGGGGTGGCGTACCGGGACTCCAGTGCCTGGTCCCAGGAGAGTGTGAAGTCCGGGGCCTTCTGGACCATGTCGTACTGGTCGGTGGCGAACTTCGGGTTGGGCGATCCGCTCAGCATGGAGGCGGCGTTCGACGTGGTCGGGACGTCACCGTTGTCGACGAGGGCCTGGCTGTAGGACTTGGCCGCCATGGCCTTCAGGAAGGCTATGGCCGCGTCCTTGTGCTTGGTCCGGGCATTGACCGACCAGTAGTTGGTGGGGTTGCCCACCACGTTCGCCGCGTCACCGACGCCGCCGGCCACTGTCGGGAACGCCGTCCAGCCGAGGTCCTTCTTGGCGAACTCGGGCGCCTTGCCCAGCTGGGTCGAGTACTCCCACGAGCCCATCAGGTGCATGGCGGCCTTGCCCTTGTTGAGCAGGGTGGGTGCGCCTCCGTTGCCGTAGTCGACGGAGTTGAAGTTCTTGCCGAAGGCACCGTCGTCGACCAGCTGCTTGACGGTCTGGGCCGTCTTGAGCACGGCCGGGTCGCCCCAGCCGGAGGTGTCGCCGTTCTGGATCTTCCGGAAGACGTCGGGGCCGCCGATCCGGTCCAGGAGGTACTCCATCCACATCAGCTCGGGCCACTTGTCGGAGCCTCCGAGAGCGAACGGGGTGATGCCCTTGCCCTTGAAGGTGGTGATGACCTTCTGCAGGTCCTCCCACGTCTTGGGGGGCTCGACGTGGTTCTCGGCGAAGAGGGTCTTGTTGTAGAAGAGCATCACGGGCTGCATGCCGCGCATGGGGATGCCGTAGGTCTTCCCGTCGAGGCCACCGGCGGTGACGATTGACGGCAGGAAACCGTCCTTGAGCGTGGCGTCGTTCTTCACCGTCGACGTGAGGTCGACCAGCTGGTTGGCGTCGACGTACGGCTTGATGGAGCCGCCGCCCCAGTTGAAGAAGATGTCGGGGGCGCTCGGGGAGCCCATGGCGCTCCGCAGCTTGTTGACGTACTCGGTGCCCGGCACCGAAACAAGCTTGACCTTGACCTTCGAGGTCTTGTTGAACTCCTTGACCGCAGCGTCCTGCACCTTGACCGCGTCGTCGCCGTAGACGTACGCGGTGAGGGTGCCGCCGCCGTCACCGCCGCTGTCGCCACCCGACCCGCAGCCCGCCAGCACGCCTGCCATCACGATGGCCGCACCGGCTGCGGTCCATCTCGATACACGCGTACTCTGAGTGAAAATTCCCGACCCCATGACCGCACCTCTGTCGAATGTTTCGGCCCTGCTTGCGAATGTTGCCGGAACCGTACGGTCGTGTTTCGGGCCAGTCAAGAGGTCCGGGCGAGGGAATTTTCCTCGGGGCCCCACCCCTCCCTGCTGGCGGCGGGCAGTTACGATTCCCTGCATGAGCCCCGCAAACGTCCAGTCACATCAGGAGAATGCGCCTGCCGGCGAGTCGTCGGACGGCACCGCCACCCTGGCGGAAATCGCCCGAGCGGCCGGAGTCTCGGCTCCGACAGTTTCGAAGGTGCTGAACGGGCGGGCCGACGTCGCCCCCGGCACGCGCACCAAGGTCGAGGAACTGCTGCTGCTGCACGGCTACCGCCGCAGACGCGGCTCCACCACCCAGTCGCAGTTGATCGATCTGGTCTTCCACGAGCTGGACAGTGCGTGGGCCATGGAGGTCGTGCGCGGCGTGGAGAACGTCGCGCGCGAGGAGGGCCTGAGCCTGGTCCTTTCGGAGAGCGCGGGCCGCCTCACCCCCGGGCAGACCTGGGTGGACGGCGTACTGGCCCGCAGGCCGGTCGGGGTGATCCTGGTCCTGTCGGACCTCACCGCCGCCCAGCGCGCCCAGCTGACCAGCCGCAACATCCCGTACGCGGTGGTCGACCCGGCCGGCGACCCCGGCGACGACATCCCGTCCGTCGGGACGACGAACTGGCAGGGCGGGCTCGCAGCCACCCGCCACCTCACCGGGCTCGGGCACCGCAGGATCGGGGTCATCAGCGGCCCGTCGCGCATGATGTGCAGCCGCGCCCGGGTGGACGGCTACCGTGCCGCCCTCGAAACCGCGGGCCTGCCGATCGATCCCGCCCTGGTCCGCGAGGGCGAGTTCCAGCACGAGGCCGGGTACACCACCGGCATGGAACTGCTGCGCATGGCGGACCGGCCGACCGCCATCTTCGCCGGGAACGACCTCCAGGCACTCGGTGTGTACGAGGCCGCGCGGGAACTGGGACTGCGCATCCCCGAGGACCTCAGTGTGGTCGGCTTCGACGACCTGCCGCTCACCCGGTGGATCGGGCCGCCGCTGACCACGGTGCGCCAGCCGCTCATAGAGATGGCCGAGACCGCGGCCCGGCTGGTGCTCGACCTCGGCCGGGGCCGGCAGCCCGCGACCACCCGCGTCGACCTGGCAACGAACCTGGTGGTCCGCAGCAGCACGGCCGCTCCCGGCCGCTGATCAAGTCGGTTGCGGCGGCGGTGGGGCCTCGCTACCGTCGCGCGGCATGAAGACGCCTGTCCTGCACACGCGACGCCTGCTGCTGGAGCCGTACGCACCCGCCGACGAGGAGGACTTCGTCGCCCTCTTCCAGGATGCCCGGGTGGGGCGCTGGATGGGCGACGGCGTGGACGCGGAGGCCGAGGACCGTGCCTTGTTCGGGCGGCTCTTCACGAAGGTGTACGCGCAGGACCTGTTCGGCGTCTGGGTGGTCCGGCACCGCGGGCGTGCGGTCGGGCATGCCGAGATCAAGCCGTCCCCCACACCCGGCGTGGACGGCCACGAGATCGTCTACGCGGTGGCCCCGGCGGCGTGGGGCCAGGGGCTGGGCACCGAGATCGCCGAGACGCTGGTCAGCCATGGCTTCGGCACCCTGGGTCTGACCGAGGTGCACGCGACGGTGGACGCGGCCAACGAGCCGTCGCTCGCCCTGCTGAACCGGATCGGCTTCCGTCACGTCCGTGACATCGCCGAGGACGACGGAAGCACGACCCGTCTCCTCACCCGTCCGAAACCGCCCGAGAGGCCCTGAGGCGTCGGACGCACGAACCCCGTCGTCCGCCGCGGAAGCGGCGGTGTCCGGAGCCGTCCTGCGCGCCACTGTCAGTGGCTGGGTGCAGACTGGCGCGTATCCGGCACAACGGCGTTTCGGGAGGTTCGGTCATGACCGATGTTCTGCTCACCGTCGGCACCCGCAAGGGGCTCTTCATCGGCCGCAGGAGCGGTGGCGCATGGGAGTTCGACGGCCCGCACTTCAACGCGCAGGCGATCTACTCGATCGGTATCGACAAGCGCGGCGACGCCCCCCGGCTGCTGGTGGGCGGCGACAGCGCGCACTGGGGCCCGTCCGTGTTCCACTCCGACGACCTGGGCGCGAGCTGGGTGGAGCCCAAGCAACCGGCAGTGAAGTTCCCGGAGTTCACCGGGACCTCGCTGGAACGGGTCTGGCAGCTGCATCCCGCGGGCCCCGAGGCGCCCGACGTCGTGTACGCGGGCACCGAGCCGGCCGCACTGTTCCGTTCGCAGGACAGGGGCGAGTCGTTCGAGCTGGTGCGCCCGCTCTGGGAGCATCCGACGCGCTCGAAATGGGTACCGGGCGGCGGCGGAGAGGGGCTGCACACGGTACTGACGGACGAGCGGGACCCGCAGTCGGTCACGGTCGCCGTCTCCACCGCCGGGGTGTTCAGAACGGCGGACGGCGGAGAGAGCTGGACACCCGCGAACAGGGGGGTGTCGGCGGTCTTCCTGCCCGATCCGGACCCGGAGTTCGGCCAGTGCGTCCACAAGGTCAGCCGGGACGCCGTCGATCCCGACCGGCTCTATCTCCAGAACCACTGGGGGGTGTTCCGCAGCGACGACGCCGGGGGCAGCTGGACGGACATCGGCGCGGGCCTGCCCTCCGACTTCGGCTTCGCGGTGGCGGCACATCCGCACCGCGCGGACACGGCGTACCTCTTCCCGATCAACGCCGACGCCGACCGGGTTCCGGCCGGGCACCGCTGCCGCGTCTTCCGGACCACCGATGCGGGCAGCAGCTGGGAACCCCTGTCGTCGGGGCTGCCCGACGACGCGCATTACGGCACGGTGCTGCGCGACGCGCTCTGCACCGACGACGCCGACCCGGCCGGTGTGTACTTCGGCAACCGCAACGGGGAGGTGTACGCGAGCGCGGACGACGGGGACAGCTGGCAGCAGCTCGCCTCGCACCTGCCTGACGTCCTGTGCGTCCGGGCGGCCACGATCGACGGGTGACCGGGAGGCGCCGAGCCGCCGGTGGGCCCGGGCCCGCGGGGGGCAACGAGTGCCCGCCCTCGCTACGGGAGGCGCCAGTCCACCGGCTGCGCCCCCTGGCGGACCAGGAACTCGTTGGCCTTGCTGAAGGGACGCGAACCGAAGAAGCCTCGGTCCGCCGACATGGGGGACGGATGGGCGGACTCGATCGCCGGGAAGTCCCCCAGCGAAGGCCGGAGGTTGCGGGCGTCGCGGCCCCACAGGATGGACACCAGCGGGGTGCCCCGCCCCACCAGCGCCCGGATGGCCTGCTCGGTGACCTCTTCCCAGCCCTTGCCGCGGTGGGCGGCCGGCTTGCGGGGTGCGGTCGTCAGCGCCCTGTTCAGCAGCAGCACGCCCTGGCGCGTCCACGGGGTCAGGTCACCGTTCGACGGCCGGGGAAGCCCCAGATCCGTGTGCAGCTCGCGGTAGATGTTCTCCAGGCTGCCCGGAAGCCGGCCGACCTCGGGTGCGACCGAGAAGCTCAGCCCGACGGCCATCCCCGGGGTGGGATAGGGGTCCTGACCGACGATCAGCACGCGCACCTCGTCGAACGGCTGCTGGAACGCGCGCAGCACGTTCGCCCCCGACGGCAGGTACGTCCGGCCTGCCGCGACCTCCGCCCGCAGGAAGTCCCCCATCTCGGCGATGCGTCCCGCTACGGGGGCCAACGCCTGGGCCCACCCGGGCTCCACAACTTCGTTCAACGGTCGCGCTGTCACGGGCCTCACCCTACCGGCGTAACAGCAGGCACCCTGCGGCTCCCCCGCCTGCGGTGAACAGGCGGACCGGGGAGGTGCGTCGCCGACTCCACCGGCCCGTCCCGAGAGGCCTGGAGATAGGCTGCCGCCGTCATTCCCTGCCTACAGGAGCCGGTCCATGGAGTCACACGGGCATGTGCCCGGCGCGTTCGTCCTCGGGGTCGACTCGGGCGGTTCCGGGCTGAGGGTGGCACTGGGCACAGTGGACGGTGAAGCGCCCCTGGCCACGTCGGCGTGCGCCGAACCGGTGCGGACCGGCCCCTTGGGCATCGACGCCGCACACCTCCTCGATCAGTTGCTGCCCACCGTCCGGCACCTGCTCTCCCGGCACGGCGGCGACGGCCGGATCGCCACCGCCGCGATCGGGGCGGCCGGCATGGCCACGCTGGGCGACCAGCTGCGCGCCGAACTGCCTGCGGCCATGGCCGCCGCGTTCGGACTGCGGCAGCTGGCACTGGCCGCCGACGCGGTGACCGCGTACGCGGGGGCGGTCGGGCAGCGGCCCGGTGCGGTCGTGGCGGCCGGTACCGGCCTGATCGCGCTCGGTACGGATCTCACCCGGTGGCGAAGGGCCGACGGCTGGGGGCACCTGCTGGGCGACAGCGGGGGTGGTGCCTGGATCGGCCGGGCCGGACTCGACGCGGCGATGCGCGCCCATGACGGGCGGCGCGGTGGCTCCCCGGCCCTGCTGGCCAGGCTGGAGACGGTGTTCGGCCCCGCCCCCGGCCTGCCCGGACTGCTCTATCCGCGCACCGACCGGCCTGCGGTCCTGGCCTCGTTCGCTCCCGAGGTGGCCGCGTGCGCGGCGCACGATCCCGTAGCCGAGGGCATCCTCCGCGACGCCGCCGGACACATCGCCGAGGCGGCCGCTGCGGTGTGCCCGAAGGCGGGCGCGGGGGACGCGGCGTACGAAGTGGCACTGACCGGTGGCTTGTTCCGCATGGGCGAGCCACTGCTCGTTCCGCTGCGCGAGGCGCTGACGCGGCAGCTCCCGCAGGCACGGACGGTCCCCGGTTCGGGTGATCCGCTGATCGGTTCGCTGCGCATCGCACAGGCACTCGCCAGGGATCGTCTGCGCCTGCCGCTCCATCCGACGCTGCTCCGGGTCACCGTGTCCCCGAAGGAACCCGGCATTTCCCAGGGGTGACAGAGCAGGGCAGTCGACCGGTAAGCCACTGATCGGATAAATGCGGACAGACAACGCTCGACCGCCCCCTCCCCGAGCAGCGGGGTACCCAAAACCAGTAGCATGCGGCGCCATGAGCACCCCCACTGGGCCCGCTTCCGGCCTGCCAGTACGAATGCCGCGACCTCGCCAGTCCGGACGGCACCGCCGCCCGGAGCCCGTGGTCGCACCTGAGGGCGCTGCCGCGCTCGTTCTCGCCGTTCCCGGTACCCCCTCCTCGGCCAGCCGCAGTCTCGCCGAAGAGGTCATCAGCATCGCCCGCTCCGAGCTGCCCGGTCTGAACGCCCTGATCGGTTACGTCGACGGTGACGACGCCGAGTACCCCGCCCTCGCCTCGGTTCTCGCCCACGCCGCCGCCGAGCGCGTCGCGCGCTTCGAGCAGGCCAGGGCCGCCGGCCGCGAGGTCGCCGAGCCCGAGGGCCCGGCCGCCGTCGTCGTGCCGCTGCTCGCGGGGCCCGACAGCACGCTGGTGCAGCGGATACGCCACGCGATCGGGGACAGCGGGGCTCAGGCCGAGCTGACCGATGTGCTCGGCCCGCACCCGCTGCTCGCCGAGGCACTGCACGTGCGCCTCTCCGAAGCCGGTCTGGCCCGCGCGGACCGCGCGAGGCTGTTCACCGTGGCCACGGCTGCCGACGGCATCGTGCTGGCCACCGTGGGTGGCGAGGAGGCCGTGCAGGCGGCGGGGATCACCGGCATGCTGCTGGCCGCGCGGCTGGCGGTGCCGGTGATGGCCGCCGCGCTCGACGTCGAGGGCTCGGTCGCCTCGATCGCCGAGCAGCTGAAGGGCTCCGGCTCGCTGCAGCTGGCCGTGGCGCCCTACCTGGTGGGACCCGAGGTGGCCGAAGGACTGCTGGACGCCGCGGTGAAGGAGGCCGGCTGCGCGAGCGCCGAGCCGCTCGGCGCGTACCCGGCGATCGGCAAGCTGGTGCTGTCGATGTACACGACCGCGCTCGGCATCGCTCCTGCGGTGGCTCAGGGAGCTCACACCCACTGATCCGTGCCGCGGGAAGGTGGCCGTCCGTCGCGGGAGCGGGACGGACGGCACCCGCCCCATCGGTGACACACGTGTGCCCCGGGACCCGCAGGCGGGTCCCGGGGCACACGCCGTTCCTCAGGCGAAGGTCACGCAGGAGGCCGCAGGGACCTCCAGCGACCCCTGTGGAGCCGGGATGCCGGTCTCCGGGTCCACGGCGAACCAGCTGACGTTCCCCGACCTCTCGTTGGCGGCGTAGAGCCGCCTGCCGGTGGGGTCGAGGGCGAGGTCGCGCGGCCAGTGTCCCCCGCAGCTCACCGTCGTGACCAGCGACGCCTGCTCGCCGGTGGCGTCGAGGGCGAGCACGGAGATGCTGTCGTGGCCGCGGTTGGCCACCCACAGGAACCGGCCGTCGTGCGCGACGACGACCTCGGAGGGATAGCTCGCCGGGCTGCCGTCGCCGCTCACCCCGGCCGGCAGTACGGGCGCCTCGCCGACGGCTTCCAGGACGCCGGCGGTGGCGTCCCACCGGCACACCGTGACGGTGGGCTCCAGTTCGTTCAGCACATAGGCGTGGCCGCCGGCGGGATGGAACGCGAGATGGCGCGGGCCGGTGCCGGGACGCAGTGCCGTCTCACCGTGCGGGCGCAGTTCCCCGGTTTCCGGGCCGAGCGCGCTGACCCGCACGGAATCCGTGCCGAGGTCGACGCTCAGTACCCACTCCCCCGTAGGGTCGGGGAGGACCTGATGGGCGTGCGGCCCCTCCTGGCGTTCGGCGACCGGGCCGCTGCCCTCGTGCGCGAGTACGCAGGCGGCTGCGCCGAGCGACCCGTCGGCGAGGACGGGCAGGACGGTGACGCTGCCGGAGCCGTAGTTGGCGGTGACCACGTGGCCGCCCGCCAGCGCGAGATGGGTGGGGCCGTTCCCGCCGACCTGCCGGGTCTCCCCGAGGGGCCGCGGAACATCGTGGCTGATGTCGAGGGCCGCGGCCGCACCCTGCTCGGTCTCGCTCACCGCGTACAGCACCGCGCCGCCCGGGCCGGTGCCCCGGCCGAGCGCGAGGTAGGAGGGATCGGGAACGGCGTCCGTCGTACCGAGGACGGTGAGGGCACCGGTCTCCTCGTCCACGGCGGCGACGGTGATGCCGCGTCCGCCCGCCGAGGTGAACGACCCGATGAATGCCCGCCCGGCACCGTTGCTGCTGACCACCGCACTGCCTCTCTCCGCCGACTGATCGCGACGGCGGCGGCCGCCGTGATCTTCCGCGGCGACCGTAGCAGTGCCCCTGCCTGGTCCGGACCAGGGGTACGGGATCAGGCCGGGACGAGAGGCGTACGGGGCGGGGCGTGCAGGGGCCCAGCCAGTTCGGCCAGCGCACGCTCCAGGCCGTGCAGGTGAACGAGGGCGGGATCCGTCGCCGCCGGGTGCGACGGAAGGCCGGCGGTCGCCACTGCGCGGGCCGGGCGCACGGGCGCGGTGAGCGCCTCCACCGCGTTCTCGACGCGCCAGCAGGCCGCGGCGAGCCGGGCGTCGTTGGAGGCTTCCGGGTCCGCCGCCACGGAGGCCAGTCCGCGCACTTCCCGGGCGCAGTCGTCGAGCAGCGCGAGCACGTGGCGAGCCCGTCGCTTGCGGGCCCTCATCGGGTTGAGCGGATGCACCAGCGGGGCGAGCGACAGGCGTACCCGGCCGAGGATCGCCTCCAGTTCACCGACGCGTCGCGGCGGGTCGGCCTCCTCACTGCCCGCGAGCCGGGCGGCGGCCTCCGCCGTGCACGTGTGCACACACCGCAGCGCGCGCTCCACCCAGGCCTCGGTCACCGAGTGCGTGGTCACGGGCAGCACGAACAGCACGGCCAGTACGGCCCCGAGCGCACCTACCGCGGTCTCGGTCACCCGCAGCATGAGCAGGTCCGCGTCCAGCACGCCGAGCAGGCCGTAGAGCATGCTCGCCATCACGGTCACGGCCAGCATCATCCAGGTGTAGGAGACAGCCGCGGAGTAGAAGATCCCGAACACGCTCATCGCCACGACCACGGCGGCCACGACCGGCTCGTGGTGGAGCGGCACAGCCACGGCGAAGCCCAGACCGATTCCGAGCACCGTCCCCAGGAATCGCCTGAACCCGCGCACCACGGTCTCGCCTCGCGAGGCCGTGGCCACGAACACCCACCAGGTGGCGCCGACCGCCCAGTACCAGCGCTGATCGGAGAGCACCTGACCTGCGGCGAGCGCGAACGCGGTCCCCAGTGTCGCCTGCACGGCCTGTCGCGTCGTGATCCGCCCGAGCCCCGTCGTCCCGGCAGGAGGGGCGACTGCCACGGGTGCCGGGAGCCGCCTCTCGTAGCACCACAGCCCGAACCGCACCACCGACGACGCGAGGAGCGACAGCAGCACGGCCGCGTAGAGCTGGGGCAGCCGGCCGGGCACGGTGTGCAGGAACTGGGCGGAGAAGTAGGACATGAAGCCGAACACGCCCAGCGAGTGTCCGCGGGGCCCCCACCGCCGCGCGTACACGCCCGCGCCCACGACCGCGAGGAAGGCCAGGTCGCGCGCGACGGGCATGTCGTGCAGCACGGCCGCGAGGGTGAGCACCGGGAGACCGGCAACAGGGAGGAGCGCGGTCGTGACTGCCTGTCCTCGCACGGTCGGGTCGGTCACTGTGAACAGTGCGAGCAGCGCGGCCAGGCCACCGGTGATCGCCGCCGTCAACGAGTGCCCTGCCGCTCCGCACAGCCCGACGGCGAGCCCGATGCCGAGTACGGCCCGGGACGCGAACCGCAGCCGGATCCGCCCCGGATCGGGTGCGACGAACGCCCTCTTCAGCAAGTTGCCCCGCCCCTCCCGCGCATGGATCAGCGCAGACATGAGAAAGGCGCCACACAGATCCCCGGAGGGACCCGCAGCGCCATTGATGGTCCCATTTCAGCATCTGGGAGGCTAATGGTTCAACCGAGACCCCACCCTATGGACCAATGGCCCATAATCTCACCCTCCCGCTCGGCCATAGCAGAGCCATCGGACCAATACGTCCTCGACCTCGCGTGCTCCGGCGTCTCCCCCTGCCCGGTGCATCTCGTCTCGAGGAACAGCGCGATCCTTCACGGTGCTGCCACGAGGCCGCGGCAGGAACGGGGGCCCTGCACCTGACGTCCGCCCGCCTCCGAGCCCGGACTGCCGCGTCGCCCAGCAGGTCCGGGGTGGAGGCTCAGCCGGCCGTACCGATGCGGGACATGACGCCGGTGTCCAGGTGCGCCAGGAGGTCTGCCGGATCCCGGTACACCTCGACGGCCCCGGCATCCACCAGGTCCTCGCGGGGGATGCCGCCCGAGAGGACCGCCACAGCGGTGACCGACGCGCTGGTCGCGGCCTTCATGTCCCAGACCGAGTCACCCACGTACACCGTCTCGTCGCTGGTCCCGCCGGCGAGCTCCATGGCGTGCCGGATCGGTTCGGGAGCCGGTTTTCCCTCACTCACGTCGTCGGCGCTGGCCGTGTCGGTGATCGCGTCGTCGGCATCGAGGGCCCTTCGCAATGCCTGGAGTTCCGCACCGGTCGCCGAAGTTGCCAGAACCACTGTCCACCCCCGTGCTGTCAGGGCGCGCAGGAGATCGGCCGCCCCTTCCAGCGCGGGCAGGCGTCCGAAGTAGGTCGCGTAGAGAGCGGAATGGGTGCTGCTGATGCCCGCGTCCTGGTCCCGGTCCCGGTCGGCTCCGAGGAGATGCTCGATCAGGTCGTCCGATCCCAGGCCGATCGCCCGGTGCACGGCGCTCATCGGAACCGTGTGTCCCGCTTGCCGGAAAGCCTCCCACCACGCGCTGACGTGGAGGTAGTTGGTGTCGACGAGGGTTCCGTCCACATCGAACAGAGCCGCGCGGGTCATATCGGTTCCTTCCCGTCGGGAAACCGGGGCGCCCGGGGAGCACGGGCTCTGGCTGAGCGGACAGGGAGCGTCCCACTGCTCCGTACCCCACTGCGAGGGGGTTCGACGACGGATCAGCAGGCGGCCGTCCCCGCACGCCCGGACAGCGGCGCCCGGCTCGCGCTCAGCCGTTCACAGCCCGGTGTGGGCGTGCTCCTCCGGGTGAACGGCACCGTCCTTCGAGATCGTAAGGTCCGGATACCGAATGTGCGCGTCCGGCGCCGGACAGGAGGGCACGGCTCCGGCTGCCGGAAGCGCGCGCCGGATGGGCGGCCGGCTGCTCTGGGCCGGCGCCGGGAACGGCACCCGCAGAACCGGCCGTCGGGTTCCGGCCCTGGCCGTCGTGGGCGCCTTCCCGTCCGCCCGCGTGAGCGGGGCTCGGACTCAGACCCCTCCGCCGCGTCGCACCGGAGCACCGGCGTGGAGGGGTGGACCGGCGCAGGACCGGGAATCGCAGGGCCGCCCGGGCGAAGAAGCTTCTCCTGACCGGATCGTTGCGGCCATCGGGGGAACACGTGGCCCATGACCAACCGATCTGAACTGCCGGGCGTGGCCGAGTCCTACTGGATGGCCACGGTGCCCGCCGTCCCACGGCCCGCACCGGCCTCCGACACGACGGCGGACGTCGTCGTCATCGGGGGCGGCATGGCCGGATTGAGCATCGCCTGGGAGCTGACGGTGGCCGGACGGAACGTGACCCTGCTGGAGGCGGATCGCATCGCCGCCGGGGTGAGCGGGTACACGACGGCCAAGCTCACCGCAGCCCACTCCCTCGTCTACGAGCGCCTGCGCCGCACACGGGGCCGGGAGGGGGCGCGACAGTACGCCCGTTCGCAGCAGGCGGCTGTCGAGCGGGTCGGGGCGGTGGCTGCCGAACTGGGCCTCGACTGCGACTGCGAAGGCTCGTCGGCTCTGACCTACACCACCGATCCGCACCGGCGTGCCATGTTCGAGGCCGAGGCCCAGGCAGCCTCGGAAGCGGGGCTGGACGCACGCTTCGTGACGGAGACCGACCTGCCGTTCCCGGTCGCCGCTGCCGTACGTGTCAGCCACCAGGCTCAGTTCCACCCGCGCAAATACCTTCTGGGCCTCGCGGACGGGATCGTCGCGCGCGGTGGCGTCATTCATGAACGGACCCGGGTGACCGGCCTCACCGAGGGCGCCCCCTGCCGGGTGAGCACCGAGAACGGCACGACGATCACGGCTGCCGATGTCGTCGTCGCCACGCACTACCCCGTCTTCGACCGGGCGCTTCTCTTCGCGCGCCTGTCACCGCGTCGCGAACTCGTCGTAGCCGCTCCTGTATCCGCGACCGAGGCTCCGGAGCACATGTACATCACGGAGGACGCCGGCAAACGATCGGTTCGCACAGCGCCGCTCGACGAGAAGCGGCGGCTGCTGATCGTCACCGGTGAGAGCTTCACGCCGGGGACGGATGACGGTCACGAACGTTTCCTGCGGCTGGACGCATGGATGCACGAGCACTTCCCGGTCGGCGCCACGGCCTACCGATGGGCGGCCCAGGACAACGACGTGAGCGACGGTGTCCCCCTGGTCGGGCGCTTCCACCCCGGCGCGCGGCACGTCTATGTGGCGACCGGGTTCGGGGGCTGGGGCATGAGCGGCGGCGCCATGGCCGGGCAGCTGTTGTCCTCGGTGCTCACCGGCACCGAGCCCGAATGGGCGAGTCTCTACGACCCGCGCCGGCTGTGGTCCACCGTTCGGGAAGGGATGGGATTGCTGAAGCAGCAGGCCGAGGTGGCCCGGCACTTCGTCGGTGACCGGCTGAGGAGCAGCCACGTCGACTCCGTCGACGACATCACTCCCGGAACGGGCGCGGTGGTACGCGTCGACGGGCGGCGCTGCGCCGTCTACCGCGACGGAGACGGAAACGTCCACGCCGTGTCCGCGCGCTGCACGCACCTGGGCTGTCTGGTCTCTTTCAACGAGGCGGAGACCACCTGGGAGTGTCCGTGCCACGGTTCGAGGTTCGGCGTGGACGGCGACGTCGTCCAAGGTCCCGCTCTGCGGCCGCTGCCACCACGTACTGTCTGAACGGGGCCGGTCAGGCCCCGGCCGAGCATCCGCCCTCGCGGCCCTCACGGTCTGCCGGTCACCGGGCGCTCACCGACGACGACCGGCGTACTCCCGCGACTCCTTGTCCAGGGGCTACGGCCTCATGGCCGGAGCAGCGTCTTGACCATGCCGTCCTCCTTCTTCTGGAACGTCTCGTACGCCTGCGGCCCGGCGTCGAGGGGCAGGTGGTGGGTGGCGAAACCGTCCACCCCGAGCGGGTCCTCGTCGACGAGGAGCGGCAGGAGGGCGGGCACCCAGCGCTTGACGTTGGCCTGCCCCATGCGCAGTTGGATCTGCTTGTCGAACATGGTCAACAGCGGCAGCGGATCCACAGCGCCTCCGTACACGCCGACGATGGAAATCGTGCCGCCCCGGCGCACCGCGTCGATCGCGGTCAGGAGAGCGGTGAGGCGGTCGACCCCCACACGCTCCATCAGCGTCCGCGCGGCGGCGTCGGGCAGCAGGCCGGTGGCCCATTGCGCCGCCTTGCCCACCGGTGCGCCGTGGGCCTCCAGACCGACGGCGTCGATGACTGCGTCGGTGCCCCGGCCCGCGGTGAGGTCCCGGACCGCTTCGGCCACACCCTTTCCGTACGTCCGCAGATCCATTACCTGGACACCCCGCGCAGCCGACCGCGCCAGCCGTTCGGGCACCAGGTCCACCCCGATGACCAGCCCCGCACCGCGGTGCAGGGCGATGCGTGCGGCCATGTCGCCGATCGGCCCCAGTCCCAGCACGGTGACACTTCCGCCTGGCGGCACGGCGGCGTATTCCACGGCCTGCCACGCGGTCGGCAGGACATCCGAGAGATAGACGAAGCGGTCGTCGTCCGGGCCGTCCGGCACCTTGACGGGAAGCGTGTTGCCGAACGGCACCCGCATGAGCTCGGCCTGTCCGCCCGGTACCTGCCCGTAGAGCTTCGTGAACCCGAACAGGGCGGCGCCGCTGCCGTACTCCCTGACCTGCGTCGTCTCGCACTGCGAGTGGAGCCCCTGGTCACACATGAAGCAGTCGCCGCAGGAGACGTTGAACGGCACCACCACCCGGTCCCCGCGCGCCAGCGCGGTGACCTCTGCGCCCGTTTCCTCGACCACGCCCATCGCTTCGTGACCGAGGATGTCCCCGGGATCGAGGTAGGGGCCGAGTACTTCGTACAGGTGCAGGTCCGACCCGCAGATGCCGGTCGATGTGACCCGTATGATCACGTCCGTCGGATTTTCGATGACCGGGTCGGGCACGGACGTCACCCGGACGTCCCGCCTCCCCTGCCAGGTCAATGCACGCATGCGCTCACTCCTCGCTCTCGGGTGCGCCGTTCTCCGCTGTTCCTCCTTCCTGGTTCCTGCCGCGTCACGGCCGGCCCCGCATCGCCGTCTCCTCGCGACGGGTCCCACGGGCCTGCCCTCGATCAGCAGCCGCACGATCCGTGTTCACCAGGCCCGGCGGGTGCCGCCCCGTCACGCTCCCCGCATACGCGGCAGGAGTCCCGGCCCCGCACACCCGGAGCCCTGCTCCACGGGTGTGCCTCCTGCCGGAGTACGCATCAATCCTACTCGTTCGTCGCGGAGCCGCTCGGTATGCGGGCCGGGGTGCGCACGCAGCCGGAGCGTCACCAGGACGGGGCCGTCCGGGTCCGCCGCGTCGCCCGTGCTCGGGCCCTTGCACGCCCGGACGTGCGCCCTCCGCACGGCGCTTTCGGGTTGCTCCCCGCCGCGCGGAGGGCGCGCGTCCGGGCGAGACTACCCACGTGGAGCAGGCAGACGACGAGAGGTGGGAGGCGGAGGAATGACGACGTCCACGACCGGCGATGGCCTCCTGGGCGATTTCCTGGCCGATCCGGCCAATTCGGCTGTCGACCTGACCACGGCGGTGGAACGCTGCTCCAAGGCCCTCGGTCTGAAGCATTCCGAGGTCTACCTGAGCGACCTCCAGCAGCGCCTGCTGGTTCCCTTGACGGGGTATGGCCAGGAGTTGGCCATCGACGGCTCACTGGCGGGCTGGGCCTACCGCACCCAGTCGTTGCGGGTGGAAGAAGCGGACGTGAGCGGCCTGACGGTGTGGCTGCCTCTGGTGGACGGCGCGGAACGCCTCGGTGTGGTGGGGGTGCTCTCTGCGACGCTGGACCCTGTGCTGCTGCGCCGCGCCCGGGCCCTCGCGTCTCTCCTGGCGATGATGATCACCTCGAAGCGCTCCTACAAGGACTCCTTCGTGCGCCGGACCCGCACGGAACCGATGCAGTTGCCCGCCGAGCTGCTCCGGGCGTTCCTGCCGCCCCGCACGATCGGCACGGCGCACGTCGTCTCGACGGCGGTCCTGGAACCGGCTTACGAAATCGCCGGGGACGGATTCGACCACGCCCTCACGGCTACGACCCTGCACGCATCGATCCTGGACTCGATGGGGCACGATCTGGCCTCCGGCCTCGCCACATCCGTCGCACTGGCCGCCTGCCGCAACGCGCGTCGTACAGGAGCCGACCTCCCCCTGCTCGTCGAGAGCGTGGACGCGGCACTGTCGCAGTGGCTTCCCGAGCAGTTCTGTACCGGCGTCCTCGCTCAACTGGACCTTGCCTCAGGTGTTCTGCGCTGGATCAACTGCGGCCATCCGGCACCGCTGCTCATCCGTGGCACGGCATTGGTGCCCGGAGCGATGGAGGGAGAGGCGGACCCGCCCATGGGCTTTCCCTCCACCTTCGCCGCCCGCCCGCGTCAGTGCCATGAGATCACCCTGGAGCCGGGGGACCGCGTGCTGATGTACACGGACGGCGCTACCGAATCCCGTATGCGCAACGGAACGGAGTTCGGCCTCGAGCGCTTCGTCGACTACGTCGTACGCGCTGCCGCGGCGGGGGAACTCGCACCGGAGACGCTGCGCCGGCTCATCCACTCCCTCCTGGAATCGGAGAGCACCGGCCTCCGTGACGACGCGACCATACTGATGTTCGAATGGAAGCGTCCGCAGCCGTGACGCCGTCGTCGCCGCTCCCGGTGTGGCGGTCCTGCGACAACCTCTGTGACGGCTACCAGTAGTGCCGTCGGCCTCCCACGGCGTGGCCCAGCGCGCCGAGCACCCAGAGCACAGCACCGATGACAAGCAGGATGATCCCGATGGTCCACAGGAAACCAAGTCCCGTGATGAGTCCGATGATGAGCAGAATGACGCCGATGACGATCATGACGCCCTCCATTCAGGCTTGCAGCACATATTCATGATAAATGCCATGTGAGTTGTGGGCTTGTCGGGGAGGGGAAACGGACCGGCGCTTTCAGCGCTGCCCGAAGGAGGGCCGGGGAGTCGGCAGCGCCCTCCGGCTGGACGGCTCCGGGTCAGCCCAGGAAATTCTCGGGATGGGCCTGGGGCTGCAGCGTCCAGAACTTTCCCGGGCAGCCATGCGGAAGCGGCGGGAAGCGGTGCCCCTTCACGTCCGTGCTCCAGTGATGCTTTCCGCTGCAGTCACATGCGTAGATCCCGCCGGCGGGCACGATCTCACCCGGGCGCCACGACGCCTTTGCTTCACTCATGGCCTCTGTCTACGACCACGCGCCGCCTTCTGCCTCCGGGCACGCTCAAGGCAGCACCGTCGACCACACTCCTGCCGCACCGGGCGTCGAGCCGTTCCTCACCGTTCCCTTCGGGTCCGGCAGCCTCCGGCTCGGCAGACCGGCGATGTGCCATTGGTACAGTCGCTGCCCCGACCGACGTACCAGGGAAGGCCGGCGGACCATGGCGGTGGACGCGCTCGACACCCGGATCCTGCGGCTGCTCATCGAGCAGCCGCAGACGAGCGTGCGCGAGTACGCGCGCATCCTGTCGATCGCCCGGGGCACCCTCCAGGCCCGCATCGACCGCCTCGAACGCGATGGCGTGATCACCGGCAGCGGTCCGTTCCTCTCCCCCGCCGCCCTCGGCCACCCGGTGCTCGCCTTCGTGCACCTGGAGGTGACGCAGGGGCATCTCGACGACGTCGGCGAGGCACTCGCCGCGGTGCCGGAGATCGTCGAGGCGTTCTCCACCACGGGCGGCGGCGATCTGCTGACCCGGGTGGTCGCGCGGGACAACGGCCACCTGGAGGACGTGATCCAGCGGCTGATCCAGCTAGCGGGCGTCGTCAGGACGCGGACCGAGGTGGCTCTGCGCGAACGGGTCCCGCACCGGCTGCTCCCGCTCGTGGAGTCGGTCGGCCGGGCGGCGCCACCCGGCCGGGGCCAAGGCCCGTCCGAGGCTGACGCACCGGAAGGCCACCGACCGCCCGGCTGAGATCATGGCTTCCATGAACTCATCGCCCGAAGGGACTCCTTCGGTCATCTTCGACCTGGACGGCACCCTCGTGGACAGCGAGCCGAATGCCTACGAGTCGGTGCGCCTGCTGCTCGAACGGTACGGCGTGCCCGACTTCACCTGGGAGCAGAACGCCCGCTTCATCGGGATCAGCAACCCCGAGGCGCTGGCGGTCCTGCGCGCCGAGTACGGCATCGCCGCGTCCGTCGACGAGCTGGTGGCGGGTCAGGACGCGATCTACCTGGACCTGGCACGGAAGTCGACCGAGGTGTTCCCCCGGATGCGGGAGTTCGTCGAACTGCTGCATGCCCGCGGTGTCGCCATGGCGGTGGCATCCGGATCTTCCCTGGCCGGCATCGAGGCCGTACTGACGAGCACCGGCCTCGGCGCCTTCCTCACCGCGCAGGTCTCCGCCGACGAGGTCAGGCGCGGCAAGCCGGAACCGGATGTGTTCCTGGAGGCCGCCCGGCGCCTGGGAGCGGCGCCCGCAGCCTGCGTGGTCGTGGAGGACGCGGTCCCCGGCGCGAAGGCCGCGCACGCCGCGGGGATGCGCTGCATCGCGGTCCCCTACGTTCCGGCGAGCGCCACCGACCCGGCCTTCGCAGCGGCGGGTCTGCTCTTCCCCGGCGGGCAGGACGAGTTCACCGCCCGGGCCGCTTACGCGTGGCTGTTCCCCGGGTCGCACCCGGTGCCGGACGGGCCCGGTCCGGCTTCCCGGCCCCGGCGGGCGCGCCGACTTCGGTAGTGGCCTGCCGGCCCGTCACCACCAGGGCGGCCGGGGCGCGGTGGCGGCGGGTCGCTCGCGGTCCCCGCGCCGGATATCCTGATCTTGCCGCGTGCCCCCGCCCCGTCCCTCGCTTTCCCGGCGACGTCGCCGCCGCGGCAGCCGGAGCGGTCCCCGGCCCGAGCTGTTCGAGATACGCGAGCCATTCGAGATAGGTGTGCACAGGTGCTGGTTGCTGGTCGGTACCGATTGATATCCGCCATCGGCCGTGGCGGGATGGGTGAGGTCTGGCGAGCCACGGACGAGGTCCTCGGCAGGGCCGTCGCCGTGAAGCTGCTGCTGGGTGAACACGCCGACGAGTCGGCGACCGCGCGGTTCCGGCTGGAGGCCCAGACCGCCGCGAGGCTGAGCCACCCGCATCTGGTGGCCGTGTTCGACTTCGGGTCCTGGGAGGACCGGCTCTTCCTGGTGATGGAGCTCGTCGAGGGCAGGAGCCTCTCCGACCTGCTCCTGGCCGAGGAACGGCTGGGTCCGGAACAGGTCGCCCGGATCGCGGGCCAGGCGGCCGCCGGGCTGGCGGCGGCCCACCGGCAGGGCATCGTCCACCGGGACATCAAGCCGGGCAACCTGATGCTCGACGCCGAAGGCTCCGTGAAGATCGGCGACTTCGGAATCGCCCAGTTCGTCGACGACCCCTCGGCCGCCCTCACCACGACGGGGCACATCGTCGGAACGAGCCTCTACCTCGCTCCGGAACGGGCCCTCGGCCGCACCGCAGGGGCCGCCTCGGACATGTACTCACTCGGCTGCGTCATCTACCAACTGCTGCTCGGTCAGCCGCCGTTCCGCTCGGACACCCCGACCGCGACCCTGTACCAGCACGTGGACACACCCCCCGTACCGCTGCGACAGCGGGGCGTCGACATGTCCGCGGCCTTCGACTCGTATCTGCTGGGCCTGCTCGCGAAGCAACCGGAGGACCGGCCCACCGCCCAGCAGGTCGCCGACTGGTTCCACAGCGAGGCCTGGCGGGGGCGGGCGCAACCGCTGCCCCAGCATCGGCCCGCTCCCCCGCGAGCTCCGGCCCGGGCCTACGCACCGACGCCCGCACGGCCCTCGCCTGCCGGGCAGCACTCCGGTGCGGACTCCGGCGCCCCCACGACGTACCGCCTGCCCCAGGCGCACGGCCGGGGGCGGCGTGCGGCGGGCCGGGCCCGGAACGGCCGGCGCCGCAGCACCCGCGAGGCGATCAGACGCCGTCCCAGAGTGGCGAGCGCCATCGCGGGTACGGTCGCGTTCCTCGCCGCCGTCTACCTGGGGATGAGCCTGTTCTCACCCGATTCCAGCTCAGCCACCACCCCGGACGGCGGGACCCCGACGAGCGGGCCCTCGTCCCCCGGGCCCGGCCGGTAGCCGGGCCCGCTACCAGCGGTCGTGGACCGCCGCGCGGATCCTGCGGTCGTAGAGGTCGCGCACCGCGTCGAGCGCGCTCGGGGACAACGGATCCAGTGCCGCAGCTTCCGCGTTGGCCCGGGCCTGCTCCACCGAGCGGGCCCCGGGGATGACGCTGGTGACGCCGGGCTGCTGGATGATCCAGCGCAGGGCCGCCTGGGCTGACGTCGTCCCCTCCGGAGCGAGCCGGGCGAACTCGGCCGCCGCGGCCACGCCGGTGCCGTAGTCGATCCCGGAGAAGGTCTCGCCCTGGTCGAAGGCCTCCCCGTGCCTGTTGTACGTGCGGTGGTCCTCGGGCGCGAAGACGGTGTCCGCGGTGTACTTCCCGGACAGCAGGCCCGAGGCGAGCGGCACCCGCGCGATGACGCCCACCCCGGCCGCGCGGGCGGCAGGCAGGACCTCGTCCAGCGGCTTGAGGCGGAACGGGTTGAGGATGATCTGCACGCTCGCCACACCTGGGCGGGCGATGGCCGTCAGCGCCTCCGCGCACGTCTCGACGCTCACCCCGTAGGCGGCGATCCGCTGCTCGGCGACCAGGGTGTCGAGGGCGTCGTAGACCTCGTCGGAGGAGTAGACGGCCGTGGGCGGGCAGTGCAGCTGCACGAGGTCGAGCGTGTCGGTCCCGAGGTTGGCACGCGAGCGGTCGTTCCACGCACGGAAGTTGTCCAGGACGTAGTTCTCCGGCACCTGATCGGCGCGTCGGCCCATCTTCGTCGCCACGAGGACTCCCGCGTCCGGGCGCTCCTTCAGATAGCGGCCGATGAGCTGCTCGCTGCGGCCGTCCCCGTACACGTCCGCCGTGTCGAAGAAGGTGACGCCCGCCCCGACGGCGGCGTCGAGGACGTCGAAGGCATCGGCTTCACTCACCTCGCCCCAGTCCCCGCCGAGCTGCCATGTGCCCTGTCCCACGACTGACACGTTCCGTCCGGTCCTGCCAAGTTCTCGCTGCTCCATGGGGATCATGCTACGTCCGCGGCGTGGCCGGCCCGGGGGGCGCCGCCGCGAGCACCGGGGCGGAGCCTCCCCCGCCCCGGGCGGCGGTCAGCCGGGGTCCTGGCCCAGTGCGGTGAGCCGTCCCGCCTCGTCCTCGGTGAGCCGCAGCGCGCCCGCCGCCACGTTCGCCTCCAGGTGAGCGGGGTTGCCCGTGCCCGGGATGGCCAGGACGTGCGGGCCGCGCCGGAGGGTCCAGGCGAGCCTGACCTGAGCGGGGGACGCGTCGTGAGCCCGGGCGATGTCGAGCAGCACCTCATGTTCCGCGGTGACGTTCGCACCGGCCTCGCGGCCCCCCGCGGCGATCGCGTAGAACGGCACGAACGCGATCCCGAGTTCACCGCACGTGCGCAGGATGTCCTCGGAGTCGGCGCGTCGTTCGCCGATGCCGTACCTGTTCTGCACGCAGACGATGGGCGCGATGGCCCGGGCCTCGGTGATCTGGTCGGGCCAGACGTTGGAGAGGCCCAGATGGCGGATGAGCCCTTCCTGCCGCAGTTCGGCGAGTGCGCCGAACTGCTCGCTGATCGGGGCGGGTCCGTTCATCCTCAGGTTCACCACGTCGAGGTGGTCGCGGCCGAGCTGACGGATGTTCTCCTGGACCTGTCCGCGCAGTTGCTCGGGCCGGGCCCAGTCCAGCCAGTCACCACCGGGGCCGCGGCCGGGGCCGACCTTGGTGGTGATGACCAGGTCGTCGCCGTACGGAGCCAGCGCCCGGTTGATCAGTTCGTTGGCCGAGCGCAGGGGCGAGAAGTAGAAGGCGGCCGTGTCGATGTGATTCACACCGAGTTCAACGGCCCGGCGGAGTACGGCGATCGCGCGGTCCCGGTCGTGCGGGCCGCGGACATCACTGAACGCGGCACCGTTCTGGGTCAGGCGCATGGCGCCGAATCCGATCCGGTTGACGGTCAGATCGCCGAGCTGCCAGGTGCCGGCAGCTGCCGCATGGGGGGTTTCCGAGGTCAAGACCGAGGCCTTCCGTAGGCGGTGAACCGAGTTCGACCAAGTGACGGAGCGCCAGAAAGCTTGCATCATGCGATGATTCATGATACCGTTCCCTCGACGCTCCTATTGCGTCTATGACTTGGTGCGAGTGCAGGATAGATCCTCCCCGCCCCTCTGTCCAGCCTCCTCCCCGCCCTCGCACCTTCACCGGGCCCCTCGCACCCTTCGCCGCCCTTTCCTGTGTGCCGGCTGTGCGATCGCACCATGACGACTTGACCAGATTTGCCAAGTCCCCTTCACGCTCCCGCAGTTCGTTGACGAGGTCAGAGCCACGTGTGAGTGTTCGGTCGCCCGATCACGGACACCACCTGGGCGGACGTCCCGCATCGAAGCATGGGCGGGCCGCCGACCACGCCGCTGCCCGTGACCGAGGTCCCCACGAACCGAGGAGCCTCGATGAAACGCAGACCGATGACGGCCGGGACAACCCTGGCCGTCCTCGCCGGAATGCTGGTCGCCACCAGTGGCCAGTCAGCTTCTGCAGAACCGTCTCCACCCGCCCCGACCGCACTCTCGACCGCCGTGTCCGCCGCTGACCGGGCGGCGGCGGGCGGCCTCGACGCCCTGGCCAAGGGGCCCGAGGAGCGCTACGAGCGGCAGATGGTGACCCCCTGGGTCAACGGGCTCTACTCCATCGCCTACGAACGCACCTACCGCGGGCTGCCGGTCGTCGGCGGTGACGCCGTCGTGGTGGCCGACTCCAAGGGGCGCATCCGCGGCTCCCAGTCGGCTGTCACCCGGCGCATCAACGTTCCGGTCACCGCGACCGTCTCCGCCAAGACCGCCGAGGCCACGTCCCGCGGGAAGCTGGGCACGGTGGAGCGGATCGACAGCCACCGGCTGGTCGTCCGGGCCACCGGCTCGAAGTCCCGGCTCGCCTGGGAGACCGTGCTCACCGGCCGGACCGCGAAGGCACCGAGCCGGCTGCACGTCTTCGTCGACGCGGGCACCGGCAAGGTGCTCGACAGCTACGACGACGTCAAGGCCGGCACCGGCAACAGCCAGTGGAACGGACCGTCCCCGCTGTCCATCAATACCACCTCGTCGGGCGGCAGCTATTCGTTGCGCGATCCCTCCCGCCCCGGGTTGAGCTGCGCGGACTACAGCACCGGCAGCGTGTTCACGAAATCGAGCGACTCCTGGGGAACGGGCAGCGCCTCCAGCAAGGAGACCGGCTGCGTCGACGTCATGTGGGCGGCCCAGCACGAATGGGACATGCTGCGCGACTGGCTGGGACGCAACGGCCACGACGGCAACGGCCGCAGCTGGCCGGTCAAGGTCGGACTGAACGACGTGAACGCCTACTGGGACGGATCCAGCGTCTCCATTGGCCACAACAACGCCAACCAGTGGATCGGCGCCATGGACGTCGTGGGCCACGAGTTCGGCCACGGCATCGATCAGTACACGCCCGGCGGTGCCAACAACGAGTCCGGTCTCGGCGAGGCCACCGGTGACATCATGGGTGCGCTGACCGAGGCGTACACCAACGAGCCCGCCCCGTACGACGACCCGGACTACACCGTCGGCGAGAAGATCGACCTGGTGGGCGACGGGCCGATCCGGATCATGTACAACCCGGGGCAGATCGGCGACCCGAACTGCTACAGCTCCTCCATACCCAGCACCGAGGAGCACGCGGCTGCCGGCCCCCTCAACCACTGGTTCTATCTGCTGGCCGAGGGCTCCAACCCCGGTGGCGGCAAGCCCTCCAGCCCCACCTGCAACAGTTCCTCGGTCACCGGCGTGGGCATCCAGAGCGCCGGCAAGGTCTTCTACGGCGGGATGCTGCTGAAGACCAGCGGCATGACGTACAAGCGCTACCGCACCGCCACGCTGACCTCGGCCAAGAATCTCGACGCGACCTGTGTGCTGTTCAACCGGACGAAGGCGGCCTGGGACGCGGTGAGCGTCCCCGCCCAGAGCGGCGAGACGACCTGCGCCCCGAGCGGCAACAACGACTTCTCCCTGTCGCTCGACCCGGCCTCCGGCTCGGTGAAGCAGGGCAGTTCGGTGACGGCCACGGTCAGGACGACCGTGTCGTCCGGCAGCGCGCAGACGGTGAACCTGACGGCGACCGGACAGCCGAGCGGGGTGACCGTCTCCTTCAGTCCCTCCTCGGTCCAGTCCGGCGCGACCTCGGCCATGACCGTGACGACCACCTCCGCGGCGGCTCCCGGTACGTACACCCTCACGGTGAAGGGCGCGGGCACGCAGAGCCACACCGCGCAGTACACCCTGACCATCGGCGACGGCGGAAATCCGGGCGGCACGGCCCCCGACATCAGCGTCGCCAACGTGCAGACGCATCTCGCCCAGTTCAATGGCATCGCCTCGCAGAACGGCGGCAACAGGCGGGCCGGCAGCAGCGGATACACCGCGTCGCTCGCCTACGTGAAGGGCAAGCTGCAGGCGGCCGGTTACACCGTCAGCGAGCAGACCTGCTCCACGTGCACCTACCGCGGCAGCAACCTGATCGCGGACTGGCCGGGCGGACCGGCCGACCGGACCGTGATGTTCGGTGCCCACCTCGACGGTGTCGCAGCCGGCCCCGGAATCAACGACAACGGCTCCGGTTCCGCCACGCTGCTGGAGAACGCGCTCGCCCTGGCCCAGCAGAACCCGACGATGACCAAGCATGTGCGCTTCGCCTGGTGGAACGGCGAGGAGCAGGGGCTGGAGGGATCCGAGTACTACGTCGGCCAGCTCTCCACCACCCAGCGTTCGGCCATCAGCGCCTACTACAACTTCGACATGGTCGCCTCCACCAACGGCGGATACTTCATCAACAACCTCAACTCCGCCGCTTCGGCCCCGATGAAGGAGTACTGGACCACGCTCGGCCTCGCTCCGGAGGAGAACGTCGAGGGCCAGGGGCGCTCCGACGACTACTCCTTCCAGCAGGGCGGAATCGCCACCTCGGGGTACGCGACCGGTGCCAGTGACACCAAGTCCTCCGCCCAGGCCGCCAAGTGGGGCGGAACCGCCGGCCGTTCGTACGACCCGTGCTACCACCAGTCGTGCGACACCACCGCGAACATCAACGCGACCGCGCTGGACCGCAGCGCTGACGGGGTCGCCTACACGATCTGGAAGACGGCGGTCGGCACCACCGTGCCCACCGACGACTTCTCCCTCACGGTGAGCCCGGTGTCCGGCAGCGTCCAGCCGGGCGCCTCCGTCACTGCGACCGTGTCCACCGCCACCACCGGTGGTTCCGCGCAGAGTGTGCGGCTGACGGCGTCCGGCGCACCGAGCGGGGTCACTGTCTCGTTCGCCCCGTCCTCCGTGCAGTCGGGCTCCTCGTCCACGATGACCGTCTCCGCGGGGGCCCAGGCCACTGCGGGCACGTACACCCTCACGGTGACCGGCACGGGCACCGCCACCCACGCCAGCACGTATTCGCTGGTCGTCGGGGGCGGCGGAACCTGCCAGGCGCGGCAGGTCGTCGCCAACGGCGGTTTCGAGAACGGCACCTCCCCCTGGACCCAGACGGACGGGGTCATCAACAACCGGACCTCCGAGAAGCCCGCGCACAGTGGTGCGTACACGGCCTGGTTCGGCGGCTGGGGCAGCACCCACAGCGACACCGCCACGCAGTCGGTGACCGTTCCCCAGGGCTGCTCCACGTACCGGCTGTCGTTCTACCTGAGGACCGACACCGACGAGTCGGCGAGCGATGCGACCGCCTACGACACGTTCACCGTGAAGCTCGGGTCCCGGACGCTGGCGACCTACTCCAATCGCGACGCGAGCAGCGGCTATGTCCAGCAGTCCTTCGACGTCGGCTCCGCCGCGGGCCAGACGGTGACGCTGGGGTTCACCAGTAAGGAGGACGCCTACCTGCAGACGAGCTTCGTCGTGGACGACGTGGCCCTGGACGTGAGCTGATCCACCGTCGGGGGAACACGGGGCGGGGCGTGGTCCACACGCCCCGCCCCGTGCATGTCAGCGGACCACCGCCGCCAGTCGACGGACGAAATCGTCGGTCTCCGGGCGGCCGGCGCCGCGGGCGGCCAGCCTGGCATGGAGTCCGCGCAGTTCCTGGCCGAGCAGCGTCGACGGATTGATCTCGGTGGTGTCCAGGACCGGGCCCGCCACGGCTTGCGCCGCTGCCGGGTCGCCGGCGCACGCGTGGGCGTCGGCCATCCTGGCCAGGAACAGCATCCGCGCCGAATGCATGCCGGGCGGCAGCAGTGCGAGCGCGGTGCGGGCCGCCCCGACGGCGCGGAGAGCGAAACGGCGGTCACCGGTGACCGCGGCGAGATCGCGCAGCGCCCCGGCGGCACCGGACTCCACCCGCAGACGCACCGAGGCGACGGAGAGCCAGGGCGCCTCCGTCTCGTCGCGTCCGCCCGCCCGGTCCATCTGTGACCAGGCCCGGTCGATGTGCCTCAGCGTCCGGACGGCATCGCCGCGGACGGCGTGTCCGCGCGCCTGGTAGAGATCGCTCAGGGCTCCCGCCCAGTGCCGGCCCGCGGCGGCCTCGCCTATCGCCCTGCCGTAGGCGAGTGCCGACGGCCCGTCACCCTCCAGCCGGGCCAGGGTGCTCATGTCGCTGAGTGCCGCGACCTGCGTCCCGACGTGACCGGCCATGGCGGCCCACTGCAACGAGCGGTCGAGCCAGGCCATCGCGGTTCCGTTGCGACCCCACAGCAGCCGCAGGCAGCCGGCCGACTGCGCGTACTCGGCTGCCAGCGGTGCCAGTCGGTCCTGGTACGGAGCGGCGGGGAGTGCCATCCAGCGGAGCATGGCGTGCAGCGTTCGCTCGACGACGGCCGTCGCTCCGGGCCAGGCCCGTTCCTCGTCGGCGCGCAGACAGACCGCGAGCAGGGCGGTCAGCGCATGCACGGTGTCGTGGTCGAGGGCCGGGCGTGACTGTGTGTCGGGGCCCGGTGCGCAGAAGGCCGCGTGCAGGGCGATGACGTCCGTGAGTACGGGAACCGAGCAGCCCTCGCGGCCGTGCACCGGGCAGACCAGCCCGTAGGCGGGCAGGACGGCGGGCAGGACCGTTCCCGGCGGGAGCATCGCCAGAAGTGCACCACCCGCGGGCTCTCCGGGCAACGGGCCGTTCCGTACGGCGGCCGGCGCGCCCGGTTCACCTCCCGTGCGCTCCTGATCCTCGGCCTCCTCGCAGGCGGCGAGCAACTCACCGTGAGCAAGCAGGAGTTCGTCGAGTCGCCGGGCCAGCGGCAGCGGCGTCCTGCGGCTGCCGCGCTCCAGTCTGCTGATGGCGGTGTGGTCGTAGCCGACCCGGGCACCCACCTGGGCCTGCGTGAGGCCGGCCCGGCCGCGCCACCGGCGTAACCGGGCACCGAACGACCGCCACGCCTCCGCGGTGCGGTCGTCCACCGGAACAGGACCCGTCGCCTCGCTCACCCGGAACCCCGTCGCGCCTGGTCAGGGACGCCACGCGTGCCACGCTCACGGCTCATGCCCCGGAGGATAGCGAGTGGCCGGGCCGGCTGTCCCCCGCGTGTCGACAAGATGTCCGATAACAGGCGCAGCGGTTTCCGGGCGGCGCCGCCCGCGGCTCGCACCCGGGTGCCCCGACGCGCCCAGACGCCATGGCCGCTGCAGGACATGCCGCCCGCGCCGGCCGTGGCGTCCACACCATCACCTGAATCAACGACCCGTCAGGCCTTTCGCGGTGACGCACTCAAGGTATGGGCAATGAGGGCAACCATGAGGTATCGGTCGTCAATTCTTGTTCTCAACCGGCCGTGCGCAAGCGGGTGTTGCACACCTATTGACGCGTGGGGAGACAAGGGAGAAGTATCCCCATCGCCGGAGAGAGCGCTCTCCGGCTTCGTGTCGTGCACCCGTACCGCGACTCAGGAGACAAGCCCCCATGTACGCACCCCCCTTGTTCCACAGACTCGCGCCATCGACCGGCAGAAGACGCACCGGTGTGCTGGCCGCCGTCGCCGGCCTCGTCGTCTCGCTTTTGGCGTTCGTGCCGTCGACCCCCGCCAGCGCCGCGCCCTCGCTGCTCTCGCAGGGCAGGACCGTGACCACCTCCAGCCAGGAGAACGGCGGCACGCCCGCCACCGCGGCCGTGGACGGCGACAACGGCACCCGCTGGTCGAGCGCGTTCTCCGACCCTCAATGGATCAAGGTCGACCTGGGCTCCGCCGCCTCGGTCAGCCAGATCGCACTGAAGTGGGAGGCCGCCTACGCCAAGAGCTACCGGATCGAGTTCTCCACGGACGACAGCACCTGGAGCACCGCCTACTCGACCACCACGGGCCCCGGCGGCAACGAGACGCTGAACATCTCCGGGACCGCCCGCTATGTCAGGCTCACCGGCACCGCCCGGGCCACCCAGTACGGCTACTCGCTCTGGGAGTTCCAGGTCTTCGGCACCACCGGCGGCGGAGGCGGCCCGCAGATCCCCGGCGGCGGCGACCTCGGCCCGAACGTCCTGGTCTTCGACCCGTCGACACCCAACATCCAGGCCAAGGTCGACGAGATCTTCAAGCAGCAGGAGTCGGCCCAGTTCGGCACCGGCCGCTACGCGCTGATGTTCAAGCCGGGCACGTACAACAACATCAACGCGCAGATCGGTTTCTACACCCAGATCGCCGGTCTCGGGCTCAAGCCGGACGACACCACTTTCAACGGCGATGTGACCGTCGACGCGGGCTGGTTCAACGGCAACGCCACCCAGAACTTCTGGCGCTCCGCTGAGAACCTCGCACTCAACCCGGTGAACGGCACGGACCGTTGGGCCGTCTCGCAGGCCGCCCCGTTCCGCCGGATGCACGTCAAGGGCGGACTGAACCTGGCGCCGAACGGCTACGGCTGGGCGAGCGGCGGGTACATCGCCGACAGCAAGATCGACGGCCAGGTCGGCCCGTACTCGCAGCAGCAGTGGTACACCCGCGACAGTTCGATCGGCAGCTGGGGCAACGGCGTCTGGAACATGACGTTCTCCGGCGTCGAGGGCGCACCCGCCCAGAGCTTCCCGAATCCCCCGTACACCACCCTCGACACCACCCCGGTCTCCCGCGAGAAGCCCTTCCTCTACCTGGACGGCAACGCCTACAAGGTCTTCGTCCCCGCCAAGCGCACCAACGCCCGCGGCGTCTCGTGGAACGGCACCCCGCAGGGTGAGTCCATCCCGCTGAGCCAGTTCTACGTGGTCAAGCCCGGCGCCTCCGCCGCCACCATCAACGCTGCGGTGCAGCAGGGTCTGCACCTGCTGTTCACGCCCGGGATCTACCACGTGGACCAGACGATCAACATCGACCGCGCCAACACGGTCGTCCTGGGTCTCGGCCTTGCCACGATCATCCCCGACAACGGGGTCACGGCCATCAAGGTCGGCGACGTGGATGGCGTGAAGCTCGCCGGACTGCTGGTCGACGCCGGTCCGCAGAACTCGCAGGTACTGGTCCAGGTCGGCCCCGACGGGGCCTCGGCCGACCACGCGGCGAACCCGACCACCGTCCAGGACGTGTTCATCCGGGTCGGCGGCGCCGGAGCCGGCAAGGCCACCACCGGCATGGTCATCAACAACGACGACACGATCGTCGACCACACCTGGCTGTGGCGCGCCGACCACGGCGACGGGGTGGGCTGGGAGACCAACCGGGCCGACTACGGCCTCCAGGTCAACGGTGACGACGTGCTCGCGACCGGACTGTTCGTCGAGCACTTCAACAAGTACGACGTCCGCTGGTCCGGCGAGCGGGGCAGGACGATCTTCTTCCAGAACGAGAAGGCGTACGACGCCCCCAACCAGGCAGCCATCCAGAACGGCAGCATCAAGGGCTACGCCGCCTACAAGGTCGACGACTCCGTCACCACCCACGAAGGCTGGGGACTGGGCAGCTACTGCTACTTCAACGTCGACCCCACCATCCGCCAGGACCACGGATTCCAGGCACCGGTGAAGCCCGGCGTGAAGTTCCACGACCT
>NZ_JBEXXX010000036.1:0-81698 GCF_040630635.1 Streptomyces sp. NPDC005761 | reverse complement strand
GGGGTGGGGGGGGCCGGCCCTGGGCGGGGGCGGGGGTGCGGGGGGGTGTCTTCGCATGTCCTGCCCCCCTTTTTTGTGGGTGCGCGGGGGGGCGGCTTCGTACGAAGCCGCCGCCTCGGCGACACGCCCCAGCCTGCGCAGCAGATCGGCCCGCACGGCGTGGAACACGTGATAGCCGCCGAGTTCCAGCCCGTCCAGGAGCGCAAGGGCCTCATGCGGACCCGTCACCTCTGCCACCGCCACCGCCCGGTTCAGCGCCACCACCGGACTCGGTGCCACGGCCAGCAACTGGTCGTACAGCCGCAGGATCTGCCGCCAGTCGGTCTCCGCCGCGACCGTCGCGTCGCTGTGCACCGCGTTCACCGCGGCCTGGAGCTGGTAGGGGCCCGGGACGCCCCGGCGCAGACACTGGCGGACAAGCGCCTGCCCCTCGGCGATCAGCCCGCGGTTCCACAGAGCCCGGTCCTGTTCGTCCAGCGGCACCAGTTCGCCCTCGGGCCCCGTGCGCGCGGGGCGGCGGGACTCGGTGAGCAGCATGAGGGCGAGCAGCCCCACCGCCTCCGGCTCGTCGGGCATCAGCCCCACGAGCAGCCGGCCGAGGCGCACGGCCTCCGCGCACAGGTCCTCCCGTACCAGCCGGTCCCCCGAACTCGCCGCGTATCCCTCGTTGAAGACGAGGTAGACCACCGCCAGGACCGCGCGGACCCTTTCGGGCAGATCGGCGTCGGCAGGCACCCGGTAGGGGATCCGCGCATCGCGGATCTTGGCCTTGGCCCGCACCAGCCGTTGCGCCATCGTCGGCTCCGGCACCAGGAACGCGCGCGCCAGTTCGGCGGTGGTGAGGCCGCCCAACAACCTCAGGGTCAGGGCGACCTGGGCGGTGGGGGAGAGCGCGGGATGGCAGCAGGTGAACATCAGGCGGAGCCGGTCGTCCCGCACGGGGCCCTCCTCGGCCGGTTCGTCCCGGGTGTTCAGGAGCGCGGCCTGGGCGTGCCGGCCGGCACGCGAGGTCTCGCGGCGCAGCCGGTCGACGGCACGGTTGCGGGCCGTCGTGATGATCCAGCCGGCCGGTGCGGGCGGCACCCCGGTCCGCGGCCAGCGGTCGAGTGCGGTGACGAACGCCTCCTGGACCGCCTCCTCGGCGATGTCGATGTCGCCGAAGGCGCCGACGAGTACCGCCACGCAGCGCCCGTACTCCTCGCGGAAGAGACGCTCGACCGCCGAGGCGGGCACGGCCGCTGTGCCCGGTCCGCCACCCGGGCCGGGCGGGTCCGCCATCAGTCCTCCACCTCACCCTCGAACGGCCGGACCTCGATGGGCAGTCCGATGGCCAGCGCCGCCTTGCGGCCCCAGTCCAGCGCGGCGTCCAGATGGGGCGCCCTGACGATGCTGAGCCCACCGAGATACTCCTTCCCCTCGGCGTACGGGCCGTCGGTGAGGACGGTGTCGCCGTCCTTCGCCCGCACGACGGTCGCACTGCTCGGCGAGCTCAGCCCGCCGTCGAAGACCCAGGCTCCCGCCTCTTCGAGTTCCCGGTGAAAGCCCTGGACCCTCCGCATGATCTGTTCCAGCTCCTCGGGGGCGGGGGCAACGCCGTCGGCCGGTGTGACGACGCTGAGCAGGTAGTGCTTCATGGTGTGCCTCCTCGGGTGCGAGGCCGGCTCCCTGCCTGCCTCTCATCCTCTATACGAACGGTCGGCGCCGGGATCGACACGGAACACGGCCGTGTTCGACGAAATCTCCCCCACAGCCTTGTGGGAGCGCTCCCAGAGTCGGCAGGATGAAACGGTGACCTTGCTTCCCGGCCTGCGGGCCTATCACTCCGGCGATCGCGCGGCCCTCGCCGACATCTGTGTCCGGACGGCCGACAACGGCGGCGACTCCCGGCATCTGTACCCGGACCCGGAGCTGATGCCGTCGATCTTCGCCGCGCCGTACGCCTACCTCGAACCCGACCTGGCCTTCGTCGTCGACGACGGGACGGGCCGGGCGGTCGGCTACATCCTCGGAACGGCCGACACCCCGCGCTTCGTCACGGAGTTCCGCAAGCGCTGGCTGCCCCTGGTCGAGGGCCGCTACCCCAAGCCGGACCGAGCGCCTCGGAGCCCCAGCGACGAGATGACAGGGCTTCTCCACAACCCGGAGCGCATGGTCCTGCCCCAACTCGCTCGCCACCCGGCCCACCTGCACATCGACCTGTTGCCCGAGTGGCAGCGCAAGGGGTACGGGAGGGAGCTGATGCGCGCCTTCCTCGCGGCCCTGGACGCCAAGGGTGTCGAGGGGGTGCACCTGTCCATGCTCACGGCCAACACGCCGGCCAGGGCCTTCTACGACCGGCTCGGTTTCGCGGAGATCGAGGTCCCGGATCCCGGGCCGGTGACCTACCTGGTGCGCTCCACGGCAGCGGACCTGTAGTCCTCGCCGGCGCCATGGGTGCCACGGGGGCCCGCTGGGCAGGTAGTCCTGGACGAGACCGTGACGGGGGCGGGCAGCCGGTGGCGAGAGGTGTGTGACGTGAGCGAGCGGACCGTGTGGGAATTCTCCGACGACCGTGGTCAGGTGTCGACTGCCGGGAGGCGCCCGACCAGGGTCCTCGCCTATGTCCAGGCCGGTGCGACCTTATGGGACCACGGCATCCGCCCGAGCGGGATATTCGGCTCGGGGCACGACGACCCCGTGGTGCCCGACCCGGCGAAAACGGGATCGCTGCCCCTGGGCGACGTTCCGTACGCCGGGGCGGGCGCCACGCTGGACGCGGAGACGCTGCTGAGCGGTGAACCGGACCTCGTGGTGGCCGTCAGCTACGGCGGCGGCCAGGTCTACGGTCTAGATCCGGAGACGGCCAAGCATCTGGAGGAGCACGTCCCGGTCGTCGTCATCGACGTGGGCCAGGCGCGCACGCTCGCGGAGATCGGTGACCGGTTCGCCGAGCTGGCCCGTTCGCTCGGCGCCGAGGAGCCCGTGGCGGCCACGCGGGAGCTGGACGCGGCCAGGGGCCGGCTGCGCGCGCTCACCTCGGGTCCGGACAGGTCGAGGGTGCTCGCCCTGTCACCGGCGGGCCAGGAGCAGGCGCATCTTGCCCGCCCCCGTATGTGGCCCGAGCTGCGAGTGCTGGCCGAGCTCGGCGTCGGTCTGGTGGAACCGGCCGAGGGGCCCGGTGCCAACTGGTCCACGGTCGGCTGGGCCCAGGCCGCGGCGCTGCGGCCCGCCGTCGTGCTCGCCGACATCCGGGCCCACGCCACCCGGCTGGACGAGCTCGGGACCGACGGGCCGTGGGCGTCGGTGGGGCGCTCGGTGCGGGTGGTGCCCTGGAACCCCGAGCCGGTGTGCAGCGCCCGGGCCCACGCGCGGTTCCTCGCGCTCGTCGCCGACGCGCTGGAGGCGTAGGCGGGTCACAGGCGGATCGCGTGCGGGCCGTTCTGTCGCCGCGATGCCCCGGGGCCGGCCGTCCGTGGCGCCCACCCGTACGGACACGTGGGCCGCGCGGGCCCACGCGTGCCCCGGCGCCGGCGACTCGGTGCCACCGGAGCGGGCCGCACACGGCAGGATCGGGAGCGACGCGTCCGCGGGCGGGGCCGTCCGCCGGCACGCCCATGCCACCGCACCACAGGAGACATCACCCTCATGCTCGACAGACTCGACCTCCTGGTCATCGGCGAGTGCGTTGCCGACATCGTCCGGGAGCCGGACGCGGCCGACCGGGTCCACCCGGGTGGCAGCCCGGCCAACGTCGCGTACGGCCTGGCCAGACTCGGACACGACGCGACCCTGCTCACCCAGCTCGGGGCGGACGACAACGGGCGGCTGATCCGTGACCACCTCGCCTCGGCCGGGGTCGACGTCCGTACGGACGGCTCCGCCGCGCCCACCCCGTCCGCCGCCGTGACCCTGGACGGCGCGGGGAGGGCCACGTACGACTTCGAGATCACCTGGACGCTCGGCCCGGTATCCCTGGAGCGCGCCCCCGCACACGTGCACACCGGTTCGATCGCGACGGTCACGGAACCGGGAGCCGCCACGGTCGCCGCGGCCGTCGAATCGCTGCGTGCCGCCGCGACGGTCAGCTACGACCCCAACGTGCGACCCGAGCTGATGGGGGACCACGCTGCCGCCGTGCGCAAGGCCGAGCTCTGTGTGGGCCTCAGTGATGTCGTCAAGGCGAGCGACGAGGACCTGGAGTGGCTGTATCCGGGCGAGGACCCGGTGAAGGCCGCCGAGAGGTGGCTCACCACCGGCCCGGCGGTCGTGTTCGTCACCCAGGGCGGGGACGGAGCGTGTGCGGTCCTGCCCGACGGGCTGGTGGCCGTCGAGGCGCTGCCGGCCGAGGTCGTCGACACGGTCGGGGCGGGGGACGCCTTCATGTCCGGCGCCCTGCACGCGCTGGCCGCACACGGGCTGCTCGGGCCGGCCGGCCGGGAGGGGCTGCGGGCACTGGACCGGGCCACCGTGACGGATGTCCTGCGCCGCGCGGCGGCTTCCGCGGCCGTCACCGTCGCCCGGGCCGGCGCCAGCCCGCCCGACGAGGCGGAACTGCGGGCGGCACTCGGCTGGACGTGAAGGTGACGGTGCCGCCGTCACCCCCACGGGACGGCGACACCGCCGCTGCACCGACGAGGAGTTGCCGGAGCGGTGACTCCGGGAGATGCTGCCCGTCCCTCACCGTCCAGCGGTCACCGGCACGGCACCGTTGTACCCATCGCCCGTTACACGGGCCTGGCGTGGCGGTCCGGGCGGCGCTGCCGGTCACCCCGGCGCCGCGAGATGCGGAGTGCTGTCGTCGTCGAGGAATTCGACGACCGCCAGGACGAACAGGGCGCACAGCGCGATCCACACCGTGACCAGCCCCGTCGGCCGGTCCCACGCCAGCAGCACCGCGACGGCCACCACGACCACCCCCCAGTTCAGGGGCCGCCGGGCCCGGTGCACCCACCTGCCGACCGGGCCTCCGGTGAAGCCGGCCGCATCCCGGACGGCCCCGATGCCACCGCTCCACATCGCCATGACCCGGCTTGCCGCGCGGCCGCTGCCCGTGAGCCAGGCGGCGAGAGCCACCACCGCTCCGACGGTCACCACCAGCCGGATCCCGGCGCGCAGATACCCGGCCAGCGTGTCGAACACCGCCCCCGCGGCGGGCTGGGAGACGTCGTTGGGAAGGCTGTCGAGATAGAACGCGCGCCCCGCCCACAGCCCGAGCCCGAGCAGGCCGGCACCCACCGCCACGGCCAGTGCCGCGGTGACCAGCGCCCGTCGGCGGCGCACCGCGAGCAGCACCCCGCCCGCCGCTACCAGCAGCGTGAACACGGGAAGCCAGAATCCGAGGAGTTCGAGCGCCCGGAAACCCTTCTTCGCCTTGCCGACCGAGTCCGAGGTCAGGATGGTGAAGTCGGTGTGGATCTCGGGAATCTTCTGGGCGACGGTCAGACCGCGGTCGACGAGGCGCTGTTTGACACGGTCGATGACCGGGGCGAGGTCCAGGGTCACGGTGTCACCCTTCAGCTCGACCGCGCCGCCGCCCTCACCGGTCAGGGCCTTCACGACGGACGCGTGGGCCTGCCTGTTGAGGTTGCGCCACACCCGCTCGAAGGCGTCGCTGGTGACGAACCGCTCCACCGTGCCGTGCACGAAGTCGGTGACGCCCGTGGTGAGTGGGTCACCGAGCTTCTTCAGAGCCTTGTCCACCAGGGGCCGGTCGGCGGGCGCGATGTCCGCCAGCAGTGCGTCGACGTCCAGATGGGTCATGACGGCATCGGTGACGCGTCCGGTCACTGCCGCCTGCACATCGGGGTCCGAGGCCAGCGGCTCCATCATGTCCACATAGCGGTCGGTGTCCCCGGCCACACCGCTCGCCCAGCTCGACAGGATGCTCAACGGGGTGAGCACCGCCGCCACGAGGATCAGCAGGACCGCGAGGAACGAGCGCAGGCGCAGTCGCGAGCGGGCCGGGGGACGGGCCTCCAGCTGTGCCACCCGGCCCCGCAGGGCTTCCAGTTCGGCGTGCTCGTTCTGTGCAGCGGGATCATCGGGGTGCCGTTCCATGACCCAAGGGGATGTCCTGTGCGCCCGTACAGCGCGGCGGATTGCTGCATACAGGTGACGGGCCGTCGCCGGTCAGCTGCCGTACCGGGCCGCGCCGAACGACGGGGGAACGGCTTGGACACCGGTTGTGGGGTGTCCTGGACGATTCCTGATCGTTCCCGCTTTTATGAACACCGTTTTCGACAGTGCCGATTCCCCAGGAGCCGGAACCCGGCCGGTCGCCGGCCCGCTCAGCACCGTGCTCCTCGGTCCGGACGCCCGCCACGAGCACGGCTTCTGGCGCCGGCTCGTCGCCACCGAGCCGTTCCGACGGCCGCTCTGGCCGCCCCCCGGGCCCACGCCCGACGAGCGCCTCGCCCTCGCCCACGCACGGCTGCGCACACTGAACAGCGCTCTGGACAGCGCCGCCCGCCCCGCCGCCGACCCCCGCGCCCTGGCCGCTCTGCACGAGTGGCTCGCCCCGGTGGACCCGGCGCTCGCCACCGTCGCGGGCATTCACTACAACCTCTTCCTCGGCAGCCTCCTGGACCACGATGCCGACAGCCCCCGCGATCTGTCGGACTTCCTCCGGCTGCGCCGGATCGGCACCTTCCTCTGTACGGAGGTGGCGCACGGCAACGACGCGGCCGCCGTCGAGACGACCGCCACCTACGACCGCGCCAGGGACGGGTTCGTACTGCACACCCCGCACGCGGGCGCACAGAAGTTCATGCCCAACACCAGCCCCGCCGGCGGTCCCAAGTCGGGGCTCGTCGCCGCCCGGCTGATCGTCGACGGCTCCGATCAAGGGGTGTTCCTGCTGCTGGTGCCGCTCACGGACGCGTCCCGGGCCCTGCCCGGGGTCCGGGTGCGCCGGCTCCCCGCACGGATGGGCAGTCCGGTCGACCACTGCCTGACCTCCTTCGACCAGGTCTTCGTGGACCGCGGGGCGCTGCTCGGCGGCGTGCAGGGGCGGATCGGCGACGACGGCGTGTTCCGGAGCGGCACCGAGGGGCGCAGGCGGCGTTTCCTCGCCTCGATCGGACGGGTCACCACCGGCAGAATCTGCATGAGTGCCAGCGCGGTGGGCTCCGCCCGTGCCACGCTGGCCGTCGCCGTCCGCTACGGAGGCCACCGCTTCGTCTCGGGGGGCCGCTCGTCGCCCCCGGTGCCGGTGGCCGCCCACCGGAGCCACCACGGCCCGCTCGCCGAGGCCATGGCCACCGTCTTCGCGATGAGCCTGCTGCACCGGCGCGTACTGGACCGGTGGGAGAAGGCGGCGGCCCGCCCGCCCGCGGAGCGCGAGGCGGCCGACCGGCTGGTCGACATCGCCAAGGGATGGATCACCTGGCAGGCACGGTCCGTGATCGTCGAATGCCGGGAACGGTGCGGCGCCCAGGGGCTGCTGGAGAACAACGGGATGACCGAACTCGTCACCGGGATCGAGGGCGCCATCACCGCCGAGGGCGACAATCTGGCGATCCACTCCCGGGCGGCCGCCGCAATGCTCTCCGACGTGGCACAAGCCCCGCAGGAGGAAGCGGACTCCGCCCCTCCGGGCGGTGACCTCACCGACCTCCGGTTCCTCGGCCGGCTCCTCGGCCAGGTGGAGCGCATCTGGTTCGGCCGGGCGGCCGCACGGATGGCGAGGACCCCGCAAGGCGACCCGCTGGAGCGCTGGAACGCCGCATCCGGACCCGCGTTGCGGGGGGTGGAGGCCCACGCGTACCGGCAGGCGGCCCACGGGTACGATCACGCGCTCGCGGCGCTGCCCGAAGGCGGGGCACGTGAGCGGCTGGGCGAACTGGCCCGGCTCTTCGCACTGCGCTGGATCGCGCGCAACAGCGGCGACCTGCTCGCAGCCGGGCACCTGACCGCCGGTCAGGTCGACGGACTCACCGATGCCATCGAGCAGCTCGTGGCCGACGTGAGCGGCCATCTCCCCGAACTGGCCGAATCCTTCGCCCTGCCCCGGGAGCTGCTCGCCGACTGGCCGATCGCCGGATCCCGTTACACCGACGCCTACGACGACCCGGACGCCTCCTGGCACACCACCGCGACCCGGGAACCCGCAGGGGGCACGAGATGACGGCCCCACCGCGGAGGCGAACCGCCGTGCCGCAGCGACCCGCGGACACCGCCCGGCGGATGGGCGTCCGGCTCGTCCTGTTGGCCTTCTGGGGAACGGCTTCCCTGCTCTCGCGATGGTGCGGGGAGCCGCGCACCCACGGTGGCGAATCGGTTCGCCGCAAGGCGTGACCGGGGCGTGGGCCGGCGGGGCACTCCGGCGCCGGGGCGGCCGGGGTGGCTGCCGCCCCGGCCGCCCCGCCGTCCCGTACCGCCGCTGAGCTGCGCAGAGGCTCGTGGTAGCGTGCCCGGAGCCAGTCGAACTCCACGTAGGAGTCAGGGAATCCGGTGCGAATCCGGAACTGACGCGCAGCGGTGAGGGGGACGGGCGGGGCCACGGCCACTGGGAGACCCACGGTTTTCCGGGAAGGCGTCCCGTCCGCATGAACCCGAGTCCGAAGACCTGCTGGCACCGCGGTCCGGTACCGGGTCGCGGAACTCCGTACACCGGGCCCCGCGCATGGGCCCAGAGACGCCGAGGTACTCCGTGCCGTCCCCAGCCGGCCCCGCCCGCTCCGCCGCCCTGCTCACCGCCGCCCTGATCCTGCTGACGGCCTGCGGCGGCGGCAAGGACAGCACCACCGCCAAGCCGCGGGGAGACGACGGCTATCCGGTCACACTGAAGAACTGCGGACGGACCGTCACCGTGGACGCGGCGCCGGAGCGCGCCGTTCCGGTCGACCAGGGATCGACCGAGATCCTGCTCTCACTCGGCCTCGCCGACCGGCTCGCCGCAACGGCCACCTGGACCGATCCGGTGCTGAAGGGCCTGGAGAAGGCCAATGCCGGCGTACCGAGGATCTCCGAGAACCGTCCTTCGTCGGAGAAGGTCCTGGACCAGGAGCCCGACTTCGTCAGCGCCTCCTTCGAGTCGACCCTCGCCAAGGGCGGTGTCGCCCCCCGCGAGCAGTTCGAGAAGCTCGGTGTCCCCACCTACGTCTCGCCCGCCGACTGCACCGCCAAGGACAACAGCAAGGACGGCGACGGGGTCCGCACCGGAGCCCTGACCATGGACAGCGTCTACGCCGAAGTGCGCGACCTTGCGCAGGTTTTCGGTGTTCCCGGGCGTGGCGAGAAGCTCATCGCCGGGCTGCGTGCCCGGGTGCGGAAGGCGGCCGGGGGGATCGATGCCTCCGGAGCCTCCCTGATGTACTGGTTCGCCAACTCCGAGGCCCCGTACCTGGCCGGCTGCTGCGGGGCGCCCGGCATCATCACCCGGGAACTCGGCGCGAAGAACGCCTTCGACGACACCCACGAGGAATGGCCGCAGATCAACTGGGAGACCGTCGCCGACCGCAACCCGGATGTGCTGGTCATCGGCGATCTCACCCGCAAGTCGCAGACCGCCGAGAGCGCCGCGAAGAAGATCGCCTTCCTGGAGTCCAACCCGGCCACGAAGAACATGGAGGCCGTCCGGCACAAGCGTTACGTCCTGCTCAGCGGTCAGGCCATGAACCCGACCATCCGTACGGTCGAGGGCCTGGAGCGCGTCGCCGCCGGCCTGCGCGGCTTCGGGCTCGCGGGGTGACGGACACCGAACGGGCCGCGGCGCCGCGCGAGGACGCGGGCGCGCGTGCCCGGCCCGCCGTACGCGGGATCCGCGGCATCCGCGGGATCCGCGGGATCCGCGACGGGCTCCTGTGGACCGCCGGGCTCCTGCTGCTCGCCCTGTCCGTCGCCGTCGCCGTCACGATCGGTCCGGCACGGATCTCCGTCACCGACGTCTGGTCCACGGTCGCCTCCCACCTCGGCGCGGGGGAGTCGCGGCTCAGCCCGATCCGGGACGGAATCATCTGGAACCTGCGCATGCCGCGAACCTTGCTCGCCGCGGTCTGCGGCGCGGGCCTCGCGGTCTGCGGCACCGTGATGCAGTCGCTGCTGCGCAACCCGCTCGCCGACCCGTTCGTCCTCGGGGTCTCCTCCGGGGCCTCGACCGGGGCGGTCGTGGTGGTCGTCCTCGGCGTCGGTGGGGGAGCGGTCTCCCTGTCGGCCGGGGCGTTCATCGGGGCCCTGTGCTCCTTCGCCCTGGTCATGCTCCTCAGCCACACCCTCGGCGGCAGCACGGACCGCGTCGTGCTGTCCGGGGTCGCGGCCATGCAGCTCTTCTCCGCGCTCACCTCCTTCGTCGTGATGACCGCCGCCGACGCCGAGCAGACACGCGGGGTGCTGTTCTGGCTGCTGGGCTCGCTCGGCGGCGTCGGCTGGAGCGATGTGTGGATCTGCTCGGCCGTGCTCGCGGTGACGCTGCTGATCTGTCTCGGCCACGCCCGCACGCTCGACGCCTTCGCCTTCGGCCAGGACGCGGCGGCCACCCTCGGGGTCCACGTGGGCCGGACCCGGATCGTCCTGCTGTGCACGACCGCCCTGCTCACCGCCGCGCTGGTGAGCTCGGCCGGTGCCATCGGTTTCGTCGGACTGGTGCTGCCGCACGCGGCCCGTGCGCTCACCGGCTCCGGACACCGAAGGCTGCTGCCGGTCACCGCGCTCGCCGGGGCCGTCTTCCTGGTGTGGGTCGACACCCTCGCCCGGACCGTACTCGACCCGCAGGAGGTTCCGGTGGGAGTCGTCACCGCGCTGATCGGGGTCCCCGCCTTCGTGCTGGTCCTCCACCGCACCCGGCGGGCCCCGTGACCCCGGCCGGCCCCGGCGGTCTGCGGGCCGACCGGGTCAGCCGGGAGGCGGGCGGCCGTCTCATCCTGGACGGTGTCTCGCTCGCTCCGCAGCCCGGTGCCACCATCGGGCTGATCGGCCCGAACGGCTCCGGGAAGTCCACCCTGCTGCGGATACTGGCCGGAGTCCTCGCCCCGGACGCGGGGTTGGTCACCCTCGACGACGATCCCCTGGCCGCCGTCGGCCGCCGTACCGTGGCCCGACGCGTCGCGGTGGTCGACCAGCACGCCGTCACCCAGGTCGAGCTGAGCGTCGTGGACGTCGTACGCCTGGGCCGCATCCCGCACCGCCGCGCCTGGTCGGCGCCCACGGAGGCGGACGAGACGGCGGTGCGCGAGGCGCTGGAGCGGACCGGTCTGGCCGGACGCCGCGACCAGTCCTGGCACACGCTCTCCGGCGGTGAGCGCCAGCGCGTCCAGATCGCCCGCGCGCTCGCCCAGCAGCCGCGGGAGCTCCTGCTGGACGAACCGACCAATCATTTGGACATCCGGCATCAGCTGGAACTGCTGTCGTTGGTGACCTCGTTGCCCCTGACCGCCGTCGTGGCCCTCCACGACCTCAACCTGGCCGCGATGTTCTGCGACCGGATCGTGGTGATGAACGAGGGGCGGGCGGTCGCCGCCGGCGCTCCTGCTGAGGTGATCACCGAGGCGCTCATCGCAGACGTCTACCAGGTCCGTGCCGTCGTGACACCGGACGGTCCGCAGGGGCGGCCGTCGGTGCGTTTTCGCCCGGGGCGGGCCTGATCCACGCAGTGGTGGTGCCCCGCGGCGTGGAACGCAGAGGCGGGCCCCGGTGCGGGGCCCGCCCCTTCGTGGTGCGGCCGGCAGGAGCGGAGAGCCGGGGTCAGCGGCGCCGCCCCTGACCGAACTCGCCGCCCGCGTCCTTGCCACCCATGTCCTTGCCGCTCTTGGTCGTGCCGTCCGCGTAGTCGATCTGCTCCTTGCGCAGTTCGGCGGAGACTTCCTTCTGCTCGGTCACCTTCTTCGTTTCCATCCGCACCCGCTCGACCGGCACGGTCTCCTTGCGCATCGTGGCGCGCTCGGCGTGCAGGGTGACCTCCACGTCCTGCTCGGTGATGTCGGACCGGCCGGCCGCCTTGTCGCCCGGCCGCAGCGGTTCGCGGACCACGCGCACCTCTTCGTGCGTCACGGGCACGGTCCTGGTGACGTTCTCCGTCACGACGTACTTGTGGAGGCGGGCCTTTCCGCTCTCGTACTCCTCGGTGCCGATGTGCAGCTGCTCCTCGGAGCGGATCAGTTCCTCCTTGCCGCTCAGGTCTGCGCTGGAACGTTCGGCTCCCGCACCGGCCCCGACCAGCGGACGGGCGGTACCCGAGGTTTCGGTGTCGCGGTGCCTGCCGGTCCCGGTACCCGCACCGGCCATCCCGGCCGACGTGGTCCCGGACGTGGTGCCGGCCGAAGTGGTCCGGTCACCCGTGCGGCCCGTGCCCGAGGCGCCCATGGCGCCCGCCCCGGCTCCGGCTGCCGCTCCGGCTCCGGCCGCACCCATGGTGCCGGTGCCTGTCGTGGTCGGTGCGTCGGCACTCGTGGTGCCCTCGGCCCCGCCACGGTCGCCCAGGCCCGCCTTCGTGGTCCGGGTCAGGCCGTAGTGCCGGTAGAGCTCCTCTTCCTCGGAGACGGACAGATGGGCGTCCGCGTCCACCCGGGGGGCTTCCTTCACCCGGTCCTTCGGATGCGAGATGTGCAGGTCGGAGCCCACGCGACGGGCTCCGGCGAGGGGCACGAAACTCTCCTTCATGCCGAACAGGCCGGTCTTCACCGTGATCCAGTCCGGTTGGCCGGTGCTGTCGTCGACGTACACCCGCCCCACGTTGCCGATCTTCTCGCCCTCGGTGTCGTACACCGTCAGGCCGTCGAGCTCTCCGGAATCCGTGAAACCGTCAGCGGCTCCCATGTCCGATTCCTCCTCGCCCGGGCGCGTCCTGTAGGTGGGTCCAGCAGGGGAGGCGCGTCCGGCTTCCATCGCGCCTCACCCGGATGGACGCTGCAACCGCTTGGCCCCCCGGCCCCGGGTGCCGCACCTTCCCCGAGTGGGCGCAGGCCCCGTGCGATGCCGGTGCGGGGCCATGGGCCCGGTTAGGCCAATCGGGTGAATGGGGCCGGGAAGGTCCCTCCGGCGCTGATCACCGACGGGGGACGGATCCGCGACACGCGAAACGGCCGTGGCGGGCGATCCGCCTCCTCACCCGCAACCGGCGCCGCAGTCGGCGCGACGCCGCGTGCCACCGCTTCCGAACAGGTCGTTCCCACCCCGAGGGGAAGTTCGGGGAAACCCTTGACACCCACCGGGTCGGCCCTCACTCCTTGGCCCGAGATCGCAACGGTGTGGCGATTTCCGCACCGACGGCAGATGGAGCGGACGAAGGAGGCCCGGCACCACGCGTCGGAGCGGCGGACATCACCACGGCTCCAGGCGGCTGAGCTCCACCCCGCACGACTGCGCACCACGCCGTACTGGACCGGCTGATGGCCATGGCCCGCGGCGAAAGCCCGACCCTTCGAGCCGAGGTCAGGGTGCCCCCGGTGGCGTCCGGACCCGGCACCTATGATCGACTGATCGACAGGTCCCGCGCCGATCACCGGCCCGCCGCACCACCGGGGGTGTCCCATCCGTTCCGTCCGCATCCGGCTGCCCGAACAGCGCGGTGAACTGCTGACCCGGCGCGAGGACGGTCGGGAGCTGCATCATCTGGTGTGGCGGCTGGGGCCGGGGTGGCGGGTGTGCAGCAGTGCCGTTCTGGGCGGCGGCATCGGCCCGCGCGACTGGATCCTCAACGCCCAGGTGCCCGGCGGCTATCCGCGCATGGATCCCGACCGTCACCTCGCCGAGATCGCCGACGCCGAACAACTCACCGGCCCCGGTGCCGGACTGATGACGGCCGCGGACGTCACCGCGTACACCGTCGCCGCCGACGAGGGCGTCACCGCGACCGCCACCTGCGGTCTCGGCGTACGCGGCTGGGCGGCGGCAGCGGCCGAAGGCGCAGTGGGACCGCCACGGCCGGGGACGGTCAACATCGTCGTCACCCTTCCCGTGCCCCTGTCCGACGCCGCACTCGTCAACGCCGTGGCCACCGCCACCGAGGCCAAGGTGCAGGCCCTCCTCGACGCCGGACTCGACTGCTCCGGCACCCCCACCGACTCCGTGTGCATCGCCGTACCCGGCCCCTCCGCGGACTCCGGATCCGGTGAACCGTTCGCGGGGCCCCGCTCGCGCTGGGGTGCACGACTCGCCAGGGCCGTGCACGCTGCCGTCCTCGAAGGCGCACTGCGGGAATCCTGACCATCCGAAGTGCCGCGGGCCGGTCTCCGCGCGGCCGACGAAGGGAACAGCCTCATGACCTCAGCACCCGACGCAGTCCCGCAGCGTCCGGCCGTCGCCGTGCTCGGCACCGGCATCATGGGATCGGGCATGGCCCGGAGCCTGCTCAGGGCCGGCCTCGACGTCCGTGTCTGGAACCGGACGCACGCCAGGGCGGAACCGCTCGCCGCCCACGGGGCCACCGTCGCGGACACCGCGGCCGACGCCGTACGCGGCGCGGACGTCGTCCTGACCATGCTCAACGACAGCACCGCCGTCGCCGCAGCGCTCACCGCCGCGTCCGACGGGGTGCACCGCGGCCAGGTCCTCCTGCAGAGCTCCACGGTCGGGCCCGAGGCCACTGTCGAACTGGCCCAGCGCGCCGCAGACCTCGGGCTCGTCTACCTCGACGCACCGGTCTCCGGTACCAGGCAGCCCGCGGAACAGGGCGCGTTGACCGTGTTCGTCTCCGGACCGTCCGCCGCGCGCGCGGTGACCGGGCCCGTGCTCGAAGCCATCGGACAGCGCACCGTCTGGGTGGCGGAGGAGCCCGGGGCCGCCTCCCGGCTCAAGCTGGTGGTCAACACCTGGGTGATCAACATGGTGGGTGGCGTCGCGGAATGCCTGAACCTCGCCGAGGGGCTCGGCGTGGACCCGGAGACGTTCCTCGACGTCATGAGGGGCGGGCCTCTCGATTCCGCCTATCTGCAGGGCAAGTCCGCCGCCGTCCTGTCCGGAGACCTCACCCCGAGCTTCGCCCTGTCCACGGCACTCAAGGACACCCGGCTCATCCTCGAGGCCGCCGCGGACTCCGGCGTCCGGCTCGACCTGACAAAGGCGTCCGCCGCCCGCTTCGAACGCGCCGAAGCCGCCGGGCACGGCGGCGAGGACATGATCGCCACCTATTACGCGGGCCTGCCCACGCAGAAGGACGGCGACTGAACCCCGCGCGCCGGGCGCCGTTCCACGTCAGACCACCTGCACCTCGTGCCGGACCACCGCGTCGAACAGATAGCCCTGCGTGTTGTGCACGGCGACGTCCGGCTGGGTGCGGCCCGAACGGTCCGTGGCCCGTGCCAGCAGCACGGCCGGACCGCGGACCCCGGGCACCCAGTCGGCGGACCAGCGCACCCAGCTGCCGCTCCGCGGCTCGTCACGCAGCCGCGCCCGACGCCACCGCGCGCCCCCGTCGGTGCTGATCTCGACCGTGCGCACGGGGGCCCCTCCCGACCACGACCGCCCGGTCAGCACCTGGCGCCGGTGAGCGGGGAAGACCGCGTCAGGTGCCAGCTCGAAGGCGCTCTTCAGCGTCTGCCGGGTCAGCGGCGCACTGCCCCCGGCCGGGTAGCCGGGGCCGAACAGCCGGTAGAGCCCGGTGTTCCACGGGGAGACCAGGGGCTGGGCGCTCACCTCGATGTCGCCGACCCACTTGATGTTGGCGATCCCGACCCAGGAGGGCACGATCAGCCGCACCGGATGCCCGTGGTCGGGCGGCAGCGGTTCGCCGTTCATCTCGTACGCGAGGATCACGTCGTCCAGCGCCTTCGCCACGGGCAGCGGCCGGCGCACATGGCCGAGGTTGATCCCCTCGCTGACGACCTCGTCGTCCAGACCGCGCGGCAGCACGTCGACCGCGTGCCGGGCGATGCCCGCGCGGTGCAGTACATCGGCGAGCCTGGCCCCGCGCCAGCGGGCCGTGCCGATCGCCCCCAGGGTCCAGGCGGTCCCGCTGACCTGCTGGCTCTGCTGCGACGCGTAGTAGCTGCGGGCGTTGCCCGCGCACTCGACGAACGAGGTACGGGTCACCGGGGGCAGCGCGCGTAGATCGTCGTACGTGAACTCCACGGCCGGGCCCCTGAGCCCGTCGCCCCACACCTTCAGCCGCCAGTCCGCCGCTTCGATCCGCGGGGTGACCGTGTGATTACGTACGAAGAAGCGCTCGGCGGGCGTGAGCAGCCCTGTATCGCGCAGCGCGGCGAAGTTCGTCTCCGCGTTCGTGCCCCGGACCGTGAACACCTCGGGCGGCAGGGGCTTCACGATCCCGGGGGCAGCCGCCGCGGCCGGGGTCGCCCCGGTCCTGGCCGCCGCGTGCGCGGGAGCGGCGAGCCCGGCCAGCGGGGCCGCCACCGAAGCCGCCGCGACCAGCCGCAGCAGATCCCGGCGTTCGATCCCCGCGGAGCGCGCGGCACCGCGCGACCACTGGCGCAGCCGCATCCGGTCGTAGGAGGCCTCGGGCGACGGGACGGATCTCATGGACGACTCCAGGGGCAGGGGAGGGCAGGGCAGCGGGGGGATGGATCAGTGGTCCGGGCTTGCGCCCCCGGGCCGGTGGCCGCGCGGTGCGGATCAGCCGGTCGACGGAGTGAGTGCGCAGAGCCCACCGCGGCGACACGTGGCGCAGCCGAGGGCCGGATTCACGTGCCGGGGCGTCAGGAGAGCCGGGTTCGCGGACATGCGGGTGAGCGTGTCAGCGGCTCACCGGGGCGTCAACGCGCTCCCGTACGGCCCTGGGGTGCGCGGGGGCCGCACGAGGACCGGACCGGCTCGGGAGCGGGGAACCGCCCCTGCCCCCGGCACCGCTCCGACCTGCGCGGACGCGGTGTCGGGATGGATTCACGAACACCGGGCGGGGCAGGGGCGCCGGGTGCGCCCGCGGCTCGGCGATTTCATCGGGCCGCAATGTTCGGACGGCGTACCGGCGCCCTCCCATGAGGTTGCGTCCGGATACGCGTTCGGGCTCCGGACCGCCACGGCGGTCCGGAGCCCGAACGCCCCGCTCACTCCTCGACGAACATCCCCTCACGGAGCCTGCGTAGAATCCGGCTGATCAGCCGGGAGACGTGCATCTGCGAGATGCCGAGCTCCGCGCCGATCTGGGACTGCGTCATCTCCTGACCGAACCGCATGTCGATGATGCGACGCTCACGCTCGTCCAGGTCTTCGAGCAACGGTGCGAGGGCGTGGAGGTTCTCGACCGTCTCCATGGCCGGATCCGGCCCGCCCAGCACATCGGCGAAGGTGCGCCCCGCCGTGCTGTGCTGCTTCGAATCGGTCGTGGCGGCCGGCATGTCCAGCGAACCCGCGGTGTACCCGTTGGCCGCCACGATGCCCTCGGTGATCTCGCTCTCGCTCAGCCCCAGGTGCTCGGCGAGCTCGGAAACGGTGGGGTCTCGGTCGAGTTCGGCGGCCAGGGTCTCCTTGGTCTTGGCGATGTCGACCCGCAGCTCCTGGAGCCGCCGCGGCACATGGACCGCCCAGCTGGTGTCACGGAAGAATCGCTTGATCTCCCCGGTGATGTAGGGGACCGCGAAGGAGGTGAACTCGACCTCGCGGGACAGGTCGAACCGGTCGATGGCCTTGATCAGCCCGATGGTGCCGACCTGGATGATGTCCTCCATGTCGCCGCTGCCCCGGTTCCTGAACCGGCCGGCGGCGAAGCGGACGAGGGAGAGGTTCATCTCGATGAGGGTGTTCCGCGCGTACTGATGGGCGTGCGTCCCCTCCTCCAGGGTCTGGAGGCGGTCGAAGAACAGCCGGGACAGTTCCCGGGCGTCCATGGGCGCGACCTTGCCCGCGTCCTCGATCCACGGAAGTTCGCCGAGGTCACCGGGGGCCGGCCCGGCGGCGCCCGTGACTTCGTTCTGTGCGGCGACAGCCGCCAGGGCTGTCCCCTTGCCGGCCGGTGCCGACCGTGCACTCTCCGCTCGCTCCGCACCGGCAGTTCGCGCAGTGTGCGCCGTCATCTCGTCACGCTCCCCTGGTGGTAGGCCATGAGATCTGAACGCCTTCCCCGCTTGGAGGCTCCTATGCGCACAAGCGGAATTTGATCAGTGATTTCGCGTCAAAGACCGGGAGGGAGACGGTTCCCGTCGCTCGGCGCCGCTCGGGCCACCGGCACGCAGAACCGCCCCACCGGTACGGGGGAGCCCGGTGGGGCGGTCCTCACCAGGGTGCCACAGCCGCGGCCCCCGGAGGGGCCGGCCGACCTGTATCCGGCGGTAGTTGAGTCAAAATCGATGGTGGGCCGAGCGGGCCCGGCCGCGGGACAGCCCTTAGTCGCGCGGATATCCGACGACCGTGTGGGTGACGGCGGGCGAGTCCTGGGTGGTGTAGTAGTGGCTGCACTGGGCCGAGAAGCGAGCGGTGTCCCCCGCCTCCAGGAGGTAGGGGACATCGTTCACCACCAGCGTCACCTGACCCGACATCACGATCACGTACTCCACCGAGTCCACGCCGTGCGAACTGACCTGGCTCTGCGCGTGCGGGTGGAGCCGGGTCCGGTAGATCTCCATGCGGCCCTGCTCGTGACCGGCGTACAGCAGGCTGACCGAGGTCTCGTCCTCGGGTTCGTCCAGTGCGCAGGCGCGGATGATCTCCGGCTCCAGCAGCGGCTGGCGCAGCAGGTCCGTGCAGTTGGTGCCCAGTACGTCGGCGACCCGGACCAGTATGTCGACGGTCGGGTTGGCTTCCGCCCGCTCCATCTGGGACAGCAGCCCTTTGCTGACGCCGGTCGCCGCCGACAACTCACGCAGGCTCCAACCCCGGGCGAGCCGACGCCGGTTGAGGTTGCCGGCCAGGGAAGCGCGTACACCCGAGGCGGACTGCCGGGCCTCCGGCGCACGCGTGACGGGGGACGGTCCGGCGGCGGTGGTCGGTTCGGACACCGTTCCTCCTCGCTCAGGGGGTACGCGCTGGTCAGCGGCACACTCTACCCGCGCAGCCGCGGACCGGTCAGGTGTGGTGACCGGCATCCGCGGCCCGGGGAACCGCGTCGATCATGCGGCGGGTCCAGGGGTGTTGCGGCGCGTCCAGGACTTCGGCGACGCCCCCCTGCTCGACGATCCGCCCTCGGTGCATCACGGCCACCCGGTCCGCGATCTGGCGCACCACACCCAGGTCGTGGGTGATGAACAGCACCGCGAAGCCCTCCTCGCGCTGGAGTGCGACGAGCAGGTTGAGCAGCTGGGCCTGGACCGACACGTCGAGCGCCGCCACGGCTTCGTCGCAGATCAGCAGCCGGGGCCGGGCGGCCAGGGCCCGTGCCAGGGCCACCCGTTGGCGTTCGCCGCCGGAGAGCGCGGCCGGACGGCGCGAGGCGTACGACCCCGGCAGCCCGACCTGCGCGAGGAGGGTGTCCACCCCGAAGGCGTCGCCCCGCACCCGCCTGCCGGCAGAGGCGCCCAGGGCCTCGCGCAGCGTCGCGCCCACAGTGCGGAGCGGGTTGAGGGAGGAGTACGGGTCCTGGAACACGATCTGTACCTGCCCCGCCAGAAGCCGCCGGTCCGCCGTCGAAGGACGGCGCCCGGCGGGCAGGGCGATGCCGCCCACGGACACCGCGCCCCTGTCGAACGTCTCCAGGCCGACCGCGATCCGGGCGAGCGTGGTCTTGCCCGAGCCGGACTCGCCGACCAGCGCCACGATCGTGTCGCGCGGAACCGTCAGGCTCACGTCCCGCAACGCGCTGCGGTCCCCGGCCGACGAGCGGAACATGCGGTCGACGGACGTGGCCACGAGCGCCGCGTCCGGGACCTCCGTACCGGCTCCCTCTCCGGGCACCGTCATCGGCTCGGCGACCTTGCGCGCCGACGGTGTGTCCAGCGCGCCCCCGATCTCGGAGATCCGCACACAGGCGGACAGCCTGCCCGTACCGTCCACCCCCGTCCCGCCCACGGCCGGCGGCACCAGGGCGACCGGTTCGCTGCGGCACACCCGGGCCGCATGGCCACAGCGGTCGGCGAACGGGCAGCCCGGCCCGCGGGAACCCGGGGCGGGCACGGAGCCGGGAATGGCCGGAAGTTCCTCGAACCGCTCACGCACGGACGGTTCGGAAGCCAGCAGCCCCGCGGTGTACGGGTGCAGCGGACCGGACTCCAGCTCCTGCGAGCGGCCGTGCTCCAGCACCTGGCCCGCGTACAGCACGTACACCCGGTCGCAGGCGGAGAACGCGACCCGCAGATCGTGTGTGATGAGGACCAGCCCCATGCGACGGCTGCGCTGGAGGCCGCGCAGCAGGTCCAGCACGGCACCCTGGCTGGCGGCGTCCAGGGCCGTGGTCGGTTCGTCCGCGATCAGCAGTTCGGGATCGCCGGCAAGCGCCGCGGCTGCCGCGACACGCTGTCGCATCCCTCCCGACAGCTCGTGCGGATAGCGGTCGGCGACATCCGGGCCGAGGCCGACCTCGGCCAGCCGCCGCGCCACTTCCGCGCGCCGGACCGCCTTCGGCCTGCGCCCGTTCTGTCCGCCGTCGAGGTCGCGGAGACCGTCGGCGATCTGACGCCCGCAGGTGAGCTGCGGATGCAGCATGGTGAACGGGTCCTGCATCAGCAGGGTGACGCGCCGGCCCCGCAGTGCGTGGTGTTCGCGCGGCGGCAGGGTGAGGACCTCCCGGCCGTGGATGCGTACGGAACCGCCCGTCACTCCGGTCCCCGACGGCAGCAGGCCCGCCACGGCGCGCATGGCCAGGGACTTGCCGCTGCCCGACTCGCCGACGATGCCGACGCACTCGCCAGGGCCGACCGTCAGCGAGACGCCTTCCAGGATCGGGACCGGACCGCCCGGCGCGGCCGTCGCCGACACCCGGAGACCGTCGACGGCCAGCAGCGGCGCGGTGGCCGTATCGGCAGGGGCGGTACGGCTGTCCGTCGCCGGATGCGCTGCCATCAGGACCTCCCACGGTCGGAGAACGCCTCGAACAGCCGGTCGCCGAGGAGGTTGAGCGCCACGGCAGCGGCCACGATGAGGAGGGCCGGAGCCAGGGCGGCGGACGGGTTGTCGTACAGCAGGGTGCGGTTCTCGGAGAGCATCCGGCCCCAGTCCGGGGCGCCCGGCGGCACACCGAGGCCGAGGAAGGACAGCGAGCTCAGCGCGACGATCGCCCCGGCGAAGTTCAGCAGGGTGTTCGCCACCACGACGGGCAGCACATTGGGCCAGATGTGCCGGGTCATCACGGTGAAGCGGGAGAGCCCCAGGGTCTCCGCCGCCTCGACGTACGCGCGGTGCCGCTGCTCCAGTACGGCGGACCGCACCAGCCGGATGTCGGCGGGCGAGGTCAGCACGACGAGCACGCCCACGGCCAGCGCGTAACCGCCACCGCCGATGCCGGCGACGACGATCGTCACCAGAAGAGCGGGCAGCGCCAGCAGCAGATCGGCCCAGCGCCGCACGACGGTGTCGATCCAGCCGCCCCGGTACCCGGCGAGGAGCCCGAGGACGTTGCCGATGACCATGGACCCGATCGCGACCAGGGCCGCGCCGACCAGGGTGCTGCGTGCGCCGGCGACCACCATCCGGGCGATGTCGCGGCCGAGTTCGTCGGTGCCGAGCAGATGCCCGCCACCGGGCATGGCCGCGCCGGTCGCGAGGTCCTGGGCGTCCCAGCCGGGCAGGACCAGCTGGCCGACGGCCGCGGCGAGCGCCAACAGCATCAGCAGGACGGTGCAGCAGAGGGTGAGCGGGGAGAACCTGCGGGGGGTACGGGACTTCATCCGTTCTCCTCCTCGCGGGCGCCGGACGGCAGGGCCGGAGCGGAGGTCTGTGCGGCGTGTGGTGTCCTGGCCGCGGGTGCGCTCCGCAGCTGCGGGTCCAGCAGCGGCTGCACGAGGTCGGTGACGAGGTTGGCCAGGCAGACCAGGGCGGCGATGAGCAGTGCCTCGGCCTGGACGACGGGGACGTCCCGGAAGGTGACCGAGTCGACGAGCAGGGAACCGAGCCCCGGCAGTGCGAAGACCTGCTCCACCATGACCGTTCCCGCCAGCAGGTAGGCGAGAATCAGCCCGATCCCCGTGAGGACGGGGACGACGGTGCCGCGCAGCACGTACCGGAGCAGGATGTCCCGCTCCCGCACGCCCCGGGCGCGGGCGAACGTGACATGTTCCCGGCCGAGTTCCCGGATCACCGCCGCGCGGGTGAGCTTCAGCAGGACGGCGGTGACGGCGAGTCCCAGAGCCAGAGCCGGCAGTACCAGGTGCATCAGCCGGTCCGTGCCCGGGCCCTCGCCCGGTCCGTACGCGGGGAACCATCCGAGCATCAGCGCGAAGACGTAGATGAGCACCAGTCCGCCCGCGAACGCCGGGGTGGACAGGCCCACGACACCGAGGCTCTGCACGGCCCGGTCGGTGACGCGCCGGTTGCGCAGGCCCGCCAGGACGCCGAGCGGCACTCCGAGCAGCAGAGCCACGGCGAATCCCAGGCCGACCAACTGCCCGGTGAGCACCAGGCGGTCGCCCAGCGCGGCGGCGACGCTCTCGCCCGTGCGGATCGACGTACCGAGGTCGAGCCGGACGGCGTCACTCAGCCAGTACCAGTACTGCACGGCCATGGGACTGTCGAGGTGGTAGCGGGCCCGGACGGCGGCCAGCGCCTCGGGGGTGGCGCTTCGCGGGCCCAGCAGCGTCTGGGCCGGATCGCCCGGCGCCGCCTGGAGCAGGGCGAACACGGCGACGGACAGGACGACGAGCAGTCCCAGGGTGCCGCCGAGGCGGCGCATCACGAGCCCGGCAGGGAGCGCGGCGCGCAGCCGCGACCGGGTGGTGGCCGTCATCGCTGGTCTCCGGCCGGGCCGGCGGGGTGGGTGGCGGGGCCGGAGGGCGTCAGGGGGGTGACGTCCTCCGGCCCCGCCGGGGGAGCCGTGCCGGGGATCGGCTCGGGGGAAGCGTCCCCCGGCACGGCAGTCGGGCGGGCGGCCGCGGGGCGCGGCGCCAGGTGGGTGGCGAGCCATTGCTCCACGCGGGCCGCGGCATCGAGGAGGTGTCCGCCGTCGGTGAACTCGTGGCCCTCGTCCGGGTACACGTACAGCTCGGCGGGCGCGCGGCCGGCCCGCAGCAGGGACCGGTACAGCTCATGGGCCTGGCCGACCGGCGTGACGCGGTCCGCGGAGCCGTGCACGATGAGCGTCGGGGTACCGCTGCCGCCGCGCGCGAAGACCGGCGAGCGCCGGATCAGCTCCTGCGGGGCGTCCGGGCCGCCGATCGCGTACGTCCGGTCGTAGCCGCCGCCGATGTTGCTGGTGTGCGTGAAGCTCAGCCAGTCGGTCGGTGCCGAGACGACGACCGCGGCCCGGAACACATCGGTGCGGGCCGCTGCCTGGGCAGCGAGGAAGCCGCCGTAGCTGTGCCCCAGGATCGCAGTGCGGTCCGGGTCGGCGACTCCGGCGTCGGTCAGGTGGCGCACACCGGCCAGCACATCGTCCAGGTCGGCGCCGCCGACGTCGCCGACCACGGCACGGGCGTGTTCGAGCCCTCGGCCGCTGCTGCCGCGGGGGTTGGGCAGCAGCACCAGGTATCCGGCGGCGGCCAGCGCGGGCGCGAGCCCCAGCACGTCGCCCGGCGCGTATCCGGCGGACCAGAGCCAGGCGGGGCCGCCGTGCACGAGGACGGCGAGGGGGCGGGGTCCGGTGCTTTCGCCGCCGGAGAGGACGAGGCCCTGCACGGTGCGGCCGTCGGGCGCGGACCAGAAGGTGTGCTCGGTGCGGACACCGGCGAGAGCGGGGTCCGCGGGATCGTTGAGCGCGGTGACCGGCGCCCAGTTCCAGGCGTTCGGCCCCGTGGTGCGGGCGACGACGGCCTCGGGGGGACGGCCAGGCGCGTCGAGCACGGTCGCGGCCAGCAGCCCGTCGCCGCTGAGCGACAGCCCGGGCTGGTAGCCGGCGCCGCCGAGCGTTGCCGGACCCGACCAGTGGTCGTCCGCTTCGTGCCCGGTGTGTCCGACACGGGAACCCGTGCCGTCCCAGCCCGCGAACCACAGGGCACCGGGGTCCTCGTCGTCGAACCGCAGCCAGGTCGCGTCCTCGATGCCGGGCAGCACATCGGCGGCCCCGGTCGTCAGACTGATCACGACCGGGCGTCCGGCGACGATGGAGATGCCCTCGCAGACCGCCGCGGACCGGCCGTCGGCGGCGAGCGCGGGGGCACCCAGCTGTCCCTGGGGCGTGTACACGGTCCTGGCGGTGCGGGCATCGAGATCCAGGGCGGCGAACCGGGCACCGTAGTACCCGGCGGGCAGCGTGTCCTCGCAGACCGTCGCGACGGCGGTGGTTCCGCCGCGCCAGGCGGCGTTCCACACCGTGAGCCCGGCCGGCCCGGCCTCGCGTACCGAGCCGTCGGCGAGGCCGACGAGGTGCAGCGAACGGCGGCCGGTGCCCGGGGCGAAGTGTTCCGGTGCGGGCACGGAACCGAGCCGCACCGGAAGGCCGAGGTGCATGCCGTCCTGCTCGGCACCGTCCGCCGCGCAGAGCAGCAGCGCCTGGCGGCCGTCGTCGGAGACCAGGAGTTCCTCCACGGCGCCGGGCGCCCGGACCACGGTGCGTACGGTTCCGGTGTGTGTGTCCAGGGCCGCGAGCCGCACCTCCGTCCCGGACGGTCCCTCGTTCTCGGCGATGTGCAGCAGGGTCCGGGAGTTCGGCAGCCAGCGCGGGCTGTGACGGGCCGTCGACGTGGCCGGATCCGTGGGGGCGCGGAGCACGGGGACCGGCAGGTCCGCGTCCCCACCGGTCTTCGCGGCGGGGACCGGGGCAAGGACCAGCCCGGCCCGCTCGGGGCCCACCGCCGCTACGGCGACCGCGCGGCCGTCCGGGCTGATCCGGGCTTCTACCGGGTGGATCAGGCGCAGCATCGCCTCGCGGACGCGCCGTACGACGGTCGCGGCGTCACTGGGCATGGTGTCCGTTCCTTGCTGGGTGGAGGTGGAGGTGGAGGTGGGGGCGGAGACGGGGACGGTCAGGCGGACTTGCGGATCCGGGTCGCCCACGGGCCGATGAACGCGAAGGGGCCCTGGTCCAGCAGCACGTACTCCTTGGAGAACGCGGACGCGGTCTGCGCCCACCACAACGGGAGGTACGGCAGGTCGGCGCCGGCCGTCTGCACGGCCTTCATCAGTTCCCTGGCGCGGACTTCCTGGTCGGTGGCGGACTTCGCCGTGTCCAGTGCCGCGTTGACCGTGCCGTTGTCGTAGTGCGCGATGTCCGTCGCGGTGGCCGCCGCGTTGAGGTACGGGTCGGCGAGTTCGGCCGGGTCGCCTGTGACGGGGAAGTACCACAGGAACTGCAGCGGCTGCTTGCCGGAGCCGAGCTCCGCCACCCACTGTTCCAGGGTGATCTCCTTGACGTTCAGCGTGATGCCGATCTTCTTGAGCGAAGCGGCGAGCGCGAGCGCCGCCTTGCCCAGCTGAGGACCGCTGTTGGGGTAGTGCAGTTCGGCCGTGAAACCGCCCTTCACCGAGGACCTGTCCAGCTCGGCCCGGGCGGCGTCCAGATCGAAGGAGAGGGCGGGGATGGCGTCGTAGCCGGAACGGACCTCGTCCGCCGGCATGAGATCGCCCCACATCTCCCGGGAGGGCAGTGCGTCGGCGACCTCTGCCTTGCCGTGCAGGATGCCGTTCACCATGCCCTCGCGGTCGGCCGCGTGGGCGATGGCACGGCGTACATGGATGTCGTCGAACGGCGCCTCGGCGGTGTCGAACGCCAGCGACACCACGGAACGGTCGCCGGTGTAGGTGACGCGTGCACTCGACTCCCACCCGCGGGCCTCGTCCGACGCAAGGCCCAGGGCACCGTCCACCGCACCGGACTTGAGCGCGACCAGACGTGTCCCGGCGTCGGGGACGAAGGAGAGCTTCAGCTTCCGCACGGCGGGCTTCTCGCCCCACCACGCGTCGTTGCGCTCCAGCAGCACATGGTCGTCGGCCGCGAACTCGGTGATCCGGTAGGGGCCGGTGCCGAGCAGCAGTGTCTTCGGCGTACCGATCCGGCCCCTGTTGCGGGTGAGGAAGGCGCGGCTGCTGACGAGGAGTCCGCCGGCGCTGGTCGTCCAGGCGAACATGGCGTCGGGGGCCTTCAGCCGGATCGTGACCTCGTGGTCGCCGGTGGACTTCACGGACTCGACGCCCGCGTACGCGTAACCGAGGGCCGAGCCGTTCTTCGGGTCCCGGATCGCCTCGACGGACGCCACCACGTCGTCCGCGGTGAAGGGCGTTCCGTCGGTGAAGGTGACGCCGCGGCGCAAGGTGTACACGTACGTCCTCGCGTCGGGCTGCTTCCAGGACGACGCGAGCCCGGGGCCGAGCTTCCCGGACGGGTCGACCGAGAGCAGGGACTCCTGGGCCAGCACGGCGACCAGGTAGTTGAGGACGCCGGACTCCCGGCCCACGTCGAGGCTGGAGAGGGAGGAGGGCAGCGCGAGGGTGAGCGTGCTGATGGGGACGTCCGCGCCCTGCGCTGCGGTCCCCGGGTCACTGGCGCCGCCACTGGAGTCCTTCGCCGGCGGGGGCGCACACGCGGCCAGCACACCGGACGCGGCGAGGACGCCCATGCCGGCGCCGGCGAGGCGCAGCAGTCGGCGTCGGCTGAGGTTGCCACCCGGTTCCGAGGTCATCGGGAACCATCCATTTCACTTTGTCCACTGTTGCTGCCCAACTGGGCGTGGACAGTATCCGAACGCTTTGGGGGCGTCAAAGGGTGGCTAATAACCGTCCAGGGGGTGGACATCGGGTGGGGGTGTATGCCGTGTAAGTGGATGAAAGGTGCGGCGTGCTCTTGACAGGTGGATACCCCTGCCGACTCGAGGCGCAGTGCGAATCCAGGGGCCGCCCCGGGCGCCCGAGGATCCGGGCGGCGCCGAAGACCGACGTGCGCACCGACGGGCGAAGCTGTCACGCTGCGCCGGTGAACCGCGACCGGATCTCCGCCCTTGCCCATGCCGACCGCCCGGTCGAGGCTCCGCTCGACGTGGAATCGGTGAACAGGCTCCCGGACCACGCAGCGCCGTGCGGCGACGCGGGTCTGCCGGGAGACCTGGGGCTTCGTGACACTGGTGCCGCGCCCCGCATCCGGCTGACTTCGGGCCGGGCCCGTCGCTGCCCACTGATTCGTTGCGGACCGGTGAACGCTCCGCTCCCGGGGAATACGTGCGCGGCGACCGGACTTCCTGCTCCTGGGGCACCCGGCGACCGGCCCGCGTGCCCGTGCCGTGAACAGAGAGGGATCCGATGTCCAAGGCGTACGTGTTCACCCGCAACGGCGGACCGGAGGTGGAGGCCCTCGTCGACCAGGACACGCCCGTGCCCGGCCCCGGGGAACTGCTCGTCGCCGTCCGGGCGGCCGGGGTCAACCCCGTGGACTGGAAGCTGCGCACCGGATACACCCGGCCCGGCAGTGCGCCGCAGCCCTTCCCCGCCGTCTTCGGCAGCGAGGTCGCCGGCATCGTCGAGGCGGTCGGCCCGGGGGTCGAGGGATTCGCGGCCGGGGACGAGGTCTTCGGCAGCCCGGTGACGGGCGGGTACGCCGAACACACCCTGCTGCCCGTGGCCGTGACCGCGCACAAGCCGGCCGGGCTGCCGTTCAACGACGCGGCGGTGCTGCCGGTCGCGGCGGCCACGGCGTACGACGGAGTGCGCCAGCTCGGTCTGGTCCCGGGGGCCGCACTGCTGGTCACGGGGGCCGGCGGCGGGGTGGGGAGCGCCGCGGTGCAGCTCGCACGTCACGCGGGCGTCCACGTCATCGGCGTCGCGAGCGCGGCCAAGAAGGAGTTCGTCGAGTCACTGGGTGCGGTGCACGTGGAATCCGGCGCGGGACTCGCCGAGCGGGTACGGGCGGCGGCGCCCGGGGGCATCGACGCGGTCTTCGATCTGGCCGGCGGCGACACGCTGCGCGAAGTGGCCCCGCTGGCCGCCGGCCCGGCCGCGCTGATCAGCGCGGGCGACAAGCCGCTCGTGGCCGAGCTCGGAGGCGCGCCCGTCGAGAGGGCCCGCACCGCCGCGGTACTCGACGCGGTGGCGGACCTGGTCGTGACCGGCGTCCTGCGCACCCACGTCACCCGGACGTACCCGCTCGCCGGGGCGGGTGAGGCATTGCGCCTGGTGGAGGACGGTCACGCTCTCGGAAAGACCGTGATCGAGGTGATCGCGTGACCGGCTCCCCAACACCCGACGCCGGGTCGCACCCCCTGGACGACCCGGTGGGCTCCGCGCTGCGCGGGCCGCACGCCCACTTCGCCGAGCGCCGCGGCCGCATCCTGCGCTATCCGTCGGCCGTCACCCCCTGGGTCGCCCTTCCGGACAGGCCGGAGGCCGCCGACTGGGCCGATGCGGCCGCGCTCGCAGGACCCGGTGGCAACGTCACCATCACGGCGTTCCATGAGCCGCCCCCGGACGACTGGGAGGTCGTCTTCGACGCCGAGGGCGTCCAGCTCGTCGACGCGGGGGTCGAGGCGGCTCCGTATCCGGAGGCCGTCCGGCTCGGTCCCGCCGATGTGCCGGAGATGCTGGACCTGGTCGCCCGAACCCGACCGGGCCCTTTCGAACCCCGCACGATCGAGCTCGGCACCTATCTCGGTGTACGGCGTGACGGCGTGCTCGTAGCGATGGCCGGGGAACGCCTGCACCCTCCCGGCTGGAGCGAGATCAGCGGCGTCTGCACGGACGAGTCGGTACGCGGGCAGGGGCTCGCCGGCGGGCTCGTGCGGGCCGTCGCGCACGAGATCCGGGAGCGCGGCGAAACCCCGTTCCTGCACGCCGCCGCCGCCAACACCGACGCCGTCCGGCTCTACGAGCAACTGGGCTTCGCACTCCGCCGCCGCACGCCGTTCCTCTCGGCGCTCGTCCCGGAGCAGTCGCAGGTACGCGTGACCGGCACCGCCCGGGGCGACGTCCGGAAGGCGGCCACGCGCTGATCGCAGGCCCCGGGCCCTGCGGGCGTGGACGGTCCACCGCCCCCGCCTTCGGCCCGTGCACCGCGGGCCGAAGGCCCTTGCCGGCACGGTTTACGGGACCTTCGGCGCGGTGGGTGAGGCCGTAAGCCTCGTGTGCCGCCCGTCGCGACTCCGGTGCACTGGTAGGGAACGCCGGCGCCGGGCCGGCAGACCCCGGGAGGAGACGGCTGTGACGATCGGGCTCCAGCACCTGTCGACGACGCGCGAAGCAGCGCTCACGGGTACGGAGACGGGCGAGGCGGCCGTACGGGCGCCGAGGGTCGGCAACAGGGCGCTGTTCGGCGGTCTGGCGCTGCTGACCACCGTGATCGTCCTTCTCGACATGTGGTCCGGCGACGACCTGCGCCTCGTGCCGCTGCTGGTCGTCGTGCCCGCCCTCGTCTCCGTGTTCGGGACGATCCGGCAGACGGTGGGCGTGGCCTCCTGGATCATGGTGGTGGCCGTCACCTCGCGTCTCGTCACCGGCGGAACGTTCTGGGACATCACCAGCAGCGTCATCTTCACGGTTGTGGCCTCCTTCCTCGGTGTCGGAGCCTGCGCACTGCGCATCCGTCACGCGACCGAGATAGCCAGGCTCCGCTCCGCCGCCGTCGCCCTCCAGCGCCAGATCCTGCGCCCGCTGCCCATCGTGACCGACCAGGTCGTCGCCCACGGCACCTATGCGCCGATCGAGGAGGACCGCCTCGTCGGCGGTGACATCTACGAGGTCGTGTCGTCGCCCTACGGGACCCGGGTGATCATCGGGGACGTCCAGGGCAAGGGGCTCGCCGCGATCGGGGCGGGCTTCGCCGTACTCGGCGCGTTCCGCGAGGCGGCGATCCGTGAGCCCTCCCTGACCGGGGTCGTCGACGCCCTGGAGGACGCGGTGGCCCGGCACAACGCCTTCTCCGCCCAGACCGGCGAGATCGAGCGCTTCGTCACCGCACTGGTGCTCGGCTTCGACGGCGACGGACGCGTCCAGGCCGTCAACTGCGGGCATCTGCCGCCCCGGCTGTTGCACGACCGTGTGGCCTGCCCCGTCCCGCTGCGCCGTACATCGGTGCCGCTGGGCATGGCGGAACTCAGCAACGAGGCACGCGTCACCGAATGGCTGGACTTCCCGGCGGGTGCGACGCTGCTGATGTTCACCGACGGAGTGACGGAGGCCCGGGACGCCGCGGGGACGTTCTACCCGCTGGACAGCCGGCTGGGCCACTGGGCACACCTCGCCCCCCGGGAGCTGCTCGACGCGCTCCACCGTGACCTGGAGGAGTTCTCCGGGGGGGTGCGCCGCGACGACATCGCCGTGCTCGCCGTGGGACGGACATCGTCCGGCAACCCTCGCCGGACCGCGTCGGCGGGCCACGGCGCGAGGCGGGCCGCAGAGGCGTTCAGCGGCCGGTAGCAGCGAGCGGACCGGCTCCGCACACGCTCCCGTGACCGGGTGCTCATGTCCCGACGCGACTTTTGTCGCGTCGGGACATTTTTGGGTGTACGGTGCATGTATGAACCGGGAACCGAAGACCCCGGAGAGGCGGAGCCGCAAGGCGCGCCGGACCCGGGACACACTGGCCCAGGCCGCGATCGAGCTCGTGCTCGAGCGGGGTCTGAGGGACGTCACGGTCGAGGAGATCGCGGAACGCGCCGACGTCGACCGCCGTACGTTCAGCCGGTACTTCACCAGCAAGGAGGCTGCCGTCCTGGACTCGGTCCGGGGCGACGGCGACCGGATCAACGACGCACTGCGGGCCCGGCCCGTCGGCGAACCCCCGCTCACCGCCTACCGCCGGGCGGTTCTCGACTGGCTGGCGGATCCCGGAGCGGAGGCCTGGCACCGCCGCCCGAGGATCTTCGAACTGCTGGTCCTCGCCGAGCGGGAGCCGACCCTCTACGCGGCGTTCCACCACATCCGGGTGGACGCCCAGGAGGACTCGCTCGTCATCGTCGCGGACCGGCTCGGGGTCGACCCGCGCCAGGACATCCGTCCCGCCGTCACGGTCGCCGCCGGAGCCGGCGCACTGCTCGCCGCCCAGGCCGCCTGGGTGCGCGGGGGCTGCCCCGACGAGTTGCCCCGACTCGTCGAGCTGGCATTCGACGCCCTGTCGGGCGAGCTCGTCCAGGAGCCCGCCGGACCGGTGTCACACAGCACCACGGAAGGAAACGGAACATCATGAGCACCATCCCCGCCGAGCAGGAATTCGCCGGCCGTACCGCCCTCGTCACCGGAGGAGCCTCCGGCATCGGCCTGGCCCTCGCCCACCGGCTCGCCGCCTCCGGCGCGTCCGTCGTCGTGGCCGACTACGACGAGGCGAACGCCCGCAAGGCGGTCACCGACCTGGAGAGCGCCGGAGCCAGGGCCGCCGCCGTGGCCATGGACGTCACCGACCCCGCCTCTGTCGAAGCGGGTGTGCGATTCGCCGTCGACACGTTCGGCGCCCTGCACCTCGCCGTGAACAACGCAGGCATCGGCGGACCGAGCAGCCCCACCGGCGACTACGCAGTCGAGGACTGGAACCGCGTCGTCGCCACCAACCTGAGCGGCGTCTTCTACTCGATGCGTCACGAGCTTCCGGCCATCGTCGCCGCGGGCGGCGGCGCGATCGTCAACATGTCATCGATCCTCGGCACCAACGGCTTCGCCGGCTCGCCCGCGTACGTCGCCGCCAAGCACGGAGTCGTCGGCCTCACCAAGACGGCGGCCCTCGAATACGCCGCGCAGAACGTCCGTGTCAACGCGGTCGGCCCCGGCTTCATCGACACCCCGCTGCTGCGCAACACCGAGGGCCCGGCCCGCGACCACCTGATCTCGCTGCACCCGGCCGGACGCCTCGGCACGGCAGAGGAAGTGGCCGAACTCGCGGCCTTCCTGCTCTCCGACCGCGCGTCCTTCATCCATGGCAGCTACCACCTGGTGGACGGTGGCTACTCCGCTTCCTGAGCACAGGACGGGGGGCAAGGGGGGACGGAACAACAGAGCCGAACGAGGTCGAGGAGGACCCCATGAAAGCCGTTCAGTACCGCGAAGTAGGCGCCGCGCCCGAGGTTGTCACCGTGCCCGACCCGGAGCCGGGCCCCGGGCAGGTGCTGCTGAAGGTCACCGCGGCAGGCGTCTGCCACTCGGACATCGCCGTGATGAGCTGGCCCGCGGACGAGTTCCCCTACCCGCTGCCGCTCACCCTGGGACACGAGGGTGTCGGCACCGTCGCCGCACTCGGCGACGGCGTCAGTGGTCTCGCGCTCGGCGAGTCCGTCGCGGTCTACGGCCCGTGGGGCTGCGGTACGTGCATCAAGTGCGCCGAAGGCAAGGAGAACTACTGCCTGCGGGCCAGCGAGCTCGGCATCAACCCGCCCGGCCTGGGTTCGCCCGGCGCCATGGCCGAGTACATGATCGTCGACGACCCGCGCCATCTGGTCCCCCTCGGCGACCTCGACCCGGTGCAGGCCGTGCCGCTCACCGACGCCGGCCTCACTCCGTACCACGCGATCAAGCGTTCCCTGCCGAAGCTGGTGCCCGGCGCGACCGCCGTCGTCATCGGTACCGGCGGTCTGGGCCACGTCGCCATCCAGTTGCTGCGCGCCATGACGGCGGTGCGGGTGATCGCCCTCGACGTCACGGAGGACAAGCTGGCCCTGGCCCGTGAGGTCGGCGCGCACGAGACCGTCGTTTCCGACCGGCACGCCGCCGACCGGATCCGCGAACTCACCGGTGGCGTCGGGGCCCAGGTCGTCCTCGACTTCGTCGGAGCACCCGCGACCGTCGCCACGGCCGGCGCCTCGGCCGCCATCGACTCCGACGTCACGATCGTCGGGATCGGCGGCGGGAGTCTTCCGGTGGGCTTCGGCTCCCTGCCCTTCAGCACGACGGTGACCGCCCCCTACTGGGGATCCCGCTCCGAGCTGGCCGAAGTCCTCGACCTGGCACGCTCGGGCGCGGTGAAGGTCCATGTCGAGACGTACTCGCTGGACGAGGCCCCGCTGGCGTACGAGCGGCTGCACGACGGCAGGATCAACGGCCGGGCGGTCATTCTTCCCCACGGCTGACCGAGCCCTGCCCCCCACGACCCTGCGGGCCGTCGCACAGGCGTCGGCCCGCATCGTCATACCCGGGGCCGATGCCTGCGCACCACCCCGGACGGATACTGACCGCATGGAATTCGCCGCCATGATGACGCTGCCCGCGCTGGTGATCGGACTGACCGTCGCCGCCTTCCTCGACCAGCTGCTGCTCCGGGCAGGGCGGGCAGGTCTGCTGCCGTGGCGCAACAGCGCCCGTCAGGGCCAGATCTCGGCGACCGGTTTCGAACAGCTTCACGCGACGTTCTCACCCGGCAAGCAGAGCGAGCTCAAGCAGCGCCAGAGCGCCCTGCTGCTGCGCGACGACGAGGAGGACGGCGCCCCGCCGCACCGCTCCACCGTGGACCTCGACGGCGGTCTGGCGGTCGTCCGCCTGCGGCAGCGGTGAGGAGTCAGCGTCCGGCAGGGCGCTATTCGTGCGCCCGCGCGTCGGCCGCGCCGCGGCCGCGGCCCTGCCGGCCTGCCTGGTCGTTTCGGGGCCGCCCGCGCTCGATGCCCTGTACGGCCTGCACAGCAGCATCGAGATCGCTCAGGGCGAGAGCCCGTAGGGCCCGGTCCGGCTCGGCGAAAACCTGACAGCTTCTGCGCTGCCCCCCCGCTACACTCGCCTCATGGGTTCGTACTCGTACTACTTCTTCCGCTGACTCCGGGCAGGGACGCCGCCGCCCCGCACCGAGCCGTCGTCCGTCGACGCTCAGGCCGCGCCGCGTGCCCCTCCCCCGACCGTCCGGAAGCCCCGCCCGCCGCGCCCTGTCATGGGCCGCCGAGGCACGCACCCATCAGGGAAAACCACCATGCCCCTCCCGCACGACCGCGCCCAGCTGACCATGAAGGACGTCTCCAAGGCCTACGGTGAGCGAGCCGTTCTCGACCAGGTGTCCCTCACCGTCCGCCCCGGCGACCACGTCGGTGTCATCGGCGAGAACGGATCCGGGAAATCCACCCTCCTGCGTCTGATCGCCGGTGCCGAGACGCCGGACAGCGGCGACATCACCGTCCGCTTCCACGGCGGCACCGGTTACCTCTCCCAGACGCTCGCCCTCGACCCCGCCGGCACCGTCCAGGACGCCGTCGACGCCGCTCTCGCCGAGCTGCGTGCACTGGAACGGCGGATCCGCGCCGCCGAAGCAGCACTCGCCGACCCCAAGGGCGCCGATGATGCACAACTGGAGGCGTACGGAGACCTGCTGACGGAGTACGAGGAGCGCGGCGGCTACCGGGCCGACGCCCGGACCGACGCCGCACTGCACGGCCTCGGACTCGCACACCTCACCCGGGACCGCGTGCTCGGCAGCCTGTCCGGGGGCGAACTGTCCAGGCTCGCACTCGCCTGCGTCCTGGCGTCCGGCCCCGAACTCCTCCTCCTCGACGAGCCGACCAACCACCTCGACCTCCGGGCGGTCACCTGGCTGGAGGATCAGTTGCGCGCCCATCGCGGCACCCTCGTCGTGATCACCCACGACCGCGCGTTCCTGGAGCGGACGACCACCGTCATCGTCGAGGTCGACCGGGACCTGCGCAGCGTCGCCCGGTACGGGGACGGGTGGGACGGCTACCGCACGGCGAAGGCCGCTGCCCGCCGCCGTTGGGCGCAGGAACACCAGGAGTGGGTGGACGAGCTGGCGCGTACCGAGGAGCTCGTGAACGCCGCAGGACAACGGCTCGCCGCCACCGGTAAGGACCCGGGGGAGGGCTGGGGCAAGCACCGCCGGTCGCACGAGGCGAAGCTCTCCGGTCAGGTCAGGGCGGCCAGAACGCGGTTGGAAGGGCTGCGCGGGGCGCCGGTACCGGCTCCGCCCCAGCCGCTGCGGTTCTCCGCCGGACCGATCCTGGCCACCGACGGCGACCGGCCACCGGGGCCACTGGTCGAGCTCGCGTCCGTATCCGTCGGCGACCGGCTGCACATGCCGGCGCTCCGGGTGGACGGCGGGGATCGCCTGCTGGTCAGCGGACCCAACGGGGCCGGGAAGTCGACCCTGCTGAGGGTCCTGGCAGGTGACCTCGCCCCGGACGCCGGCACGGTACGCCGCCGGGCCCGGATCGGCTACCTTCCTCAGGAGCTCCCTGCCCGGCCGACCCGTCGCACCCTGCTGGCGACGTTCGCGGCAGGGCGGACCGGTCACGCGGAGGAATACATCGACATGCTCCTCGCGCTCGGCCTCTTCCGCCCGGACGACCTGTCCGTCCCGGTCGCCGCGCTCTCCGCCGGGCAGCAGCGGAGACTCGCGCTCGCCCGGCTGGTCACCCGGCCCGCCGATCTGCTGATCCTTGACGAGCCGACCAACCACATCGCCCTGGCTCTGGTGGAGGAACTGGAGGCGGCGCTGGCGGCGTACGAGGGCGCCGTCGTGGTCGTCTCGCACGACCGCAGCTTCCGCGGCCGCTTCACCGGCGACCGGCTGGAGCTCCACGGGGGGAAACCCGTCGCCCGCACCTGAACACGGCCACGCACGGCGAGGGGGCCGTGGAATCAGGCTCCCGGCGCCGTGCGCAGCGGGGCCCCCGCCATCAGGCCCGTCGCCGTGCGCGCCCAGGACTCCGCCCGCCCGTCATCGGGCCCCGTCGCCGCGCGCGGCGGGGCCCTCCCCGACCGTCAGGCGGTCGCGCAGCCGGTCCAGGAAGACGCGCTGCCCCTTCACGAGCCGCTCGGCCGCGACCTCCGGCGCACACCAGGCGAAGCGGTCGATCTCCGGGAACTCCCGCTGCACACCGGATCCCCGCGGCCACTCCATGGTGAACGTCCCCGGGACCGCCGTCGCCGGATCGAGGTCGGCCTCCACGGCCCACACCGTCACCGTCTTGCCGCCGGCCTGACGCGACTCGCCCAGCGGCAGCCAGGCGCCGTCCGGGACCGGGTGCCCGAACTCCTCCTCGAACTCCCGCCCGGCCGCCGCCTCCGCCTCCTCCTCGGATCCGTACTCGCCCTTGGGCACCGACCACGCCGCACTCTCCCGGCGAGCCCAGAACGGCCCGCCCATGTGCCCGATGAGGACGTCGAAGCAGGCGCCGCGACGGCGGAACAGGAGGAGACCGGCGCTGCGCCTGGCGGTTGCGTGGGGTGCCATACCGTCAAGTGTGGGACCGCCACCGCCGAAGGCCCGGACGACAGGCCGTCCTACACCTTGCGGTAGTCGTACGCCTCCGAGGCGGCGGCCGCCACCGCGTCGAGGTCGCCGCCGGCCGACGCCGTGACCACCGCGGCCACCGCGCCCTCCACGAAGGGCGCGTCCACCAGCCGCGCACCCTCCGGGAGTTCGTCCCCCTCGGCCAGCATCGCCTTCACCGTCAGCACGGCGCTGCCCAGGTCGACGAGGACCGCGACCCCGGCACCGCCGTCGACGGCCCGGGCCGCCTTCGAGATGAGCTCCGCGCTGGTCCCGAGCCCGCCCGCGGGCGTACCGCCTGCGGCGGCCACGGGCGCCGTGGCACCGCCGGCCGCGAGTCCCTTCGCCAGTTCGGCGACCGCGTCGGCCACCGGACCGCTGTGCGACACCAGCACGATTCCGACCTGCTTGCCCGCGCTCACGCGCCACCTCCCGTTTCGGCGGCCGTCGCGGCGAGCGCGGCGATCAGCAGCGCGGCCGACGTGGCCCCCGGATCCTGATGCCCGATGCTCCGCTCGCCGAGATAACTCGCCCGGCCCTTGCGCGCCTGCAGGGGGACGGTCGCCTCCGCGCCCGCCCGGGCCGCCTCCGCTCCCGCCTCGAACGACGTCGCCAGGGCCTCGACGGCCGGCAGCAGTGCATCGAGCATCGTCTTGTCACCGGCCTGGGCCCCGCCCAACTGGGCGACCGCTGCCACTCCCTCCCCGAGCGCCTTTGCCAGCTGCTCGTCGCTGACGGCGGGCGAGTCCCCCAGCGCCTTGCCCGTGCGCCGCAGCAGCGTCCCGTACAGCGGCCCCGAAGCTCCGCCGACGGTCGAGATCAACTGCCGCCCGGCCAGCATCAGTACGGCGCCCGGCGTCCGCGGCGGCTCCTTGTCCAGCGCGGCCGAGACCGCGCCGAACCCGCGCTGCAGATTGCTGCCGTGGTCGGCGTCCCCGATCGCGGAGTCGAGGTCGGTCAGATGCGCCGCCTCACGGTCGACCGAGGCAGCGGTCGTGGTCATCCAGCGGTGGACGAAATCGGCGTCGAGCACATGCGCTCCTCTGTGCGTCGGATGAATGGGCATCGCCGCGGGGGCGGTCGGGTCAACGGCCCCAGCGCAGCGCGGGTGTCTGCACCGGCGCGTCCCAGAGCCGTACCCGCTCCTCGTCCACCTGGCAGAGCGTCACCGAACAGCCGGCCATGTCGAGCGAGGTCACATAGTTCCCCACGAGCGTACGGGCCACCACCACGCCGCGCTCGGAAAGCACCCGCTGCACCTCGGCGTTGAAGCCGTACAGCTCCAGCAACGGTGTCGCGCCCATCCCGTTGACGAGGGCGATGACCGGCCCCGTCGGCCGGAGGTCCTCCAGCACCGCGTCGACCGCGAAGTCGGCGATCTCCCGCGAGGTCATCATCGCGCGCCGCTCCCGCCCCGGCTCGCCGTGGATCCCCACGCCGAGTTCGAGTTCGCCGGGCGGCAGATCGAACGTGGGGGAGCCCTTGGCGGGTGTGGTGACCGAGGTCAGCGCCACCCCGAAACTCCGCGACGCCTCGTTGACCTGCCGCGCCAGGGCCGCCACCCGGTCCAGCGGTGCGCCCTCCTCCGCCGCGGCGCCGGCGATCTTCTCGACGAACAAGGTCGCTCCTGTGCCCCGTCGCCCCGCCGTGAAGAGGCTGTCGGTCACCGCCACATCGTCGTCGACGAGCACCTGGGCGACCTGCACGCCCTCCTCGTCGGCGAGTTCGGCGGCCATCTCGAAGTTGAGCACGTCGCCGGTGTAGTTCTTCACGACGAAGAGCACGCCCGCGCCGCTGTCGACGGCGGCGGCGGCCCGCACCATCTGATCCGGCACGGGCGAGGTGAACACCTCACCGGGGCAGGCGGCCGAGAGCATGCCCGGACCGACGAACCCGGCATGGAGCGGTTCGTGCCCGGACCCGCCGCCGGAGACCAGGGCGACCTTTCCGGCCACGGGTGCGTCACGTCGTACGACGACACGGTTCTCGACGTCCACGGTCAGCTCGGGGTGGGCGGCGGCCATGCCGCGCAGCCCGTCGGCGACCACGGTTTCGGGGACGTTGATCAGCATGCGCAACGGAATCTCCCAGGAAGGCTGTCGACGCTGGACCACCACCGTAAAACGCCCGGACGTCCCGTGCGAAGAACCGCACGTGTCCGCTTGTGCGCGACGCCCCGGTGGGGCCGGAGAATGCCGGGGCCCCTCGGCGCCCCGACGCGTGCCCCGGCGGCGACTCCGCCGGAGCGCGCGGACCTGCCGGCCCCTTGCCGGGCGCCGCGCGGGCTACGCTGTCGGGCGCCGGCCGTGGCACCCCTCCTCCTGCGGACATCCCCTTGCGGACAGGTGATCTGATTTGCTGTACATCGCATTCCTGCGTGGAATGAACGTGCCGGGCCGCTCGGTGAAGATGGAGTACCTGCGCGGCCTGTTCACGGACATGGGGTTCGACTCCGTGCGCAGTTACATCCAGAGCGGAAACGTCTTCTTCGAGTCCGACGAGACGGACCGGGCGGTGCTCGGCGCCCGTATCGGCGACCAGCTCGCCCAGGCGCTCGGCTACGAGGTCGCGGTCTGCCTGCGTACGGTGCCGGAACTGGAGGCGCTGATCGCGCTCGACCCGTTCAAGGACGTCACGGTCACCGACGACCTGCGCTGCTGTGTGGTGTTCACGACCGAGCGGATCGACCCGGAACTCCCGCTGCCGATGCTCTCTCCGAAGAAGGACATGGAGATCATCGGCACCACCGGGTACGACGCGTTCGTCGTCTGGTACCTCATCAAGGGGAAGGCGCCCGCCGCGAAGGGGTTTCAGGAGCGCGTCCTGGGCCACGACGCGACGACGCGCTTCTTCCACACCGTCGTGAAGATCCTCGCCGCGGCCAAGAAGGGCGCGGCCTGACGGACGGCTCGTCAGGCCGTGGTGGCCGGGGCGATCTCTGCGATCAGGCCCTCCACGAGTGCCCTGATCTCGTCACGGACGATGCGCACGGCCTCGACGCCCTGTCCGGCCGGGTCGTCCAGCTCCCAGTCGAGGTAGCGCTTGCCGGGGAAGACGGGGCAGGTGTCGCCACAGCCCATGGTGACGCACACGTCCGACTCCCGGACGGCGTCGGCCGTGAGGATCTTCGGCGTCTGCCCGGACATATCGATTCCGGCCTCCGCCATCACCTCGACGGCGGCGGGGTTGACGCGGTCGCCCGGGGCCGAACCGGCGGAGCGGACCTCGATACGGTCTCCGGCCAGGTGGGCCAGCCAGGCAGCTGCCATCTGGGAGCGGCCGGCGTTGTGCACGCAGACGAAGAGGACGGACGGCTTGGCGCCGGGATCGGCCATGGTGTTCGTGCCCCTTCGTCGCGTGACGGAACCAGCCGTCGATGAATCGGCCCAGTTGGTATCAGTGGGCGCTGATGTGACAGTATCAGCGCATGCTGACTTCAGTCGATGCTGATCTGATGCGGGTGCTGAGCGATCCGCTCCGCCTCCGGATCGTGACCCTGCTGGCGCGCGAGACACTCTGTACGACGCACCTGGTCGCGGAGACCGGCGCGAAGCAGACCAACCTCTCCAACCACATGAAGGTATTGCGCGAGGCGGGCGTGGTGGAGACCGAGCCGTGCGGCCGCTTCACCTACTACAAGCTGCGCCCCGAGGTCCTCGCCGGCCTCTCCGGGCAGTTCGCGGCGCTGGCCGGGTCGGCGCGCACGGCGGCCGGGAACAAGCGGGCCTGCCCGTGATCCCCGCCGAGCCCGTCACCCCTGCGGTCCGTTCCGCCCGGGACGAGTCCGTCGTCCGAAAACTCTCGACCCTCGACCGTTTCCTCGCGGTGTGGATCCTGCTGGCCATGGCCGTCGGTCTGGGCCTGGGGCGGATCATTCCCGGGCTGGACGACGGTCTCGCGAAGATCGAGGTCGGCGGCATCTCCCTGCCGATCGCGCTCGGCCTGCTCGTCATGATGTACCCGGTGCTCGCCAAGGTCCGCTACGACCGGCTCGACGCCGTCACCGGTGACCGCAAGCTGATGGTGTCCTCGCTGGTCGTCAACTGGATCGTCGGCCCGGCGGTGATGTTCGCCCTCGCCTGGATCTTCCTGCCCGACCTGCCCGAGTACCGCACGGGGCTGATCGTCGTCGGCCTCGCCCGCTGCATCGCCATGGTCATCATCTGGAACGACCTCGCGTGCGGCGACCGCGAAGCCGCGGCTGTGCTGGTCGCGCTGAACTCCGTGTTCCAGGTGATCGCGTTCGGAGCCCTCGGCTGGTTCTACCTCGACCTTCTGCCACGGTGGCTCGGCCTCGGTGACGGGCAGGGTCTCGACGTGCCCGTCTGGCACATCGCCCTCAACGTCATCGTCTTCCTCGGCATCCCGCTGCTCGCCGGCTTCCTCACCCGCCGCATCGGTGAGAGGAGGATGGGCCGCCGGCCCTACGAGGCGGAGTTCCTGCCGAGGATCGGCCCCTGGGCCCTGTACGGGCTGCTCTTCACGATCGTCATCCTCTTCGCGCTCCAGGGGAGGACCATCACCTCGCAGCCGCTGGACGTCGCCCGCATCGCACTGCCGCTGCTCGTCTACTTCGCGATCATGTTCTTCGGCACGTTCGTGCTCGGCAAGGCCCTCGGGCTGGCCTATGACCGCACCGCGACGCTGGCGTTCACCGCGGCGGGCAACAACTTCGAGCTGGCCATCGCCGTCGCCGTCGCCACTTTCGGAGTCACCTCCGGTCAGGCCCTGTCAGGGGTCGTCGGCCCGTTGATCGAAGTTCCGGTACTGATCGGGCTGGTCCACGTCGCGCTGGCCTGGCGCAACAGGTTCGCCTCGCCCGTCACCCCGGGGCGGGAGGGCTGACGCCATGCCCCGCCCCCGCTTGCGCGGCGGGCGGGGGCATCGGCGCGGCCTCAGGTGCGCAGGTCGAGCATGGCGGACATGGCTGCCACGGCAGTCGGGGCGACCCTGTAGTAGACCCAGGTGCCGCGCCGCTCCGAGGTCAGCAGCCCGGCCTCGCGCAGTTTCTTCAGGTGATGCGACACGGTCGGCTGGGAGACGCCGACATCGGAGATGTCGCACACGCACGCCTCGCCGCCGGGGTGCGAGGCGACCTTGGAGAACAGGCGCAGCCGAACCGGGTCGGACAGTGCCTTGAACATCACGGCCATCTTCTCCGCGTCGTTCTGCGACAGCTCTCCCGCGGTGATCGGCGGGCAGCACGGCACCTCGACACCCGCGGCCGGTGCGGGCGCCTCGACGACCTCTGAATTCGACATACGTCTATGTTGACACTCGTCGATACCGGGTGCAAGCTTTGGATATAGACGACAGTCGAAACAGCGGCCGGGAACGGTCGCCCGTCCCGGAGGGCCTCAACGCCATGACCATCACCGCAGACCTCCCCGTCGTCGTCATCGGCGCCGGCCCGACCGGGCTGGCGGCAGCCTCGCACCTCATCGGCCGAGGCATCGAACCGCTGGTCCTGGAAACCGGACCGAGCGCCGCCACCGCGGTGCGCGGCTGGGCCCACGTACGGCTGTTCTCGACCTGGAGCGAGCTGATCGACCCGGCCGCCGGGAAGCTCCTCGCGTCGACCGGCTGGACCGAGCCCGACGCGGACACGTACCCCACCGGCGGGGACTGGGCCGAGCGGTACCTGCAGCCTCTCGCCGACGTCCTCGGGGACAAGGTGCGCTACGGCGCCACCGTGACCGGCGTCTCCCGTCTCGGCCGTGACCGGATCGTCGACGCCGAGCGGGAAGAGCAGCCCTTCACCCTCCGTCTCACGCGCACCGACGGCACCGAGGAGCGCCTCCTGGCCAGGGCCGTGATCGACGCGTCGGGCACCTGGTCCACCCCCGGCCCGATCGGCGCGGACGGACTCCCCGCCCTCGGCGAACACGCCGCCTCCGCCCGGGTCTCCTACCGCGTACCCGACCTCAGGGACCCAGCCGTCCGCGCGCGGTACGCGGGCAGGCGCACGGCTGTCATCGGCTCCGGGGCCTCCGCGTTCACGGCCCTGGCCGCCCTCGCCGACGTGGCGAAGGACGAACCGGGCACCCACGCGGTCTGGATTCTGCGTCGCGGCATCAGCGGTTCCACCTTCGGCGGCGGCTCCGCCGACCAGCTTCCCGCCCGGGGCGCGCTCGGCCTGGCCGCCAAGGCCGCCGTCGATCACGGCTACGCGGACGCCGTCACCGGCTTCCGCACCGAGACCGTCGAGTCCACCGGGAACGACCGCCTGACACTCGTCGGTGAGGACGGCCGACGCCTCGACCCGGTGGACGAGATCATCGTCCTCACGGGCCTGCGCCCGGACCTGTCCTTCCTGTCCGAGCTCCGCCTCGCTCTGGACGAGCGTCTCCAGGCACCGGTGGAGCTCGCCCCGCTCATCGACCCGAACCAGCACTCCTGCGGCACTGTCTACCCCCACGGCCACCGCGAACTGTCCCACCCCGAGCAGGGCCTCTACCTCGTCGGCATGAAGTCCTACGGCCGCGCCCCGACCTTCCTCGCCATGACCGGCTACGAACAGGTCCGCTCCGTCACCGCCGCCCTCGCGGGCGACACCGAAGCCGCCGACCGGGTAGAGCTCACCCTTCCCGAGACCGGGGTCTGCGGGGGCGCCGGACTCTTCGAGGACCCCGCCGCCGGCGGGACCGGCGACGGGGGCGGCTGCTGCGCAGCACCCGCTCCGGCGCTGCTGCAGATCGCCGGCACCGCCCCGGGCGGGCCCGCCGAAGCGGCCGACGGCTGCTGCGGAGCCTGACGGATCTCTCTCAGCGGTACAGGCGCACGTCCGCGAGGCTCCACCAGCTGTCGGAGGTGCCCGTCTGCGTCACGCGCAGGAAGCGGGCGCTGGTGGGCGGCAGGTCGACGGTGGTGAGCTGGCCGGTGCCCGTACCTCTGCCCACGGTCCGCCAGCGCCTGCCGTCGTCACTGACCGACAGCTGCCAGTCGCGCGCGTAGTCGCCGAGGTTGTCCCCGCTGTCGATCGCCACCCGGCGGAACGTGGTGCGCCGGGCGAGGTCGAGCTGCACGTACTGTCCGGGGGCCTGAGCCGCACCGGCGCTCCAACGGGTGGTGCCGTCGGCGTCGGTGGCGAGCCCGGCATCGCCCTCGCCGGCAGGCCGCGCCGTCGCGGTGGCGTGATCCAGCGGCACGGCGTGCAGCAAGCCGCGGGGCGTCACCGACTTCGGCCAGGTGAAGGTCGCCAGTGCCCCGCCCGGCAGGGTGTAGTCGAACGACCGGTCGCCGACGGCCACGGTGAAGGAGCGAGGGGCGTCGTTCTCGTTGTGGACGACCAGGGCGGTGGACCCGTCCGGATTGCGGAAGGCGACATCTGTCAGCTGCCCGTTCCATCCCGTGGTGCCGTAGTTGGTGCTGGCGATACGGGTGGCCCCGGGCTTCACGAACTTCGACAGATGGCCGATCGTGAACAGCTCGGCGTTGGGTGTCACGGTGCCGTCGGGCTGCACGGTGAGCAGCGCCGTGCAGGTGTCGCAGCCGCCGTTGTGCGGGCCCCCGTCGGCCTCCAGCACGAGATTCCAGTCGGCGACCGACCGGGCCCAGTTGCGCGTGGTGCCGACCGTGATCGTGCGGGCGTGCCAGGTGAGGGTGGAGCGGAAGAACTGGGCGGGCGTGTCGGCTGCTCCGTGCGAGCCCGAACACTCGGTGAACCAGATGCCCTTGTCCGGGTGCGCGTCATGCAGAGCCGTCTGCGCGGAGGGGTCCCCGGCGTAGCAGTGATAGGCGGTACCCGCGATCCACTTGGCTGCGGGGTCGTCCAGCAGCTGGTACGGGTAGTCCGTTTCCGGATCCTCTCCGAGGCGCTCGGCGGTGGCGATGTCGTCCGGGTGGGTGCTCCAGTTGTGGTCGTACGCGAGGATCTTGGTGCGCGGGCTGGCCCGGTGCAGCAGCGGGCCGAGCTCCTCGATGATCCGCGCCTCCTGCCGGACGGGCATGTCGGTGCCGGGGTAGGCGCTGGGAGCGCGGTTCTGCGGTTCGTTCTGCACGGTCAGGTAGTCGATCGGCACGCCTGCCTCGGCGTAGGCCTGCACGAACTTCACCAGGTAGCGTGCGTACGCGCGATAGACGGCCGGGTCGTCCTTGAGATGGCCTCCCACCAGGGAGTCGTTGTCCTTCATCCAGGCCGGCGGACTCCACGGGGTGGCCATCACGGTCAGCTGCGGATTCAGCTTCCGTGCCTGCCGCAGCAGGGGCAGGACCTGCCGCTCGTCATGGGCGATGCTGAAGTGCCTCAGTGCGAAGTCGGTCTGCCCGGCGGGCATGTCGTCGTACGTGTAGTGGTCGGGCGAAGCCGTGAAGTCGGACGAGCCGACCGGCTGACGCAGGAAGCTCACACCGATGCCCTGCTCCGGGTCGAAGAGCCGGCGCATGGCGGCGTCCCGGTCGCGGACCGGCAGCTTGCTCAGCACCGCGGCCGAGGAGTCGGTGAGTGCGCCGCCGAAGCCGTCCATGCGCTGGTAGCTCTGCGTCGGGTCCACGGTGATGGTGGTCCGGTCGGAACCGCCGGCGTGGAAGGCGACCGGTGTCCGCCCCTGCATGTGCTCGGAACCGTCGGCGGAGGTCACCCACACCTGCGCCTGCGGGGCAGGGTGCGGGGAGGGTGTGCGGGCCGGCGACGCGGTGGCGGGCAGACAGGCCAGGCACAGTGCGGCGGCCGTGACGGCCGACGCGCCGAGGGTGCGTCTCATGGTGGTTCTCCTCGCTGACGTTTCGCTTGCGGCGGCGCCGGGATCCACCTTCGATGAAACGGAATGAAACAGATGGGAAACGCGGCGCCTCACAGGAAAGCCCCGCCTTCCAGGGTTGTCAAGGTTCCTCTTCGAAAGCGCGGCAGCCGCGATAGGGTGCGCACATGAAACGGAATTCTGTAACACGTGGCTAGGCCGGTGGGATCCCAGGTGACCGTGCGGATGATCGCCGCCGAGGCGGGCGTCTCGATCGCGACCGTGTCACGTGTGATGAGCGGGCAGGCCCGGGTGGCGCCCGGTACGCAGGCGCGCGTCCGTGCGGCCGCGGAACGGCTGGGGGCCGAGCCGCCGGCGCGGCGCGGCAGTGCGGAGGGCGCTGTCTTCGTGCGCTGCCCCTATGTGCTCACCGACTACTTCGGGGTGATCGTCTCCTCGATCGCGGAGGCCCTGGACGTGCACGGCAGGAGGCTGGTGCTCAGCGCGGGCGACGCCGCACGGGAGCGTTCCGTGCTTCCCGGACTGGCGGCCGACCCGGCCGTGGACGGCGCGCTGCTGATCCTGCCGCCGGAGCCCGGTGTGGAGCTGGAGGCGCTGCGCGGTCAGGGCCTGCCGTTCGTGGTGGTGGATCCCCGCACCGCGCCGCCCGGCGACATCGTCTCCGTCTCCGCGGCACATCTGGCCGGCGCCAGGGACGTGACCGCGCACCTGGCCGGTCTGGGGCACCGGCGGATCGGGTTCATCGGCGGCCCGGCCGAATGGCTCGCCTGCCAGGCGCGGCTGGCAGGCCACCGGTCGGCGCTGGCCGATGTGGGCGTGCTGCACGACCCCGGCCTGCTGCGCAGCATCGAGCCGACCGCCGACTGGGGGTACGTGGCGGCGGGCGAACTGCTGGATCTGCCCGAACGCCCGACCGCGCTGGTCGCGTTCAACGACAAGGCCGCGGTCGGCGCACTGCGGGCGGCCTACGAACGCGGACTACGCGTGCCGCAGGATCTGTCGGTCACCGGCTTCGACGACACGGATCTCGGCCGCAGCACCGTGCCCCGGCTCACGACGGTCCGTCAGCCGGTGGAGGAACTGGGGCGGATGGCGGTGTCCCTGCTGATGCGGCTGCTGGACGGGCACCCGGTGGGCACCCCCCGCGTGGAGCTGGCGACCCAGCTGGTGGTCCGGGACTCCACCGGGCCGGCGCCGGCCTGACCACGGCGCCGCCCCCGCCGCACTCCCGCTCACAGCGGGACCACGGTCGTCTCGGTGGCCTTGACCCCGGTCCACACCGAAACCCCGTCTGCGAGGCCGAGTTCGGCGGCTGCTTGCGGCGTGATCTCCGCGACGAGGTCGGGCGCCTGCTCCGAGGCGATCAGAACCCGCAGCCGGCTGCCGCTCGACGTGATCTCCCGGACCGTTCCGGGCCAGACGTTACGGGGGCTGCCGCCCGGCTTCTCACGGTGGACGGAGACCGCTTCCGGGGCGATCACCGCGAGCGCCGGCGTGCCGGCGGGCAGCGGTTCCGCAACGACGAGCCGGCCGCCGCCCGGGAGGTCGAGGCCCTCCTCGGTGGCGGTGCCCGGCCAGGCGTTGCGGCCCAGCATCCGGGCGACCCACGGGGAGCGGGGATGCCGGGTCACTTCGGCCGGCGGCCCGTCCTGGAGGGCGCGCCCTTCGTCGAGGACGAGGACGCGGTCGGCGAGGGACACCGCCTCCACCGGGTCGTGGGTGACGATGAGGCAGACGCCGCCGAAGCCGTCGAGATGGGCTCGCAGCGTGTGCCGTACCTGGGCGCGGGTGGTCTGGTCGAGGGCGGCGAGCGGCTCGTCCAGGAGCAGCAGCCGGGGCCGGGCGGCCAGGGCGCGGGCCAGGGCGACCCGCTGCGCCTGTCCGCCCGAGAGTTGGGACGGGCGGCGCGCGGCGAGGTGGCCGACGCCGAGCCGGTCGAGCCACTCCTGGGCGCGGCGGCGGGCCTCGTGACGCGAAACCCCGCGGGCGCGGAGCCCGTACGCCGTGTTGCCGAGGGCAGACAGGTGCGGGAAGAGCGCGCCGTCCTGCGGGACCCAGGCGACGCCGCGGCGGTGCGGGGGCAGGTCGCTCACGTCGGCGTCCCCGAGGCGCAGCCGGGCGCGGGAGCGCGGAGTGAGGCCGAGCAGTGCCCGCAACAGGGTGGTCTTGCCCGCACCGTTGGGCCCGACGACGGCGATGGTGGTACCGGGGCCCGCGGTGAGCGTCAGCCGGTTGAACCCGGTGACCTCCGCGTGCAGCGGCCACTCCTCCCGAACCGCCGCGACGCCGGGGGCCGCGTGGGCGGTGACCGGTGCCGGTTCCTCGGTGACGGGCCCGGTGGGGCGGGCGCGGCGGGCCGGTGTCCCCGCCCAGCGGCCGCGCAGCGCGATCAGCACCACCATCGCGATGGCGAGCAGCAGCAGTGACACCGAGGTGGCGGCCTCCGGCGACTCCTGGAGGAGCAGATACACCTGGAGCGGCAGGGTCTGGGTGGTCCCGGGGAGGTTGCCCGCGAAAGTGATGGTCGCACCGAACTCGCCGAGCGCCCGGGCCCAGGTCAGAGCGGCTCCGGCGGCCAGCCCCGGCGCCACCATGGGCAGGGTGACCGTGAGGAAGACCCGGAACGGGGAGGCCCCCAGGGAGGCGGCCGTCTCCTCGTACCGGGAGTGCAGTCCGCCCAGCGCCCCTTCGAGGCTGATGATCAGGAACGGCATCGCCACGAAGGTCGCCGCGAGGACCGTACCGGAGGTGTGGAACGGGAAGGTGATGCCGAACGTGTCCTCCAGCCACGGGCCGAGGAGGCCGCGGCGGCCGAAGGCCAGCAGGAGGGCGACACCGCCAACGGTCGGTGGCAGCACCATCGGCAGAAGGACGAGTGAGCGGACGAAGGCCTTGCCCGGGAACTCCGTCCTGGCCAGCAGCCAGGCCAGCGGGACACCCAGGACGAGGGAGAGGCCGAGCGACCAGAACGAGACAAGGAGGGAGAGCCTCAGTGCCTCGGTCGTGCCCGGGCTGCCGAGATGGTTCCCCACCTCGCCCCACGAGGTACGGACGAGGATCCCGATCAGCGGCATCATCAGGAAGGCGATGGCCAGCAGCGCCGGGATCGCCAGGGCGATGGGCGTGCGGGGGCCCGCCGGGCGGCCGCGGAGACGTTTCATCGTGGGTCCCTGGTGCTTCGGCGTACGGGTCGCCGCCGCGACGCACGTACGGTGGTGCCCGGCGGGCCGGACGGGAGGGTGTTTCAGGTGCGGTCGATGTGCACGCTGGTCGACTTCACACGGGCTGTCGCGGTCATGCCGACCTCCAGTCCGAGCTCCTCGACGGCTTCCCGGGTCAGCAGCGACACGAGCCGGTGCGGACCTGCCTGGATCTCCACCTGCGCCGCGACGTCCCCGAGTTTGACCGCGGTGACGATGCCCGGGAAGGCGTTGCGCGCGGAGGTGTACGACACCTCCTCCTCGCCCGTGCCGTTCTGTGCGACCTCGACGGAGAACGCCGCCAGGTCGCGGCCGTCGATGAGACGACGGCCGCCCTCCTCGCGATGGGTGGCGACGCGGCCGGCATCCGCCCAGCGCCGTGCGGTGTCCGGGCTGACGCCCAGCAGACGGGCGGCCTGCCCGATGGTGTAGGACTGCATATGCCGCACCTTAGGGCCAATAAAGTTGCACATGCAAGCTTTATCGGCGGAAATATTGGTGTCTGCGATGTGCGCGCCCGGCCGGTGGGCCGGGTGGCCCTGCCGGGATGAGGAATCGGGGCGTGCGCCCTAGGGTGCGAGCCATGGCAGAGAGTGCGGGGTACCGGGGTTCTGCGGGGCGGGAGGCGGGCTCCGCCGCCGGACCGGACGCCCCCGACCCCCGGCGGTGGAAGGCGCTCGCGGTCTGTCTGGTCGCGGGCTTCATGACCCTTCTGGACGTGTCCATCGTCAACGTGGCCCTCCCGTCCATCAGGGAAGGGCTGCACACCCCTGAGTCCGACCTGCAGTGGGTGCTCTCGGGGTACTCGCTCGCCTTCGGCCTCTTCCTGATTCCCGCCGGGCGCCTCGGCGACGCCCGTGGGCGCCGCCAGGTGTTCATGATCGGGCTCGTGCTCTTCACCCTGTCGTCCGCGGCCTGCGGCGCCGCCCAGTCCAGCACCTGGCTGGTGATCGCCCGACTGGTCCAGGGACTGGCCGGCGGGCTGGTCTCGCCGCAGATCTCCGCCCTGATCCAGCAGATGTTCTCGGGACGGGAGCGGGGCCGGGCGTTCGGCATGTTCGGCACGGTGGTCGGCATCTCCACCGCCGTCGGCCCGCTGCTGGGCGGACTGCTCATCCAGGCGGCCGGGGCCGAGGAGGGCTGGCGATGGGTGTTCTACGTCAACCTGCCCCTCGGGATCGTCTGCCTTCTGCTGGCGCGGCGGCTCCTGCCGGACACCCCCTCCGCGGGCCCCGTACGCCCGCGGGACCTCGACCCTCTCGGAATCCTGCTGCTGGGCGCGGGCGTGCTGGCCCTGCTGCTGCCGTTCGTCCAGGCCCACCAGTGGCCGGGCAACGGGAAGTGGCTGCTCCTGCTGGTCGCCGCCGCACTGCTCGCGGCGTTCGTCGGCTGGGAGTCCCGCTGCGGGCGCCGCGGCACCCAGCCGGTCGTCGACCTCAGACTCTTCCGGGTCCGTTCCTACTGGCTGGGCTGCCTGCTGATCCTGCTGTACTTCGCCGGATTCACCTCGATCTTCTTCATCACCACGCTCTACCTGCAGAGCGGGCTCCACTACACCGCCCTGCAGGCCGGCCTGGCGATCACCCCGTTCGCGCTGGGGTCGGCCGTGGCCGCGGGCCCCGGCGGCAGGATGGTCGGCCGGTACGGACGCCCTCTCGTCGTCGTGGGCATGGCCACCGTGGCGGTGGGGCTGGCAGCCACCGCACTCGCCGTCCACCTGGTGCCCGGCAGGGGCGCGGGATGGGCGATGGCCGCCCCGCTGCTGGTGGCCGGACTGGGCAGCGGCCTGGTCATCGCGCCCAACCAGACCCTCACCCTGTCGCAGGTGCCGGTGGCCACCGCGGGCAGCGCCGGAGGCACCCTGCAGACCGGCCAGCGCGTCGGCTCCGCGATCGGGATCGCCGCCGTGGGCTCGGTGTTCTTCGCGCAGGTCGGCTCGGAGGCCTGGTCCACCGCCTACGACCACGGGCTCATCGTCTCCGTCGCCTTCGTGCTCGCAGGGCTCCTCGCGGCGCTGGCCGACGTGGGCGCGGCCCGGCGGGGCAGAAGCCGTACACAGCAGTCCGCACCCTCACCGGCGGACCACTAAGGAGACGCGATGAACGACAGCGACGGCGACGCGCAGGACGGCAACAGTTCCTACGGGCACAAACCCTTCAAGCGGTCCCGCAGTCATTTCGCCGACCGGATCACCGCCGACGCGCGCGACGGCTGGCCCGTCGAGGCGGGCCGCTACCGCCTCGTCGTCAGCCGCGCCTGCCCCTGGGCGAGCCGCGCCCTGGTCTCCCGCAGGCTGCTGGGCCTGGAGAGCGCCCTCTCGCTCGCCGTGGCCGATCCGCTGCAGGACGACCGCAGCTGGCGCTTCACCCTGGACCCGGACGGCCGGGACCCGGTGCTCGGCATCCGCTATCTGAGCGAGGCGTACGACGCCAGGGAGCGCGGCTACCCCGGCGGCGTCAGCGTCCCCGCGGTCGTCGACATCCCGAGCGGCAGGCTCGTCACCAACGACTACCAGCGGATCACCCTGGACCTCGCCACGGAATGGACCGCGCTGCACCGCCCCGGAGCGCCCGACCTCTACCCGGAGCCGTTGCGGGAGGAGATCGACGAGGTGATGGAAGGGATCTACCGGGACGTCAACAACGGCGTGTACCGGGCCGGGTTCGCGGACGGCCAGAGCACGTACGAGAGTGCCTACGAGGCGCTCTTCGGCCGCCTGGACCAGGTGTCCGAACGGCTGGCCGACCGGCGCTATCTCGTCGGCGACACGATCACCGAGGCCGACATCCGCCTCTTCACCACCCTGGTGCGCTTCGACGCCGTGTATCACGGCCACTTCAAGTGCAACCGCTCGAAACTGGCCGAGGACCCGGTCCTGTGGGCGTACACCCGGGACCTCTACCAGACCCCCGGATTCGGGGACACCGTCGACTTCCACCACATCAAGCAGCACTACTACCGCGTCCACACCGGTATCAATCCCACCGGCATCGTGCCCGCCGGGCCCGACCTGTCGGGGTTCCTGACCCCGCACCACCGCGAGCAGCTCGGCGGCCGGCCCTTCGGCGACGGCACCCCGCCCGGTCCGGTGCCCACGGGCGAGCAGGTCCCCCCGCGGCACCGGCCCTGAAACGGTACGGCCGGTTCCGGACCGGAGGGGGCAGGGCCCTGTCGAGTCGGTGGCGATCACGAGATATCTTGATGTCAAGCAATGTTGCAGACGTGGAGCGGAGCACAGGGTGACTGACTCGACCATCATCTATACACACACCGACGAGGCCCCGGCCCTGGCGACGTATTCGTTCCTGCCCGTGGTCGAGGCCTATGCCTCGAAGGCCGGGGTCACCGTGGAGAGCCGTGACATCTCCCTGGCGGGCCGGATCATCGCCAGCTTCCCCGACCGCCTCCAGGAGAACCAGCGCATCGACGACGCTCTCGCCGAGCTGGGCGCGCTGGCCACCACTCCCGGTGCGAACATCATCAAGCTGCCGAACATCTCGGCCTCGATCCCGCAGCTGAAGGCCGCGATCGCCGAGCTCCAGGAGCAGGGCTACGCGCTTCCGGACTACCCGGACGACCCGCAGAGCGACGAGGACAAGGACGTCCGCGCGCGTTACGACAAGGTCAAGGGCAGCGCGGTCAACCCCGTCCTGCGCGAGGGCAACTCCGACCGCCGTGCCCCCGCGTCGGTCAAGAACTACGCCAAGACCCACCCGCACCGCATGGGCGCCTGGACCGCCGACTCGAAGACGAACGTCGCCACCATGGGCGTCGACGACTTCCGCTCCACCGAGAAGTCCGCCGTGATCGCCGAGCCCGGCTCGCTGCGCATCGAGCTCGTGGGTGACGACGGCTCCACCACGGTGCTGCGCGAGTCCGTACCGGTACTCGCCGGCGAGGTCGTGGACGCGGCCGTCATGCGCGTCGCGGCGCTGCGTGAGTTCTTCACCGCGCAGATCGCCCGGGCCAAGTCCGAGGACGTGCTGTTCTCCGTCCACCTCAAGGCCACGATGATGAAGGTCTCCGACCCGATCATCTTCGGCCACGTGGTCCGTGCGTTCTTCCCGAACACTTTCGCCAAGTACGGCGACGTCCTCGCCGCCGCGGGTCTGACCCCGAACGACGGCCTCGGCGGGATCCTCAAGGGCCTCGAGTCGGTGCCTCACATCGGCGACGAGATCAAGGCGTCCTTCGAGGCCGAACTCGCCGAGGGCCCCGCCCTGGCGATGGTCGACTCCGACAAGGGCATCACCAACCTCCACGTCCCCAGCGACGTCATCGTCGACGCCTCCATGCCGGCCATGATCCGCACCTCCGGCCACATGTGGGGACCGGACGGCCAGGAGGCCGACACCATCGCCGTCCTGCCGGACAGCAGCTACGCCGGTGTCTACCAGGTCGTGATCGACGACTGCCGTGCGCACGGCGCCTTCGACCCGTCGACCATGGGCTCGGTGCCCAACGTCGGTCTGATGGCGCAGAAGGCCGAGGAGTACGGCAGCCACGACAAGACCTTCGAGATTCCCGCCACGGGCACGGTGCGGGTCGTCGACACCACCGGCAACACCGTCCTGGAGCAGGCCGTCGGCGCCGGTGACATCTTCCGCATGTGCCAGACCAAGGACCTGCCGATCCAGGACTGGGTCAAGCTCGCCGTCACCCGCGCCCGCGCGACCGGCAACCCTGCCGTGTTCTGGCTCGACGAGGACCGCGCCCACGACGCTCAGCTCATCACCAAGGTCAAGACCTACCTGGCCGACCACGACACCGACGGTCTCCAGATCGAGATCCTGACCCCGGAGAAGGCCACCGCCTTCTCCCTGGAGCGCATCCGCCGCGGCGAGGACACCATCTCGGTGACCGGCAACGTGCTGCGTGACTACCTCACCGACCTGTTCCCGATCCTGGAACTCGGCACCAGCGCGAAGATGCTCTCCGTCGTGCCGCTGATGAACGGTGGCGGTCTGTTCGAGACGGGCGCCGGCGGCTCCGCCCCCAAGCACGTCCAGCAGCTCGTCAAGGAGGACTACCTGCGCTGGGACAGCCTGGGCGAGTTCCTCGCCCTCGCGGTCAGCTTCGAGCACCTCGCGCAGACCACGGACAACGCGCGCGCCCAGGTCCTCGCCGACACGCTGGACCGGGCGACCGCCACGTTCCTGAACGAGGACAAGTCGCCCAGCCGCAAGCTCGGCGGCATCGACAACCGCGGCAGCCACTTCTACCTCGCCCTGTACTGGGCCCAGGAGCTGGCGAAGCAGAACGCCGACGCCGAGCTCGCGACGGCGTTCGCCCCCCTCGCCAAGACGCTGGCCGAGCAGGAGCAGACCATCGTCGGCGAGCTGATCGCGGTCCAGGGCAAGCCGGCCGACATCGGTGGCTACTACCAGCCCGACCCGGCCAAGGCCGCGGCCGTCATGCGCCCGTCGGTCACCTTCAACCAGGCGATCGCGAGCCTCGCCTGATGTGACACGGGCGAACGGGGCATGGGCCCGCGCCCGTGCCCGACCCGTACGCCCTGTGCCAGCTCCGCCCCGGCCGACCTCGTGTCGAGCCGGGGCGGAGCTGTTTTCGACGGGGTCCCCGCGCGGCCCGGCCGCCGGTGGACCGGGGGACGCCCTGACGGGTGAAAGTAGCGCCGTGGCGGGCGCCGGGCCGCTCCCGAAGGGCCCGTGGCTGGTTTGCTGCATCCGGAGACACGCGCGACGCGCGGGGAGGGCCGTTCGGCCGACCCGCTGGAGCGTCGCCACGCCGGGTGCGCAGTCCACCCGCGGATGACAACCGAAGGAGCGTCCCAGTGACGACGACGGGCACAGCAGAGCCGACGGACGAAGAGGAGTCGTACGCCAACGAGCTTCCGGTACGCAGCAAGGAGCCGGGAAACGTCGTCGTCAAGTGGCTGACCACCACCGACCACAAGACGATCGGCTCGTTGTACCTGGTCACCTCGTTCGGGTTCTTCATCGTCGGCGGCCTGCTCGCGCTCGTCATGCGCGCCGAGCTGGCCCGTCCGGGCACCCAGCTCGTGTCGAACGAGCAGTTCAACCAGGCGTTCACCATCCACGGCACGATCATGCTGCTGATGTTCGCGACGCCGCTGTTCGCCGGATTCACCAACTGGATCATGCCGCTGCAGATCGGCGCGCCCGATGTGGCGTTCCCGCGGCTGAACATGTTCGCGTACTGGCTGTACCTCTTCGGCTCGCTCATCGTGGTGGCCGGATTCCTGACACCGAACGGTGCGGCCGACTTCGGCTGGTTCGCCTACACCCCGCTGACGGACGCCGTGCGCTCGCCGGGGATCGGCGGAGACATGTGGATCATGGGGCTGGCCTTCTCCGGCTTCGGCACGATCCTCGGTTCGGTCAACTTCATCACCACGATCGTCTGCATGCGCGCACCGGGCATGACGATGTTCCGCATGCCGATCTTCGTCTGGAACGTCCTGCTGACCGGCGTCCTGGTCCTGCTGGCCTTCCCGGTGCTTGCCGCGGCGCTCCTGGTGCTGGAGGCGGACCGGAAGTTCGGAGCCCACGTCTTCGACGCGGCCAACGGCGGCGCGCTCCTGTGGCAGCACCTCTTCTGGTTCTTCGGCCATCCGGAGGTGTACATCATCGCGCTCCCGTTCTTCGGGATCGTCACCGAGATCATCCCCGTCTTCAGCCGCAAACCGATCTTCGGCTACATCGGCCTGATCGGGGCGACGATCGCCATCGCCGGACTGTCCGCGACCGTGTGGGCGCACCACATGTACGTCACCGGAGGCGTGCTCCTGCCGTTCTTCTCCTTCATGACGTTCCTCATCGCGGTCCCCACCGGAGTGAAGTTCTTCAACTGGATCGGCACGATGTGGAGGGGCTCGCTGTCCTTCGAGACACCGATGCTCTGGTCCATCGGCTTCCTCGTCACGTTCCTCTTCGGCGGTCTGACCGGTGTCGTCCTGGCCTCGCCCCCGATGGACTTCCACGTCTCCGACTCGTACTTCGTGGTCGCGCACTTCCACTACGTCGTCTTCGGCACCGTGGTGTTCGCGATGTTCGCCGGATTCCACTTCTGGTGGCCGAAGTTCACCGGCAAGATGCTGGACGAGCGACTCGGGAAGATCACCTTCTGGACACTGTTCACCGGCTTCCACGGCACGTTCCTGGTGCAGCACTGGCTCGGTGCCGAGGGCATGCCGCGCCGCTACGCGGACTACCTCGCCAGTGACGGCTTCACCGCGCTGAACACGATCTCGACGATCTCCTCGTTCCTGCTCGGCCTGTCGATGCTGCCGTTCCTCTACAACGTGTGGAAGACCGCGAAGTACGGGAAGCCGGTCGAGGTCGACGACCCGTGGGGCTACGGCCGTTCGCTGGAGTGGGCGACATCCTGCCCGCCGCCGCGGCACAACTTCGTCACGCTGCCCCGGATCCGTTCCGAATCCCCGGCGTTCGACCTGCACCACCCGGCCGTGCGTGAGCTCGACGATGCCGCCAATCGCCACGACCGCTCCGTGACGGTGGCACCGGGGGACAAGCAGGAGTGAGCAGGACGGCCGGCGGAGAGGAGAAGCGGGTGGGTCCCGATCCCGAAAGGGACAGTGCGCGCGGACTGGCCCAGATGGAGGGCTATCTGCTGTGGAACGCCGAGGTCGAGGAGGCGCGTCGGCGCGCCCGGCACTTCACGGCCGAGCTGCCGTGGCTGACGACCGCCCAGCGCGAGGACGTGGAGCGGGTCTACACGGCCGACCGGGCCGCCGCCTCACGGGCGATGCTCGTACGGGTCTCGGTCCGGGCCGCCGAACTGCGCGGCGAGTACAGCGAGCGGTATCGCAGACTCCGGGCACGGTGCGTCGCCGCCGCAGTGGTCGCGAGTACGGCGGGAGGCGCGTGCACCGCCTGGACGTACCTGGCCAGATGACGCGCCGAGGTCGTCCGTTCTGCCCGCCCAGCAGGCGGACTCGCGCCCGTCTCGTAAAGATGAGAGGTGACGGGCGCGTGTGACGGGGCAGGCGAACGGATGACCGTGCAGACCCCGAGAAGGGACCAACACTGTGGCACGACCCAGGATTCTCGTTGTCGGAGCCGGATTTGCCGGGGTCGAGTGCGTGCGCCGTCTGGAACGCGGGCTCCGCCCGGGTGAAGCGGACATCGCGCTCGTCGCGCCGTTCTCGTACCAGCTCTACCTCCCCCTGCTGCCACAGGTGGCCTCCGGCGTCCTCACCCCGCAGTCGGTCGCGGTGTCCCTGCGAAGGAGCAGCCGGCACCGCACGCGCATCATTCCCGGCGGGGCCATCGGAGTGGACCCCAAGGCGAAGGTCTGCGTCATCCGTAAGATCACCGACGAGGTGGTGTACGAGCCGTACGACTACATCGTGCTCAGCCCGGGCAGCGTCACCCGCACCTTCGACATCCCCGGCCTGCTCGACAACGCCCGTGGCATGAAGACGCTGGCCGAGGCCGCCTACGTCAGGGATCACGTGATCGCCCAGCTCGACCTCGCGGACGCCAGCAGCGACGAGGCGGAGCGGGCCTCCCGCCTGCAGTTCGTCGTGGTCGGGGGCGGCTACGCGGGAACCGAGACGGCGGCCTGCCTCCAACGCCTCACCAGCAGTGCGGTGAGGCACTACCCCCGGCTCGACCCGAAGCTGATCAAGTGGCACCTGATCGACATCGCTCCGAAGCTGATGCCCGAGCTGGGCGACAAGCTCGGCGAGAGCGCGCTGAAGGTGCTGCGTGAACGTGGCATCGAGGTGTCGCTGGGAGTCTCCGTCGCCGAGGCGGGCGTCGACAAGGTGACGTTCACCGACGGCCGGGAACTGCCCTGCCGCACGCTGATCTGGACGGCCGGTGTCACAGCCAGCCCGCTCGTCACCACCTTCGACGCGGAGACGGTGCGCGGCAGGCTGGCGGTGACTCCGGAGATGACCCTGCCCGGCTACGACGGCATGTTCGCCCTCGGTGACGTGGCGGCCGTGCCGGACCTCGTCAAGGGCGACGGCGCGGTCTGCCCGCCCACCGCCCAGCACGCGATGCGCCAGGGCCGCAGGCTGGCCGACAACCTCCTGGCGACGCTCCGGCACCAGCCGCTGCGCCCGTACGTCCACAAGGACCTCGGACTCGTCGTGGACCTCGGCGGCAAGGACGCCGTCTCCAAGCCCCTCGGCATCGAGATGCACGGGATGACGGCGCAGGCCGTGGCCCGCGGCTACCACTGGTCGGCACTGCGGACCAATGTGGCCAAGGCCCGCGTCATGGCCAACTGGCTGATCAACGCGGCGGCGGGTGACGACTTCGTCCGTACCGGATTCCAGTCCCGCAAGCCCGCGACACTGCGGGACTTCGAGTACACGGACAGCTATCTCACTCCGGAGCAGGTCCGTGAGCACACCGCCTCCCTGAACGCCCGCCTGCAGTGACACGGCGCCGGGCTCCCTCAGGCTGACGGCACGGTGGTGCGGATCAGGCGCAGGAAGGCCGCGTTGTCCCCGGTGCTGCGGATCCGGCCCAGCAACGTCTCCAGAGAGGTCTGCGCGTCCCGGGAGTGAAGGGCCCGGCGCAGACCTCGTACGGCGGTCAACTCTTCCGGCTCCACCAGGAGTTCGTCGCGTCGGGTGCCGGAGGCGGCGATGTTCACCGCCGGGTGGATGCGCTTCTCGGCCAGTGAGCGGTCGAGCCGGAGTTCCATGTTGCCGGTGCCCTTCAGCTCCTCGAAGAAGTATTCGTCCGCCCGCGAGCCGGTGTCGACGAGCGCCGTGGCAAGAATGGTCAGGGAGCCGGCCTCCTCGGTGAGGCGGGCGGCACCGAAGAGCCGCTTGGGGCCGGTCAGCGCGGCAGCGTCCACACCGCCGCTGAGGGTGCGTCCGCCGTTGCCCGCGGCGTTGTTGTGGGCCCGGCAGAGCCTGGTGAGCGAGTCGAGCAGCATGACGACGTCGCGGCCCTGCTCGACGAGCCGCTTGGCGCGTTCGAGGGCCAGTTCGGCGAGGGCGATGTGTTCCCCGGCGGGCCGGTCGAACGTCGAGGCGTACACCTCGCCGCGCACCGAGCGGCGCATGTCGGTGACCTCCTCGGGGCGTTCGTCGAGGAGCACCACCATCAGATGGGCCTCGGGGTGGTTCTCGGCGACAGCGGCCGCGATCTGCTGGAGGAGGACCGTCTTGCCGGTCCTGGGCGGGGCGACGATGAGCCCTCGCTGGCCCTTGCCGACCGGGGCGACGAGATCGACGATGCGTGTCGAGGGGCCGCCGGACGGTGTTTCCAGACGCAGCCGCTGCCGGGGGTGCAGCGGGGTGAGGTCGCCGAAGCGCGGGCGGCCGCGCAGTGCCTGCGGGGGCAGCCCGTTGACGCGAGCGACGGCGCTCAGGGCACGGGGCCGCTCGCAGACACCCTCGACGGCGTCGCCCTTGCGCAGGCCGTACCGGCGGATGAGCGCCGCCGCGACCTGTACGTCGCCCGGGGCGGGGTGACCGCCTGCGGAGCGCAGGGAGCCCTGCCCCTGCTGCGTGATGTCGAGGATGCCGGCGGCGGACGCGGCGCCGGCCTGCCGGGTGGTGGTGGGTACGGGGTTCTCGAGTGTGGTGGTCATGCGGGTTGGTCCTTTCGCGGACATGCGAATGAAGGGGCCCGGCAGAGACAGGGGCGGAGCGAACACGCCCCGGAAGACGGGCAGGGAAGAGCGGCAGAAAGAGTTCGTGCCGGTCTGGAGAAGCAAGGTGATGAAGCCGGATCGCCGGTCGGAAAGGACGGGCGCAGCAGCTCGGTGAAGGTGAATCGGTACCGGAGCCTGAACAAGAGGCCCGCACATGTACCGATTGCAATGTAGCACGGCCGCCGGGTTCCGGTGGCCGATGTGGTGCGGCCTGCATTCGCGTCCGCGCTCGTAACCCCGTTGCGGTGGGGGAGTGGGGGTGGTTGGGTACTCCGGGCCATTCCCCCTCGCCGACTGCGGAGTCACCTTGCCGATCCAGCTCACCGCCTTGACCGATCCCGACCGCGGCGCCGCCGGCCACCGGCTGGTGTGGCTGGCGTCCGACGAGGCGGGAGTACCCGTCGGCTCGGCGTTCCTCCGGGTCTTCACCCGTGAGGGCCAGGACCACCTCGCCGAATTGGAACTCCATGTGCACCCGGCGGAACGCCGCAGGGGTACCGGCACCCAGCTGTTCGACGCTGTGGTCCGGGCGGCCCGGGAGCACGGACGGCGCTCCGTCGTCGCGCAGACCGAGGCAGGCACACCGGGTGATGAGTTCCTGCGTGCCAAGGGACTGCGCAGGGTCCTCACGCTGACCTACGCCCGGCTGCCGCTGAAAGCGGTCGACACGGCGGCGCTGACCGCCGTCACCCGGGAGCCGCATCCGGGCTACCGGCTGGAGTCCTGGGACGGCATCGTCCCGGGCCCGTTGGCACACACGTTCGCTGCGTCGCGCCGTGCCATGGACGACATGCCCATGGACGACACCGACTACGGAACCGTGCTCTGGGACGTCGACCGGGTCAGGGCCGTGGCCCGGGCCGTCACGGACCGCGGCGACCACCTGCACACGGTGGTCGCCGTCGACGAGGCCGACGGGTCGATAGCGGGCTTCACCGAACTCGTCGTGCCGGGCGACGGACAGGGCGACGGCCGGCACTACGGGACGGGCGTCCTGCCCGAGCACCGGGGCCACGGACTCGCCCGCTGGATGAAGGCCGCGGCCATCGCCGGCGCCCGCGAGCGCCATCCGGACCTGGGCGGCCTGCTCGCGGACACCGCCGACAGCAACACGTACATGCGCCGCATCAACGACGCGTTCGGGTACGAGCCGACGCACCGTTCGTTCGAGTACCAGCTGGACCTCTGAGGTCCGTCACGTCCGGTCGTCGGGCTCCGTCCCCCGGAAGACCCCCAGGATCTGTTCCGCGGCCAGTGTGGCGGGCAAGGAGCCTTCGCGTACGCGCAGTTCAAGCTCCGGTGCGAGAGCGCGTACGCCGGGATGGCTTCGCAGACTCTCCAGCAGCTCGTCGCGCACCATCGTCCACGTCCAGTCGACCTGCTGCTCGCGGCGCTTTGCCGCGAGCCGGCCGGTCGACTCCAGCAGTGTCCGGTGCTGCTCCAGCCGCTCCCACAAGGTGTCCAGACCGCTCGACTCACGGGCGCTGCACGTCAGCACCGGCGGGGTCCAGGCCGCGTCCGCCGGGTGCATCAGTCGCAGCGCGCCCGCCAGTTCACGCGCCGCGGACCGGGCGTCGCGCTCGTGCGGGCCGTCCGCCTTGTTCACCGCGATGGCGTCCGCCAGCTCCAGCACACCCTTCTTGATGCCCTGGAGCTGGTCTCCGGTGCGGGCCAGCGTCAGCAGCAGAAACGTGTCGACCATGTTGGCGACCGCGGTCTCCGACTGGCCGACGCCCACCGTCTCCACCAGCACGACGTCGTAGCCCGCCGCCTCCATCACCACCACGGACTCGCGGGTCGCCTTCGCCACTCCGCCGAGCGTGCCGGCGGTGGGGGAGGGCCGTACGAAAGCCGCCGGGTCCACCGCGAGCCGCTCCATCCTGGTCTTGTCGCCCAGGATGGAGCCGCCGGTGCGGCTGGATGAGGGGTCGACGGCGAGCACCGCGACCCGGTGCCCGAGCCCGGTGAGCATCGTGCCGAGCGCGTCGATGAACGTGGACTTGCCGACTCCGGGCACCCCGCTGATGCCGATGCGCCGGGCGTTGCCGGAGTGCGGCAGCAGCTCCCTCAGCAGCTGCTGGGCCAGTGCCCGGTGGTCGGGGCGGTTGGATTCGACGAGGGTGATGGCGCGTGCGATGTGGGCACGCTTCCCGTCGAGCACTCCCTTGACGTAGCTGTCGAGATCGATCGTCGGGGGCATGGGTTCAGCGGCTCACAGCTCGTGACCGAGGGTGGTGGCGAGCCGCTTCACCAGGTCGTGGGCGGCGTCCGGGATCACCGTTCCGGGCGGGAACACGGCTGCCGCGCCCATCCCCAGCAGTTCGGGGATGTCCTGGGGCGGGATGACTCCGCCCACCACGATCATGATGTCCTCGCGGCCCTCGGCCGCGAGTTCCGCGCGGAGCGCGGGTACGAGTGTGAGGTGGCCGGCGGCCAGTGAGGAGACGCCCACGATGTGCACGTCCGCCTCGACGGCCTGGCGGGCGACCTCGCCCGGCGTCTGGAACAGCGGGCCGACGTCCACGTCGAAGCCGAGGTCGGCGAAGGCGGTCGCGATCACCTTCTGGCCGCGGTCGTGCCCGTCCTGGCCCATCTTGGCGACCAGGATGCGCGGGCGCCGCCCCTCCGCCTCCTCGAACGCGTCGACCAGTGTGCGGGTGCGGTCCACGGACGGCGACTCCCCTGCCTCGTTGCGGTACACACCGGAGATCGTACGGATCTGGCCCGCGTGCCGGCCGAACACCTTCTCCAACGCGTCGGAGATCTCGCCCACCGTTGCCATCGCGCGCGCCGCGTCGACAGCCAGCGCCAGCAGATTGCCTTCCAGCCCGGGGCCCGGGGCCCGCCCGGCCGCCACCGTCAGCGCGCGCAGCGCGTCCTGGCAGGCCTGTTCGTCGCGTTCCTCGCGCAGACGCCGGAGCTTCTCCAGCTGCTGGGTGCGGACCGAGGAGTTGTCGACCTTGAGGACGTCGATCTTCTCGTCGGTCTCGACGCGGTACTTGTTGACGCCGATGACGGGCTGGCGTCCGGAGTCGATGCGGGCCTGGGTGCGGGCGGCGGCCTCCTCGATGCGGAGCTTGGGGATGCCGGCGTCGATGGCCTTGGCCATGCCGCCGGCGGCTTCGACCTCTTCGATGTGCTGCCAGGCCCGCCGTGCCAGGTCGTACGTCAGCTTCTCCACGTAGGCGCTGCCGCCCCAGGGGTCGATGACCCGGCCCGTTCCGGACTCCTGCTGGAGCAGGAGCTGGGTGTTGCGGGCGATGCGGGCGGAGAAGTCGGTGGGCAGGGCCAGTGCTTCGTCCAGGGCGTTGGTGTGCAGCGACTGGGTGTGGCCCTGGGTCGCGGCCATGGCCTCGACACAGGTGCGCGTGACGTTGTTGAACACGTCCTGCGCGGTCAGCGACCACCCGGAGGTCTGCGAATGCGTGCGCAGGGACAGGGACTTGGCGTTCTTCGGTTCGAACTCCTTGACGAGCTTGGCCCACAGCAGCCGGGCGGCGCGCAGCTTGGCGATCTCCATGAAGAAGTTCATGCCGATCGCCCAGAAGAACGACAGACGGGGTGCGAACGCGTCGACGTCCAGGCCGGCGTCGCGTCCGGCGCGCAGATATTCGACTCCGTCGGCCAGGGTGTAGGCCAGCTCCAGGTCGGCCGTGGCTCCGGCTTCCTGGATGTGGTAGCCGGAGATGGAGATCGAGTTGTAGCGCGGCATCTTCTGGGAGGTGTACGAGAAGATGTCGGAGATGATCCGCATCGAGGGCTTCGGCGGATAGATGTAGGTGTTGCGGACCATGAACTCCTTCAGAATGTCGTTCTGAATGGTCCCGGCCAGCTTCTCGGGGGCGACGCCCTGTTCCTCGGCGGCCACGATGTACAGCGCGAGGACGGGCAGGACGGCGCCGTTCATCGTCATCGACACGGACATCCTGTCCAGCGGGATGCCGTCGAACAGCTGGCGCATGTCGTAAATGGAGTCGATCGCGACACCGGCCATGCCGACGTCACCGGTCACCCGTGGGTGGTCGCTGTCGTAGCCGCGGTGGGTCGGCAGGTCGAAGGCGACCGACAGGCCCTTCTGCCCGGCCGCCAGGTTGCGGCGGTAGAAGGCGTTGGACTCCTCGGCGGTGGAGAACCCGGCGTACTGCCGGATCGTCCAGGGCTGGTTGACGTACATCGTCGGGTACGGACCGCGCAGGTACGGAGCCATCCCCGGACGCGTGTCCAGGAAGTCCAGACCCTCCAGGTCCTGCCCGGTGTACAGCGGCTTGACCGCGATGCCCTCCGGGGTCTCCCACAGCAGGTCGCCGTCGGAGGACCCGGAGGACTCCTTGACCGCGGCACGCCACTGCTCCTCGGTCACCTCGGCGCCGCCGCCCGGCCCGAGCTCGATGTCGGAGAAATCGGGGATCCGCATTACGCCACACCCATACGGTCGAGAACGGAGGAGAGCACGGCCACCACGTCACACCCGGCGAAGACGTACTCGTCCACACCCGGGTACGCGGCGGGCCGGCCCGCCAGATACACCCGCTGCGCACCGGCGGCGACCAGCGCCTCGGCGATCGTGCCCGCGTGTTCGGCGTAGAGCGCGTCGCTGGAACACAGACACACCACGTCCGTTTCCGCGGCGGCGAGGGCCGCCGCGGCCGATGAAACGTCCACCTGTACCGGCTCGTGGACGGCTTCGATGCCGCCTGCCTGGAACAGGTTCGCCGCGAACGAGGCCCGCGCGGTGTGCGCCGCGGCGGGACCGAGCGCGGCGAGGAACACGCGCGGCCGGGCGCCGGTCGCCGCGAGATGGGCGTCCGAGCGCGCGCGCAGCGCCTCGAAGGCCTCGTCGCGGCGGACCACCGGAAGCCCGCCGTGCGACGCGTCCTGCGGCAACGGTTCGCGCTCCACCGCGCGCTCCGCGAGCTGCGGGAATTCGCTGACGCCGGTGATCGGCTCCTTGCGCCTCGCCAGGTCCTTGCTGCGCGCGGCCCAGGTCGCCGCGATCCGCTCCGCGACCATGCCCGAGCCCAGCGCCGTGGCGTGACCGCCGGCCCGCTCGATCTCCTGGAAGAAGGTCCAGGCGGCGTCCGCGAGTTCGTCCGTCAGCCGCTCCACGTACCAGGAACCGCCCGCCGGGTCGATGACCCGGGCCAGGTGGGACTCCTCCAGCAGGATCGTCGAGGTGTTGCGGGCGATGCGCCGGGCGAACGCGTCGGGCAGCCCCAGCGCATGGTCGAAGGGCAGCACGGTCACGGCATCCGCGCCACCGACCCCCGCGCCCAGACAGGCCAGCGTGGTCCGCAGCATGTTCACCCATGGATCGCGCCGGGTCATCATCACCGGGGATGTCACCGCGTGCTGGCGCTGGGCCCCGGCCTCCGGCGCCCCGCAGGCCTCGGCGACCCGGGCCCACAGGCGGCGTGCGGCCCGCAGCTTGGCGATCGTCAGGAACTGGTCGGCGGTGGCCGCGTACCGGAACTCCAGCTGGGCGCAGGCCTCCTCGACCCCGAGCCCGGCGTCGGTCAGCGCCCGCAGGTAGGCGACGCCGGTGGCCAGCGAGCTGCCCAGCTCCTGGGCGGCCGAGCCGCCGGCCTCGTGGTAGGGCAGCGCGTCGACGGTCAGCGCGCGCAGCCCGGGGAACCCGGCCGCGCAGTGCTCGGCCCAGTGGACGGCGGATGCCAGGTCCGCCTCGTCGCCGTGGCGGGCGGCCTGACCCAGCGGGTCGGCCCCGAGGCTGCCGCGCACCGCGTCCGCCGGTACGCCACGCTCCGCGACGATTCGGAGCAACTCCGTCGCCGCGGCGTGCAGTTCGTCCCCGGCGTCGAGCACGATGGGTGCCAGGTCGAGGTGGACGCCTTCCAGCGCACGGGCCAGACCGGAGACCGGCACGCCACCGGCGCCCCCCACGGTCAGCCACAACGAGGTGGTGCCGTTCTCCAGGTCCTGGAGCACGGCCTCGTTGAGCCGGACGGGATCCGTCGACGCGTGGCGCTGCCGTACGCCCCAGCCACCCACCGCACTGCCGTGCGGTGTGCTGCCGCGGGTGAAGGGGGCGAAGCCCGGGAGACCGGCATCGGGCGCGTCGTCGCGCGAGGTGTAGAGGGGACGAGTGATGAGCCCGTCCTCCACCGTGGTGGACAGTGCTTCCTCGGCGGCCGAACCCGAAACGTCCTTGCCCGACTTGCGCAGCACACCTTCGACGAGGCTCTGCCACTGCTCGTGGGCGGGATCAGGGAATTCGGCGGCCAACGAAAGCCCGTCAGCAGGCTGGACCGTCATGCCCAGATGCTAGGACAGCTCCCGGACAGGCAGCAGAGGCTCGACCTGTGACCTTGCCCTCTCCCCGCGCACTTGATCCTTTACGTACGGTCGCGTAACCGGCCAGGCCGGCGCACGCTTGGTGGTTCCTCCATGGTGGTTGGCATTTGCTCCATGCATCGGCGAATGACATTGCAGATGCTAGATGGCACCGAATATTGTGTGGCATATGCGGCCGTAGGTGAGGAGGGGGTGCGGCTCTTGGCCCCACACGTGCGACGGCCGCTTCGACGACGTTCCCGATGTCCGCGCAGTACGTCCGAAGGAGTCCCGCTCAGATGGCACTCACCCCCGCCCGACGCCGTGCCGCCGCCGCCGCCGCGGCCGTGACCGCCGCCCTGCTGGTGCCGCTCGCCGCCTGTGGCAGTGACGACGCGGCGGAGGGTGCCGACGGGAGCGCGGGAGGTCCGCCGAAGGTGAAACTGACCGTTTTGGCCGCAGCCTCGCTCACCGACGTGTTCCGGACCGCCGGCGTCGCGTACGAGAAGTCGCACCCCGGGACGGACGTGACCTTCTCCTTCGCGGGCTCGCAGCAGCTTGCCGCGCAGGTGAAGCAGGGGGCGCCCGCCGACGCGCTGGTCACCGCGGACACCAGGACGATGGATGGGCTCGAGGGCGAGACCGGCACCCCGACGGTCATCGCCGGGAACCGTCTCGTCATTGCCACGGGTGAGGGTAATCCGGAGAGGATCCGGAGTTTGAAGGACCTGACGGACACCCGGCTGAAGGTCGTCCTTGCCGCTCCCGAGGTGCCGGTCGGCCGCTACAGCAAGCAGGTGCTCGACGCCCAGAAGCTCACGGTCGAGCCGGTTTCCGAGGAGCCCGACGTCCGGGCGGTCCTCAGCAAGGTCGAACTCGGTGAGGCCGACGCCGGCATCGTCTACCGGACGGACGCGGCCACGGCCACGGACAAGGTGGACGCGGTGGACATCCCCGACGGGCAGAACGCCCTCGCCTCCTACCCGGCTGCCACACTCAAGAGCTCCGGCAACAGCCGGGCGGCGGCCGCGTTCGTCGAGTGGCTGACCACCCCCGAAGCCCGGAGGATCCTCACGAAGGCCGGTTTCCAGCAGCCGTAACCCCTGCGCCTCCTTCAGTCGGTTCTCAATTGCCACAGTGCGGCAGTAAATGTCCGAAGTTATGCTGCTGGCAATTCATCCTTCCGGAGAGGACACGCCCGTGGCTGTGGGACCTGTGGAGTACCTCGTCGTCGCCTTCCCCGGCAGCCGGTTCACCGGAGCCATCGCACCGGCGCTCGCCGAAGCGGTGGCGTCGAAGGCGGTGCGCATCATTGACCTCACCTTCGTGTACCGGTCCGAGGACGGTGCGATCGAGATCCTCGAACTGGACGACCTCGACCCGGACGACCTCGTCTCCTTCCAGCCGGTCGAAGGAGAGGTCGGCGGCATGCTGAACAGTGACGACATCAGGACCCTCGGGGAGAGCGTGCCGCCGGGCAGTTCCGCGGCGCTGATCGTGTGGGAGGACCTCTGGGCGCTGCCCCTCACCGAGGCGGTCCGCGCTTCGGGTGGTCAGCTCGTCGCCCATGAGCGGATTCCCGCAGAGGTCGCGGAGGCCGCAGTGGCGGCCGCCGCTTCCGCACGCTGACAACGCACCGCATCGGAAAGGCGTACGACATGCCGATCTTTCGAGGACCTGGAATGAACCGCCGCGGGCCCGGTCTGCTCGGGGCTGCCGCGCGCACGGCCGTCGTCGCGGGGACCGCCTCGGCGGTCAGCGGCCGCGTCCAGCGACGTCAGCAGGCGAGGTTCGCCGAGGACGACGCCGAGCAGATGGCCGACGAGCAGATGCGTCAGCAGATGCAGATGCAGGCGTCCGGGCAGCAGGCCGCCCAGCCGCCCGCCGACGATCTGATCAGCCGGCTGGAACGGCTGGCCGAGCTGAAGAAGCAGGGCATCCTGACCGATGCCGAGTTCGAGTCCCAGAAGGCAAAGCTCCTCGCGGAGTGATGCTCGCCGGGCGGGCTGCCTGCCCCGCCCGGAAACGGTGATGCGAACGTGATTCTCCCCGGTCGCGTTCTTCCCGCCGATTCCTCCCCGCCGCCGAGCCGAACGTGCCGCGCCGCATGAATACCCGGGATTGCGGCGACGGATTCCCCGCAGCGCGTCGGTGCGGCCCCGTTTCCCCTGCTGACGGCAGGACCGCAGGGCGTCCGCCGGGCCCGGCCCGCATCCTCGTACGGAGGGGCGGCGATCAGGCCGGATGCCTTGTGCGCCTCTCATGGCGTTCCCCTTCGGCGTGCCCCGCCCCCGTTCGATGATCACCGGCGTTTTACTTTGTCGATTTCCCGACATCATGCGACTTTTGATCCGGCCAGGCCGAAATCAATTCGGATACGTGTCGGGAAAAGAGGAATGTCATCGTGCAAACCGCCAGGGCCGTCCCGGCAGCCTCTGTTCTCAATCTGCGGGATCTGGGCGGCATCGCTCTGGGGTCCGGCCGGCAGGTGCGGCGGGGCGTGGTGCTGCGGTCCGGTCAGCTCGGCGGCCACGACCCGGTGCACGACGCGGCGGTGGCAGCGCTCGGTATCCGTACCGTCGTCGATCTGCGGACCGCGGACGAGCGGGCCTCGGTTCCCGACCGCCTGCCGCCGGGCGCTCGGCTGTTCGTCGCCGACGTCCTCGGGGACGACCCGGGCGTGGCTCCGGCCAGGCTGCGTGCGCTGCTCGCGGATCCGGTCGAGACCGAGCGGCTCCTCGGGGGCGGGAAAGCCGAGGAGATGTTCGCGGAGACATACCGGCAGGTGGTGCTCTCGCCACGAGCGGCGGCCGCCTACCGGGCGTTCCTCGAGACGGCCGCGGACGATGCCGCGCGCCCCGTGCTCTTCCACTGCACGACGGGCAAGGACCGCGCGGGCTGGGCGGCGGCTCTGCTGCTCCTTCTCCTCGGCGCGTCACGTGATGCGGTGAGGGAGGAGTTCCTCGCGGTGAACCCGGTGATGCGGGTTGCCTTCCGGCCGTCCGTGCAGAGCTATCTCGACGCGGGCGGCGACCCGGAGATCGCCTCCGCGATCATCGAGGTCCGGCCCCGCTACCTCGATACGGCGCTGGACGCCATGGACGAGCGGTGGGGAGGGATCCAGGGGTACGCGCGCGACGGGCTGCGCATCCCCGAAGCCGCGCTGCTACGGCTGCGCGAACTCGTGGTGTCCGCCCGGTGAGCTGAGCCCGAGCGGCCGGAGTCTGCGCTGATCACGGCATGCCTTCTGCCGCCCGCGCGTGTGCGCCGACGGCAGAAGGGAAGCCTGCGGCAGAGCCGAAGGGTGTAACCCTGCGTGGAGGTCCGCCCGTGAGCCTGCGTGGGCGACTGCGCGCCTCACACGTTCAGCAGTCGCTCCGTGAGGTCGCGGTAGTGCTGCAGGGTCACCCGCAACTCCTCGGTCCGCAGGGCGGGATCACCGTCCCGTCCGGCGGTGCCGAGCGAGCGCCGGTGCTCCTCGAGTGCTTCCGTGAGGCCGGCCACCACGGTGTCGAACGTCCTCTCGGCCTCCTCGACAGCCCGGGTGGGGCTCTCGACGAACTCGCTCACCGCGTGCTGGAGCCGCTCGGAGAGGCGGTCGTGGGCGTCGCCGGGGAAGAGGGGGCGCGTTGCGCCAGGCGTGCCTCCCCCGGACGGCCGGCGGTCGGATGCGGGGGCCGCCGGAATGCCGTCGCCGGGCAGGGGGGCGGCAGCGGGGGTCTTCGTGTGTGGCTGCCCTGCCGGGGGGTCGTCGGGCTTCCGCCCGGTACCTGTTGCTCCGGCGCCCGTGGGGCCGGCGTCCACCGCGAGGGAGTCCGTCACGTGGTGGTCGGAGGTGCGGCCGGGGGCGGCGGCCCGGGGCTTCTTCGCCACCTCGGGGACCTCGGTGGGCATACGGGGAATGGATCCGGTGTCGCGTGTCATGCCTTGCCACTTCCTTCCGCGTGGTGCGGGTGCCGGTGAACCGGCCGGTCGGTGCCGTTCGAGACGAGGACGTTGAACAGGCCGCGGGCCTCCAGGAGTGCCTCCCGCAAGTCCTCCGTACCGCCGTCGCCCTGTTTGGCGTCGTGCACCCGGCGATAGCCGTTGACGTGTTCGGCGTGGTGGACGGAGAGCGCAGCGCTCTGCTCGCCGAAGTCCCGGCCGTCGGGGAAGCCCAGATCGCCGGCCAGTTCGGCCAGCAGTGCGTCCGCGTCGGCGACTGCCTGCTGCGGCGCGTCCACGAAGCCGCCCTCGATCCGCTGCCAGCGGTCCGCGTACTGTGCGCGCGCCTCGGGCGTCAACGGGCGCTCGTGCAGGGAGCGGTGCCGCTTCAGCCGCTCCTGCAGTTCGCGTTCGGCGGCCTTCGCGTCGCCGTGGTGGTGCGCGACGGTCCGGTCGTACTCCGGCCCGAAGCGGCGCCGCATCCCCTGCCCACCGCTCCGTCGTGCGTAGAGGAAGGCCAGTGCGCAGACCGCCACCAGGGCGATCGCGACGATGATCACTACGGTCGTCATGGTCACCACTCCTTCCGGTTCCCGGTCCGCAAGTCGCTGTGCTCCACTCTCACCATCCCCTTCGGATCGTCCCCGGCGCCGTATCGGCCGGGGCGTGCTGCTCGTGTACCCCGCCATCGGCATCCAAGGCGCGGAGCTTTGCCGCCGGTCTGTTCCGGACGGGCTCCGGCCGCTGCCGCACGGCCTCTCGGTATCGTGGAAGGGCTGCATCACGCGCATCTGCGAGAGGGGCATCACGGTGACCGAGCGCAAACCCCCGGACGTCAGCTTCGAATCGTGGGTCGACAAACAGATCCGGGAATCCGAGCAACGCGGTGACGTCTCCCAGCTGCCCGGATTCGGGAAGCCCCTCGAAGGGCTCGACCGTCCGTACGACGAGGCGTGGTGGATCAAGGCGAAGATGCAGCGTGAGGGCATGTCGGTGCTCCCGCCGTCGCTGGCCCTGCGCAAGGAGGCGGAGGACACCCTGGCCGCCGTGCCCCGGACGCGGACCGAGGCCGAGGTGCGGCGGATGCTGGACGCGGTGAACGAGAAGATCGCCGCGGCTGTCAGGCGGCCACTGCCGGGACCACTCCTGAACCTCCGGCCGTTCGACGTCGAGGCCGTCGTCGAGGAGTGGCGGACGGCCCGCTCTGCCTGAAGCCCCCGGCGGTGGGTGCTTGGCCCGCTTCCGGGTACGTAATACTCGGTACATGAGATCAGGCATTACGTCGCGCGCGCGCCGGGCGCTGGGGGAAGACATCGGGATCAGGCGGGCCGGTGCACGGGACGCGAAGCGCCTGACCCGCCTGGTCCGGACCTCCCGTGCCTACGAGGGGCCGTACGCACCCATGGTCGCCGGATACCGGGTGGGTCACGACTACGTCGAGACCCACAGGGTCTTCGCGGCCGTCGGCGCGACCACCGGCCGGGTGCTCGGCTTCTACTCCCTGCTCCTCGCACCGCCCGAGCTGGATCTCATGTTCGTCGCCGACGAGGCGCAGGGCGCCGGGATCGGCCGTCTGCTCATCGGGCACCTGGTGGGCGAAGCCCACGGGGCCGGCCTCACAGAGGTGCGCATCGTGTCGCATCCGCCGGCCGAGGGTTTCTACACGAGTGTGGGCGCCCGCCGGACCGGAACCGTGCGGGCCGCACCTCCCGCGGTGATGTGGGACCGGCCCGAACTGGTGCTGCCGGTCGGCTGAGAGGCGGAGCCGGCGCACCGCGGCAGCCGTCCCGCTCGCTGGAGGGGCCCCGGCCCGGCAGCCGGTCTACGGTGTGGAAAGGGCACGTCACGTACAGGAACTGCCCGTATCCGGACGGAGGCCCACGGTGAGCTCATCCGAGGAGGAGCACGGCAGGGACCGCGGATGGGGGCGCAAGGAGACGGAGGAGGAGCGGGCGGACCGCCGGTGGACCGATCTGCTCCAGGAACTGCGCGTCGCCCAGACCGGCGTGCAGATCCTCTTCGGCTTCCTGCTCGCCGTCGTCTTCCAGCCGCGCTTCACGGACCTCTCCGACACCGATCGCACGATCTACGTGATCACGGTGATGTTCGGCTCCGCCACAGCGGGCGCGCTCATCGGCCCGGTGTCGTACCACCGGCTGCTCACGGGGCGGCGGATGAAGCCCCAGACGGTCACCTGGGCTTCACGCCTGACCGTGATCGGGCTGGTCCTGCTGTTCTGCACGATGTGCTCGGCGCTCCTGCTGATCCTGCGGGTGGCACTGCACAACGCCCTCGCCCTCTGGCTGGTCGGCGGGATAGCACTGTGGTTCCTCGTCTGCTGGTTCGTCTTCCCGGCCCTGGCGCTGGCCCGCTCCCACGGCCGGCGGGGGGAGAGGTGACGGCACCCGGAGTCACAGCCTGCCGACGGCCCCGGCGTCGTGGACATCCGTGAGCGTGAAGAGCCCGCCGTCCGGGTCGACCAGTGTTGCCTCGCGCCCCTCGGGACGGGTCACCTCCTCGACCAGGGAACCGCCGCGCTCCTGCGCGGACGCGACAGCGGCGGTGACGTCCTCCACCGGGAAGTTCACCTGCCAGTGCGGACGGACCAACGGGTCGGGGGCCGCCTCGACCGCACCCGAACTGATCCGGGCCAGCTGACGCCCGCCGCACTGCACGATGACCTCGTCCGTCGCGTACCCCACCTCGCAGGAACCGGGCCGTCCGCTCGCCCAGTCCAGGACCTCGCCGTAGAAGATCGCGGCGTCGAAGGCATTGCGGGTACGCAGCCGCAGCCAGGCGTGCGAATGGCCGTCGGGGGCGGGTGGCGACGTCGCGGGCGCGGTCCGTTCCCAGATGCCGAACCCCGCGCCGTCGCGGTCGGCGGCGAGTGCGCCGCGCCCTTTGCCCAGCGCCAGCGGGCCGACCGCCACGGTGCCGCTGCGCTCGCGGATCCGGGCGGCGGTCGCATCGGCGTCCTGGACGGCGAAGTAGGGGGTCCACGCCACCGCGACGTGGAAGGTGGTCGCCACGGCGCCGATCCCGGCCACGGGCACGTCCTCGCGGCGGGCGACGGAGAACTCCTGGCCGAGCTTGCCGGGCCGGAACGCCCAGCCCATCACGGGGCCGTAGAACGCCTGGGCGGACTCCAGGTCCCGGGTCATCAGATTGACCCAGCAGGGCGCCGCGGGCCCGGTCAGCGGCGCGCGCGCGGATGCCGTACCAGAGGTGCTTCCGGTCATGGTCCTACTGCCTTCATGGGGGGTGCGGCAGCTGTGTGCCGGTGGCCCGCGGTGGCCTCCACCAGCCTCTCCGCGCCGGGCCGCTCCCGCAACACGCGGCTACGCGGCCGCGGGGGCCCGGGGTCTCCGGAACGGTGGCAGGCCGTTCCGGAAACCGGTGGGGCCGTTCAGTCGCGACGCTCGTCGTTGTCCCGGTGAATGGTCTCGCTCCCGTGATCGCCGAGTTCGTAGGGCGAGAGCCCCCGGCCGTCGGCGGGGAATTCGTCGTCACCGTGGACGTTGCGCTCCTCCACGTGTGTGCGGTGGTCCGGCGCCGACGGCTGTTCCTCGGGCCGCGGTGGCGGCAGCTCCTGGTCGCGCCGCCGCTTGCCCAGCCAGAAGGCGCCGATCAGCACAGCCACCAGGACCACGCCGACAACGCCCATCACCGCCCCGGTCGCGCCCCGTCCGTCCGCGAGGGTGATGGCCAGGGAATTCAGGGCTCCATTCGATACATCCATGCTTGCCGGATACCCCAGGGCGAGGACCTCACGCAGCTCTGACATCGAATTCATGTTTTAAGTGGATATAGCCGTCGAAAATGTTTGGAAGGACATGGGCTGTCCCTCCACGGGTACCCGCAGGGCTTCCGGGCCGCCCGTGTCGCAGGCGACCGCCTGCGGGGCGAGCCTGGAAGGGACCCCTTGGGAAGGAACCGCGGTGAACAGCACACAGGAGAAGCAGCAGTCCGAGGAAAGCCGGGACGGCCGCGAGGTGTCGGTCGTGATCAGCGGGTGCGGGAAGGACGATGCGCGCACGGTCTTCGACGTGCTGCGGGCCGCCTTCGCCACCGACCGGGCCTCGGTCGACGTCCCCCAGGACGTCAGCGGGAAGCGGCCCACGGCCTGGGTCGTCACCGTCGATGTCACCGAGGCCCGGGTGGTGTCCGTCCCGGTACGACTCGGTGAGCCCGTCACCGCTGACGTACAGGGCGGCTACTGGGCGGTCGACCGGCTCCGGAAGAGCCTCACGGGTGCCTTCACCGTGCGGGTCGTCGGCACCGTCTCCGGTGACCAGGAGGAGGAGGTCCGGCTACGGCTGGAGAACAAGTAGGCCGAACGCTACGCCGGCTGCCCGCCCTTCATGACGCGGAGCCGTTGTCCGACTGGTAGAAAGCAGACAAAACTACCTCTCGAAAGGTGCCGTCACGTGGACCCGACCAGCCGGGGGAGGGGCGGCGAGGGGGAGGGACGGGCAACCGGCCACCATTCCACCCTCACCCTGACCATCAACGGAACCGAGCACACCCTGACGCTCGACCACCGCACCACCGTCCTGGACGCCCTGCGCCTGCACCTGGGCCTGACCGGGGCCAAGAAGGGCTGCGACCACGGGCAGTGCGGCGCCTGCACCGTGCTCGTGGACGGCCGACGGGCCAACAGTTGCCTGCTTCTGGCCGTCGCCCAGGACGGGGCCCGGATCACCACGATCGAGGGATTGGGCGACGGCGACCGGCTGCATCCGCTCCAGGAAGCCTTCCTGGAGCGTGACGCGCTCCAGTGCGGCTACTGCACGCCCGGGCAGATCTGCTCGGCCGTCGGCGTCCTCGGGGAGGCGCAGGACGGTTTCCCGTCCCACGCCACGGCGCACACCGCGCCCGTCGCCGGCCCGGTGGTCCTCGACGACGCGGAGATCCGTGAACGGATGAGCGGCAACCTGTGCCGGTGCGGGGCCTACCCCCGTATCGTCGAGGCGATCGGGGATGTCGCCTCGTGAAGCCCTTCGCGTATCTGCGCGCAGCCTCGGTCGCCGAAGCGGTCCGCGAGAGCGCCGACCGTCCCGGTTCCCGGTTCCTCGGCGGCGGCACCAATCTGGTCGACCTCATGAAGCTCGGTGTGGAGAGCCCCGGCCTCCTCATCGACGTCAGCCGGCTGCCCCTGGACCGGGTGACGGACACCGCCGACGGCGGACTGCGCATCGGGGCCACCGTCCGCAACAGCGATCTGGCCGCCCATCCCGCGGTGCGCACGCGCTATCCCGCCCTCTCGCAGGCACTGCTGGCCGGAGCCTCGGGGCAACTGCGCAACACCGCCACCACCGGCGGCAATCTGCTCCAGCGCACCCGCTGCCCGTACTTCCAGGACACGTCGAAGCCCTGCAACAAGCGGGACCCCGGCAGCGGCTGCCCGGCCAGGGAGGGCGCCCACCGCGACCTCGCCGTCATCGGTCACTCGTCCGAGTGCGTCGCCACCCACCCTTCGGACATGGCCGTGGCGCTCGCCGCCCTCGACGCCGTGGTCCTCCTGCACGGACCGGACGGCGAACGGAGTGTGGCCGTCACGGATTTCCACCGGCTGCCCGGGGACGACCCGAGCACGGACACCGTGATCCGGCCGGACGAAATGATCACCGAGGTGGTCCTGCCTCCGCTCCCCGACGGCACCGTCTCCCTGTACCGCAAGGCACGCGACCGCGCCTCGTTCGCATTCGCCCTGGCCTCCGTGGCAGCCGTCCTGCGCGTACGCGACGGGAGGATCGAGCACGCGGCGCTGGCGTTCGGCGGGCTCGCCCACCGGCCGTGGCGGGCCCGCACCGCCGAGGAGGCGCTGCGCGGCGCGCCGGCCGCCGACGCCGTGTACCTGAGCGCGGTGGACGCCGAACTCGCGGCGGCCCGCCCGCTGCGCGACAACGCGTTCAAGGTGGTGCTGGCCCGCCACCTGGCCGTCGACGCCCTGGCCGCGCTCGCTGACGCTCCTGAAGAGGACGGCTCCTGAGTCCCTCAGGACGCCGACCGTGCAGCCCCAGGCGCCTGGGGCTGCCGGCTCCTGAAGACGGCAGCCTCCGAAAGTGCCGGCCCCTGAAGAAACCGCCCCCGAAGAGCCGAGGACCCCGTCATGAGCCACGCACCCCAGCCGCTCGGCGCCCCCGTCGTCCGCCGCGAGGGCCGGGACAAGGTGACCGGCGTCGCGCGCTACGCCGCCGAGCGCCATCTGCCCGGCTGTCTGTACGCCTGGCCGGTGCCCGCCACCGTGCCCCGCGGCCGGGTCACCGCGATCCGAACCGCCGACGCCCTCGCCCTCCCCGGTGTCCGCGCCGTCCTCACCCACGAGAACGCGCCGCGGACCAACGAGCCGGACGACCCGATCCTCGCCGTCCTCCAGAACGACCACGTGCCGCACCGGGGCTGGCAGATCGCCCTGGTGGTGGCCGACACCCTCGAAGGCGCGCGGGCAGGTGCCGAAGCACTCCGGATCTCCTACGCCACCGAAGAGCACGACGTCGTCCTCACCGGGGACCACGCAGGCCTGTACACGCCGGAGACCGCCAACGGCGGCTACCCGGCGGTGCGTGAACGCGGCGATTTCGACCGCGCCTTCGCTGCGGCGCCCGTACAGGTGGACGCCACGTACACGACCGGGCCGCTCCACAACCACCCCATGGAGCCGCACGCCTCGACCGCCCACTGGTCGCAGGACGGGCACCTCACGCTGTACGACTCCAGCCAGGGCGCCACCAAGGTGCGCGACAGTCTCGCCACCGTGTTCGGGCTCCGGCCGGACCAGGTCACCGTGGTGTCGCACCACGTCGGCGGCGGGTTCGGCAGCAAGGGCACTCCACGCCCCCAGGCCGTGCTCGCCGCCATGGCCGCGCTCCACACGGGACACCCCGTGGAACTGGCCATGCCACGGCGGCACATGGCCGCTGTCGTCGGCCACCGGGCACCCACCGTGCAGCGGGTCCGCCTCGGTGCGGAGAACGACGGGACCCTCACCGCCGTGGCCCACGAGGTCGTCACCCACACCTCCACCGTCAAGGAGTTCGTGGAACAGGCCGCCGTCCCGGCCCGCGTGATGTACGGATCCGAGCACAGCCGGACCGTCCACCGGGTCACCGCGCTCGACGTCCCGAGCCCGTCATGGATGCGCGCCCCGGGCGAGGCGCCCGGAATGTACGCCCTCGAGTCAGCCGTCGACGAACTCGCCTCGGAGCTCCGGCTCGACCCTGTCGAACTGCGGCTGCGCAACGATCCTGCCGCCGAGCCCGACTCCGGTAAGCCCTTCAGTACCCGCGGACTGGCCGCCTGCCTCCGGGACGGTGCGGCACGCTTCGGCTGGGACGGCCGGGACCCACGTCCGGGAGTGCGCCGGGAAGGCACCCTGCTGCTCGGTACGGGCGTCGCCGCCGCCACGTACCCCGTCTATGCGAGCGCCTCCCACGCCTCGGCGCACGCGGCCCCCGACGGCTCCTACCGCATCGCCGTCAACGCCACCGACATCGGCACCGGCGCGCGGACCGTCCTGGCGCAGATCGCGGCACGCGTGCTGGAGACGCCGGTGGAGAACGTGACGGTCGACATCGGCGACAGCGACCTGCCGGACGCCCCGCTGGCCGGCGGCTCCTCGGGCACCGCGTCCTGGGGCTGGTCCGTGCACAAGGCGGCCGAGGCCCTCGTGGAGCGGATGGGCGAGCATTCCGGACCGCTGCCGGCCGGCGGGGTGACCGTGACGGCGGACACGACCGAGGAGACGGCGGCCGAGTCGCCCTGTGCACGGCACGCGTTCGGGGCCCACTTCGCGGAGGTCGCGGTCGACTCCCGGACCGGTGAGGTCCGGGTGCGGCGGATGCTCGGGGTCTTCGCCGCCGGTCACATCCTCAACGCCCGCACCGCACGTTCCCAGTTCATCGGTGGCATGACCATGGGACTCGGCATGGCCCTGACCGAGGGCAGCTCCCTCGACCCGGAGTTCGGCGACTTCACCGAGAGTGACCTCGCCTCCTACCACGTGCCGGCCTGCGCCGATGTGACCGGCCTGGAGGCGTACTGGATCGACGAGGACGACCCGCACCTCAACCCCATGGGCAGCAAGGGCATCGGCGAGATCGGCATCGTCGGCGCGGCCGCGGCCCTCGGGAACGCGGTCCATCACGCCACCGGAATCCGGCTGCGCACCCTCCCGCTCACCCCGGACCGGCTGCTGTCCGCCCTGCGCTGACGCCGGTGGACCTGCCCGGACCGCATATCGGCCGGTCACCGGGGGTGCGCGGCCGGATGTGTTGCGCAACCGGCCCTGTGGCCTCACCCTGAGGAGTGACCCAGAAGTGACATCTGCTCACTCTTCGTATTCGGGGGTCGTTCGTTCAACGGGGCGAAGCATGTGGGCCTCGATGTGAGGAGCCTCGACGATGACCGTTCCACTCGACCGGCACTATCTGGTCGAACTCCAGGTATCGGCAGAACGTGTGTCCCAGCTGCGACGCATAGTCGCCGCACATCTGCGCCACTGGAGTCTCGAACTCCACGTCCGGCCCGTGTGCCGCGCTGTGGAGGAGCTGCTGACCAACGTCCAGCGGCACGTCGGTGACGACAACACCTGTGTCCTCGAACTCCGCTGGTCAGGACGGCACCTCACGGTCTCCGTCGCCGACAACGGATCCGATATGCCGCGGCTGCTCCACGAGGGCGGCGGCCTGAGCCGGGTCATGGCCCTCAGCGACAGCTGGGGCACCTGCCGGACCGCCGAGGGCAAGGTCGTCTGGTTCACCCGGTACGCGCAGGAGCCCCAGCACATCGAACTGGTGCCGCTGCCCCCGCTGCCCGGAGTCCGCGAGTTCCGCCGGACGCCGGCGCTGGCCGCCGAGCTGCCCACGGCCCCCCCGGCCCGGACCGACGCCCCTGCCCTCGTCTGAGGCGCGGCACGGATCGGCCCCAGGCACCCGTACCACCCCCACTGCCCCTTCCGGCGCGGATCGCATGCCACTTGCATGCATGGTCCGCGCCGGTCGGGTATGCGGGAGGCGGGGCCCGCGTTGCGCCGCCGCTCGCGGCGCGGCACGGTCGAAGTACCGAGGCAAGGAGGCCACAGTCATGCCCATCGCGACGGTCAACCCCGCGAACGGCGAGACCCTCAGAACGTTCGACGCCCAGGGGGCGGACGAGATCGAGCGGCGGCTAGCCGCCGCGGACGCCGCCTTCCGGGAGTACCGCACCACCACGTTCGGCGAACGGTCCAGGCTGCTGAACCGGGCCGCCGACCTCCTCGACGAGGACCAGCAGGACATCGCCCGCACGATGACCCTGGAGATGGGCAAGCCCCTCAAGGCCTCCAGGGCCGAGGCGGCGAAGTGCGCCAGGGCCATGCGCTGGTACGCGGCCCATGCCGAGGAACTCCTCGGTGACGAGCACCCCTCGCCCGCGGACGTCGAGGACTCCGGTGCGTCCCGCGCCTACGTCCATTACCGGCCGCTGGGCACCGTGCTCGCCGTGATGCCGTGGAACTTCCCCCTCTGGCAGGTCGTGCGGTTCGCGGCCCCCGCGCTCATGGCCGGCAACACCGGTCTGCTGAAGCACGCATCCAACGTGCCGCAGACCGCGCTGTACCTGGGCGACCTCTTCCACCGGGCCGGATTCCCGGCCGGCTGCTTCCAGACCCTGCTGGTGGGCTCGGGAGCCGTCGAGGCGATCCTGCGCGACCGCCGGGTGGCCGCGGCCACCCTGACCGGCAGCGAACCGGCCGGACGCGCGGTGGCGGCCGTGGCCGGGGACGAGGTCAAGCACACCGTCCTGGAACTCGGCGGCAGCGACCCCTACCTCGTTCTGCCCTCGGCCGACGTCGCCAAGGCGGCCCGCACCGCCGTCACCGCCCGGGTCCAGAACAACGGGCAGTCCTGCATCGCGGCCAAGCGGTTCATCGTGCACACGGAGGTGTACGAGGAGTTCTCCGAACGCTTCACCGTGGGGATGCGCGACCTGACCGTCGGAGACCCGCTGGAGGAGACCACCGACATCGGTCCCCTCGCCAGCGAACAGGGGCGCACCGACCTGGAGGAACTCGTCGACGACGCCGTGCGGCAGGGTGCCACCGCCCTGTGCGGCGGCGGCCGGCCCGAGGGGCTCACCGGCGGACTGGAGCGGGGCTGGTTCTATGCGCCGACCGTCCTGTCCGGGATCACTCCCGCCATGCGCATCCACCAGGAGGAGACGTTCGGCCCCGTGGCCACCCTCTACCGGGCCGAGAGCCTCGACGAGGCCCTGGAACTGGCGAACGACACGCCGTTCGGCCTCAGTTCCAACGTCTGGACCCGCGATCCCGAGGAGAGCCGCCGCTGCATCAGGGACCTGGAGGCGGGCGGCGTGTTCTTCAACGGCATGACGGCCTCGCACCCGGCGCTGCCGTTCGGCGGGGTGAAGCGCTCCGGATACGGACGTGAGCTCGCCGGTCATGGCATCCGCGAGTTCTGCAACGCCACGACCGTCTGGTACGGCCCCGACCCGCGGTAGCCGGCCCCACTGCACCCGTCCGCTGAGAGGTGACCATGAGCGACGCCCCGCCGTCCTCGTCGACGACCGGCCCGACCGACGAAGAGATCGCCGCGCTCGACGCGCACTGGCGGGCCGCCAACTATCTGGCTGTCGGCCAGATCTACCTGATGCGCAATCCGCTGCTCACCCGGCCGCTCGTCCCCGAGGACATCAAGCCCAGACTCCTCGGCCACTGGGGAACCTCGCCGGGGCTCAACCTCGTGTACACGCACCTCAACCGCGTCATCGCCTCGCGCGGGACCGACGCGCTGTGTGTCTGGGGCCCCGGACACGGCGGTCCCGCCGTCCTCGCCAACTCCTGGCTGGAGGGCAGCTACTCGCAGACGTACCCCGACGTCAGCAGGGACGAGGCCGGCATGGAGCTGCTGTTCAAGCAGTTTTCCTTCCCCGGCGGCGTGCCCAGCCACGTAGCGCCTGAGACCCCGGGCTCCATCCACGAGGGCGGCGAACTGGGCTACGCCCTGGCCCACGCCTACGGCGCCGCACTCGACCATCCGGACCTGCTGGTCACCTGTGTCATCGGCGACGGCGAGGCGGAGACTGGACCGCTGGCGGGCTCCTGGCACGCCAACAAGTTCCTGGATCCCGTCCATGACGGGGCCGTCCTTCCCATCCTCCACCTCAACGGGTACAAGATCGCCAACCCGACCGTGCTCGCCCGCCTCCCCGAGGCGGAACTCGACGCGCTGCTGCGCGGCTACGGGCACGAACCGCTGTACGTGGCGGGGGACGACCCCCTCACCGTGCACCGGGCGATGGCCGCCGCCATGGACCGTGCCGTCGACCGCATCCGGGAGCTCCAGGGAGCCGCCCGGACGGGCCGCGACACCGGGCGCCCGCAGTGGCCGATGATCGTGCTGCGGACGCCGAAGGGCTGGACCGGACCCGCCGACGTCGACGGATTGCCCGTCGAGGGCACCTGGCGGGCCCACCAGGTCCCGCTGCCCGGGGTCCGTGACAATCCCGAGCACCTGCGTCAGCTGGAGCGGTGGCTGCGCTCCTACCGGCCGGAGGAACTCTTCGACGCCGGGGGCCGTCCCACGGAGCAGGTCCTCGCCTGCGTGCCACGAGGCGAGGCGCGGCTCGGCGCCACCCCGTACGCCAACGGCGGCCTGCTCCTGCGCGATCTGCCGGTTCCGGACCTCGAGGCGCACGCCGTCCAGGTGGACAGGCCCGGAGCCGGCACCCACGAACCCACCCGGATCCTCGGCGGCCTGCTGGAGGCCGTCATGGCCGCCACCGCCGACCGGCGGGACTTCCGGGTCGTCGGCCCGGACGAGACGGCGTCCAACCGCCTCGACGACCTCTACGAGGCCACCGGCAAGGCCTGGCAGGCCGGCACGCTCCCGACGGACGAGCATCTCGCCCGCGACGGCCGTGTGATGGAGGTCCTCTCCGAGCACCTGTGCCAGGGCTGGCTGGAGGGCTATCTGCTCACCGGCCGGCACGGACTCTTCTCCTGCTACGAGGCCTTCGCCCACATCGTCGACTCCATGGTCAACCAGCACATCAAGTGGCTGCGGACCTCCAGGCGGCTGCCCTGGCGCCGCCCCATCGCCTCCCTCAACTACCTGCTCACCTCACACGTCTGGCGCCAGGACCACAACGGCTTCTCGCACCAGGACCCGGGCTTCGTCGACCACATCCTGAACAAGAGCCCCGAGGTCGTCCTGCTCTCCGTGGCCGACCACGCACTGCGCAGCCGGGACTACGTGAACGTGATCGTGGCGGGCAAGCAGCCCGGCTTCGACTGGCTCACCCTCGATCAGGCCCGGGCGCACTGCGCACGCGGTGCGGGCGTCTGGGAGTGGGCGGGCACCGAGGACGGCAGCCGTGAACCCGATGTCGTGCTCGCCTGCGCCGGAGACGTACCCACCCTGGAGACCCTGGCGGCCGCCGGTCTGCTGCGTCGGCACCTGCCGGAGCTGTCCGTGCGGGTGGTGAACGTCGTCGACATGGCGCGTCTCATGCCCCATGGCGAGCATCCGCACGGGATGCCGGACTCCGAGTACGACGCCCTGTTCACCCGCGACAAGCCGGTGATCTTCGCCTACCACGGCTACCCCTGGCTGATCCACCGGCTGGCCTACCGCCGCACCGGACACGCCCAGCTGCACGTCAGGGGCTACAAGGAGGAGGGCACGACCACCACGCCCTTCGACATGGTGGTCCGCAACGACCTCGACCGCTACCGCCTCGTCATGGATGTCATCGACCGCGTCCCGGGCCTGGGTGTCCGTGCGGTGGCGGTGCGCCAGGCGATGGCGGACACCCGGGCCCGCCACCACGACTGGATCCGCGCCCACGGGACGGATCTGCCCGAGGTGTCCGACTGGACAGTGATGATGTGAGTGGTGGTTCTGCTGATGCGTCTGACTCGCCGACTGACTGACGTCTTCGACTGTCTTGTTTGGGATTTGTCGGTGCGTC
>NZ_JBEXXX010000035.1:0-81850 GCF_040630635.1 Streptomyces sp. NPDC005761 | reverse complement strand
ACCACATCCACACCACCGGCATCGAGAAGAACACCCACGACAACCCCTTCGGCGCCGTCCTCTCCTTCCGCGGAACCGTCACCGACACCACCGTCGGACACACCCTCAACGGCCGGGTCATCGAACTCACCGACACCTTCCCGGTGCCCGACGCCAAGGCGTTCGAGGCCGGCCAGTGGTGGGCCGTGCAGGTCGACCCCGTGGCGGGCGGCGGTGGTGACGAGCGCGAACTGCAGAAACTGGTCGAGATCACCGAGATCATCGACGCGGACCACATCCGGATCGGCTACCTCAACGGCTGGGAGCTCACCGAGGGCCGCACCCTCACCTGGACCCGGGTCGAGCCCGTGCGCAACACCCACATCCGCAACATGGTCTTCGAAGGCGCGGGACCCGACGAGTACACCGGTTCCCACCCGGTCAGCTTCGAGTACGCCGTCGGCTGCGACGTCTCCGGCATCCACGCGACCGGCACGTTCTGGCCCGTCATCATGCGCCGCTGGTGCACCCGCTTCCGGACCGAGGACTGCTCCCTGAAGAACCCGCCCACCGTCGAATACGGCGGCGCGGGCTACCTCACCCAGCAGATCTACTGCTTGTACGGGCGGGTCGCCGACTGCACGAGCAGCAATGTGCGCCACCTCAACGACCTCACCGCTTCGGCCTACTGCACCGTCGTGAACTGCCACGGCGACGGCGACGACGCGGGCGGCAACCCCTTCACCACCCACGGCCAGTACGAGCACGACCTGCTCTTCGACGGCAACTCCGGACTGATGGACATCGCCAACTCAGGTGCCCAGTGGGGCATCTCGGCCAAGCGCATCACCGTACGCAGACACGTGTGCTCCTGGTTCACCGCCAACACGAAGATCACCGACCTGACCCTGGAGGACATCACGGTGATCGCGCGCCCCACCTTCGACCAGGCCGGCACCCTCACCGTGAACGCCGACGGGGCGCAGATAAGCGGCTGCACCGCGAAGGCCTTCGCCGTCGCCCAGCGCTCCGCCCGCTCCACCCGGCCGACCACCATCAGCGACTGCTCCTTCGAACCGCCCGCCGGCGCCGTCCTCGTCCAGACGCCGGTCACCACGCCGGTCCACTTCGTACGCTGCACGTTCCGGGGCGTCGACGGCGCGATCCTGCGCGGCGCCGGCCCCGTCCACTTCACCGACTGCACGGTCACCGGCGCCGAGAACGCGGCCCCGCTCTCCGTCGGTTCCGCGGACCTGCGCATCGACGGCGGTACGTTCGACGACACGGGCATCGAGCTCAGCGGTGTGCGCGACCAGCGGATCACCGTGACCGGCGGTGCCCGGTTCACGGGCGGCAACAAGGCCCGGACGCTGCTCGGCCGCGCGGCCGGCCCGGGAGCGACGACCTGGGACATCACCGGCCTCAGCAGCACGGCCACCGAGGCCGGCACCGCACACATCCGCATCGCCGAAGGGACGAACCACTACGCGGCAACGGGCAGCCGCTTCACCGGCGGCATCCTCCATCTCGCCGCGGACGCCCTCACCTCGGTCCTGCACACCACCTGCGTCGAGGACGGCACGCGGCGCAGCGCGATGCCCCCGGCCGGCGCCACCGTGCGCACGGACGGAAACCTCATCCTGTGAGCGCCCTCGTCCGCACCACGACAGCCGCCGACGACCCCGCCCTGGCCGCCCTGTGGCGCCGGTGCTTCGTCGCCCCGCACCTCTCGGACCTGCACGCCCTGGACCCGGGACGCCACCGCCACACCTTTGTCGCGGAGAACGCCGAAGGGGACGGGATCGACGCGGTCGTCGTCTACGTACCGAGGCTGATCCGCGACGCGGCGGGCTCCCCGCAGCGCGTGGGCGGCATCGGCAGCGTCGCCACCCGGCCCGAAGCCCGGGGGAGGGGGCTGATCAGGCTGCTGCTCGCGGCGGCGGCGCGCACCATGACCGCTGAACAGTGCGCATGGTCCCTGCTGTTCACGGGCACGCCCGCTGTCTACCGCGGCTCGGGCTGGGAGGAGTTCGCCAGTACGTACACCGAGGGGACACTCGCCCCCTCGGCCGTTCCCGCCACCTCCCCGGTCCGCGTGGCAACGCCGCAGGACGACGCGGAGGTGGTGGCGCTGCACGACGCGTACAACAGGACCCGTCCGCTCAGCTCACTACGGGCACCCGAGGACTGGACGGTGCGGCTGCCCGCCTGGTACGGCCCCGCCGAACGGCCGCTCGTGGCGGTGGACCCCGCCTCGGGGGCGCTCACCGGCTGGATCGTGGCGCAGCACGTGGAGGACCGCGTGGAAGTGCGCGAGTTCGCGGGCGCGGCCGAGAGCCTCGGCGCACTGTTCGCCGCCGTCGGTTCACGTGGCCGGGCAGCGGGGCTGACCCGGGCGCGGGTCCGGATCCCCGGCGGCCCGGGGGTGACGGCAGCCCTTCCCGCCCTGCTGGCCGATGCCCGTCAGGTGACGGAACGCGTGGGCATGGCACGGCCGTTGCACGCCACGGACGCGGCCGTACGGGCCACCGTGACGGCGCCGGGGGCCGTCCACTGGTACGGCGACTGCTTCTGAGCGGCGGGGCGCCCGGCTCCGGTGGCCGGGTCTCAGCGCCAGGGCGTGAGCAGACAGCGCCCGACCAGCCCCGCCCCCGCGTCCAGTCGCTGCCCGAACTCCGCGGCCAGCGCCGGTACGTCGCGCAGCCGCCACAGCACCCGGGCCGCCGACCAGGCGGCCTCGCGGGCGCGCTCCAGCTTCCAGCTGGCCGCCAGATGGGTGAGCGGGTCGGTAATCTCCAGCCGCTCCGGACCCGGCATCAGGTCCTCGCCGATCCGCTCCTCCATCATCAGCAGGAGGTCGCCCACCCGGTCGAACTCCTCCTCCAGGTCCCCCGGGGCGCAGCGGAGCGTACGACAGGTGTCGACGACGGCGAGCGCGAGGTCGTGGCCGGCATGCGCGTTCATGCCCGCCAGGGCGAACTGCAGGGGCCGTACGCCGGGGTGGCGACGGAACTGGAACAGCGGGCGCCAGCACTCCGGGACCCGGTGGCCGGCCGCCGTGGCGTCGACGGCGCAGAGGTACCGGTGCGACAGGCGTGCCGCCAGTACCCCGGACGCTTCACCGGCCTGCGCGCCGAGGGCGGCGAGATAGACGCGGTGGAAGACGGCGATCCCGTCCTCGCCACGGGCCGCCGACGGACGGAACGAGCGCATCCGCTCGGTCACGGTGCCCGTGCCGGTCCCCGCGGCCTCGGCGGCGGGTCCCTCCGCGACTTGGTCCAACTGCTCGAACTGCGCCATGGGGGCAGCGTCCCAGCCGTAGGCTCGCCGTGGCACCCGGGAGCCGCCGGTTCATCGCAATGGGGGAACGGCGACAGCACCGCCGGGGCCGGGGAGGGGAACGAGGAGTGTCGGGCGTACGCACACAACGCCGTCTCGCACGGGAGGAGTTCAGACACCGCAGGCGCCGTGCGCGCCGTCAGGTCATGGCCGTCGTCGCCTCGGCCGTGGTGGCCGCGGGCACAGCGGCCGGTGTGATCTCCGCGGTCGCAGGGGAAGAGGAGCGGACCACCGCCCGCCCCGACACCACGGCGTCGCCCACAGTGGCGCCCCTGCCCGCCGTGCCGAGCCCGACGGCCGCCTCGCCGAGTCCGCCGCCGGCACCCACCGCCTCACGTGCGCCCCGCCCCTCGAAGAAGCCGATGCCCCGCGGCGCGGCGGCCCCGCCCGACGGCCGGCTCTACCGCCACCCCGCCTCCCAGGTCCTGGACTGGGTCGCCGGCCACCGCGAAGACCCGCGGCGCCCGCTGATCGAGACGCGGATCGCGGCGCAGCCCGCCGCCGTCTGGTTCGCCGCCCACAACCCGGGGACCGTCACCGGCCAGGTCCGGTCGGTGACCGCGGCCGCGGCCCGCGCGGGCCGGACGCCGGTGCTGGTGCCCTACGCCATCCCCGGCCGGGACTGCGGAGGGGCGTCCCAGGGCGGGGCGCCGGACCTCGCGGCGTACGACGCGTGGATACGGGAGTTCGCGGCGGGACTCGGCAGCGGGCCGGTCATCGTGATCCTGGAACCCGACGCCATCGCGCTCGCCGACTGCCTCTCGTCCGGTGACCGGGCGGCGCGCTACGCCTCACTGGCCCGGGCCGGCCGCACCCTGCACGCGGCCGGTCCGAAGACCAGGGTCTACTTCGACGGCGGTCACTCGGGCTGGCACGCGGCCTCGAAGCAGGCCGCGGCGCTCCGGGCGGCGGGCGCGGCGAGCAGCAGCGACGGCATCTTCACCAACGTGTCGAACTTCCACCGAACCGCCGACGAGGCGGGATACGCCCGCCGGGTGCTGGCCGCCCTCGGCGGGCCGGCGCGGCTCGGCGCCGTCATCGACACCAGCCGCAACGGGAACGGGCCGCCCCGGGCCGGCGAGTGGTGCGATCCGGCGGGCCGGGCGCTGGGCCGGACACCCACGACCGACACGGGGGAGCCCCGCATCGACGCCTACCTGTGGGTGAAACTGCCCGGCGAGTCCGACGGCTGCAAGGGCGCGGCGGGGTCCTTCACCCCTGATTACGCCTACCAGCTGGCCACGGGCTGACGGGATCAGGTCCCGGAGGCCGGCGGCTCCTCGTCGTACGCGGACGTGCCGGAGTCCAGAAGGGGCTCCTGCGTCTTCAGGTGCGCCGGGGCGAAGGCCCGCAGCACGTGATAGCCCGTGATCACGACGATGGTGCCGAGCGCGATTCCGCTGAGCTCGAAGTTGTCGGAGATCTTCAGACTGACCCCGCCGACCCCGATGATGATGCCCGCTGCGGCCGGCACCAGATTCAGCGGATTGCGGAGGTCCACCTTGGCGTTGAGCCAGATCTGGGCGCCGAGCAGCCCGATCATGCCGTACAGGATCACCGTGATGCCGCCGAGCACCCCGCCGGGGATGGCGGCGACGACCGCACCGAATTTGGGGCACAGACCGAACAGCAGGGCGAAGCAGGCGGCGGCCCAGTAGGCGGCGGTGGAGTACACCCGGGTCGCGGCCATCACCCCGATGTTCTCGGAGTACGTCGTGTTCGGCGGCCCGCCCACAGCGGTCGACAGCATCGAGGCGGCGCCGTCCGCGGCGATCGCGGTGCCCAGCTTCGCGTCCAGGGAGCGGCCGGTCATCTCCCCCACGGCCTTCACATGGCCGGCGTTCTCGGCGATCAGCGCGATGACGACGGGCAGCGCGACCAGGATCGCGGACCATTCGAAGCTCGGGGCGTGGAACGACGGCAGCCCGACCCAGTCGGCCTTCCCGACCCCCGACAGGTCCAGCCGCCAGTGGTCCACGGCCTCGGCTCCGCCGGAGGGAGAGTGGATCTTCCCGAAGACCCGGTCCAGGAGCCAGGACAGGACGTACCCGAAGACGAGACCGAGGAAGATCGCGATACGGGAGAAGAAGCCGCGCAGACAGACCACGGCCAGTCCCGTGAACAGCATCACCAGCAGCGCTGTCCACTGGTCCTGCGGCCAGTACGTCGACGCGGTCACCGGTGCCAGGTTGAACCCGATCAGCATGACGACAGCGCCCGTCACCACGGGTGGCATGGCCGCGTGGATGATCCGTGCGCCGAAGCGCTGCACGGCGAGACCGGCGAAGAAGAGCACCACGCCGACCACGAACACCGCGCCGGTGACGACGGCGCTGCTGCCGCCACTGGCACGGATCGTCGCGGCGACGCCGACGAAGGAGAGCGAACAGCCGAGGTAGCTGGGCACCTGGCCGCGGGTGGCCAGCAGGAAGATGGCCGTCGCGACACCCGACATCATGATCGCCAGGTTCGGGTCCAGGCCCATGAGCACGGGGGCCACGAACGACGCGCCGAACATGGCGACCACGTGCTGGGCGCCGAGGCCGAAGGTCCGGGGCCAGGAGAGCCGCTCGTCGGGGCGGACCACCGCGCCCGGTGCGGGCGTCTTCCCGTCGCCGTGCAAGGTCCAGCGCACGCCGAGGCCGCCCATGGTTGCTCCCTGTGTGTAGGTGCGGGACCCGGTGCCTCGTCGGGCACGGCGCCACCGCGGAAAAGATCAGCGCCATGTTAGTGCCGGAGCGGGACGGCTTCCCGTTCGGGCTCCGGGCATGCGGACGCCCGGAGCCCGGCCCACTGCACTTCAGGGCCGCGGCGCGGCCGCCGCCCTGCTCGCGGCACCGGCGTCCGAGGACGCCACGGGCTTGCGGTCGCCGGCCCGCAGCACCCCGGCGCCGAGCACCAGTCCGAACGCCAGCACCGACACCACACCGAACGAGACGACCAGCGACGTGGCCTCGGCCAGCGAGCCGATGGCGGACGGGGCGATGAGCCCCGAGGTGTACGTGATCGTGGCGACGCCCGCGATCGCCTGGCTCGGGTTCGGACCACTGCGCCCGGCCGCCGCGAAGGCGAGCGGGACGACCACGGCGATGCCGAGCCCCATCAGCCCGAAACCGGACATCGCCAGGGCCGCGTTCGGGGCGGTGACCACCATGACCCCGCCGACCGTCGCGAGGATGCCGCCGGTCCGCACGGTCCGCACCGCACCGAAGCGGTCGACGATCCGGTCGCCCGCGATCCGGGCGATGGCCATGGTCAGGGCGAACGCGGTCGTCGACGCGGCCGCCAGCCCCGCCGAATTGTCCAGTACGTCACGCAGGTAGACCGCCGACCAGTCCAGGCTGGCCCCCTCGGCGAAGACCGCGCAGAAACCGACCGCGCCGATGATCAGCGCCGACTTCGGCGGCAGCGCGAAACGCGGCGGGGGCTCCTCGTCCGGTTCGCTGCGCAAATCCAGTACCCGCTGACAGGCGATCAGGCCGAGGACGGTGAGGACGAGTGCGACGACCGTGTGGTGCAGCCGCGCGTCGGCCCCCACATGGGCGGCCACGGTGCCCGCCGCCGAACCGATGAGGGCGCCGACGCTCCACATCCCGTGCAGCCCGGACATGATCGACTTGTCGAGGCGGTTCTCGACCTCGACACCGAGCGCGTTCATCGCGACGTCCGACATGCCGGCGGACGCCCCGTACACGAAGAGTGCCGCGCACAGCGTCAGCAGGTTCGGCGCCAGGGCGGGCAGGATCAGGGCCAGTGTCCACAGGGCCAGCAGGCCGCGCAGCGCGGTTCTGGCTCCGAAGCGGTGGCTGACCGTGCCGGCGAGCGGCATCGCGAGCGAGGCGCCGATCGCGGGGAAGGCCAGGGCGATGCCGAGCTGCCCGGCGCTGACCCCGGCGTGGTCCTGGATCCAGGGCACCCGTGTGGCGAAACTGCCGGTCACCGCGCCGTGCACGGTGAAGACCGCGGCTATGGCGTACCTGGCCCGCCGCACCTCTCGTGTGTCGAAGCCCGTAGTCGTGGAATCCGTCGTCATACCGCTGTGCCCTCCCCTGGAAACGCTCTCTCCGCGCGGTCAGTGACGCTCCCTGGCGCCCTACTCCACGATGCGGGCAGTAAACTATCAGGAACCCTGCCTGATAAATAGACCGCCTGGTCCCGCACCGCGGCGGTGATCTGGAAGGATCCCGGCATGCCCGCATCACCGAGCACCGCCCGGGCCATCAACGACCGGCTCGCCCTGCGCCTCCTCCAGCAGGACGGCCCGCTGACGGCCACCCAGTTGAAGACCCTGACCGGGCTCTCCCGGCCCACCGTCGCCGACCTGGTCGAACGGCTGCAGGGCGCGGGACTCGTCCACGTGGTCGGGGAGGCCGGGGCCGAGCGCCGCGGGCCCAACGCCCGGCTCTACGGCATCGTCGCCGACCGAGCGCACCTGGCCGGTCTCGACGTGCGCACCGACAGCGTCGCCGTGGTCGTCGCGGACCTCCTGGGTGTGACCCTCGCCGAAGCGACCCTGCCGATCGGCGGCGACACCGCCGTCGACGACGCCGTGGAACAGGCCGTCGCCCTCCTGGAGCGCACGGCGCGCGCAGCCGGAACGGCGCCCCTGCACAGCGTCGGCATCGGAGCCCCCGGTCTCATCGACCCGGTCACCGGTGAACTGCGGGACACCACCGGCCTGCCCGCCTGGCACCGCAGGCTGGTGCGGGCGCTCCAGCAGCGTCTGCCGGCGACCGTGCTCGTCGAGAACGAGACCAATCTCGCCGCGGTCGCCGAGCACCGTGTCGGAGCCGCCCAGGACCATGACACCTTCGTCCTGCTCTGGCTCGGCCACGGCGTCGGCGCGGCCGTGATGCTGGACGGGAAGCTGCGCCGCGGCGCGTCGGGCGGTGCCGGCGAGATCGGCTTCCTGCCGGTTCCCGGCACGATCGGGGTGCCCTCGGCCGTCAACTGTGACGGCGGCTTCCACTCCCTCGTGGGCTCGGCGCCGCTCTGCGAACTGGCCGCCGCCCACGGCATCACCGCGCGGGCGGGAGGGCAGGAGCCGGGCGCGGCGGGCGCCGTGCGGGCGGCCCTCGCGGGAGAGGGCGACAGCGAGAGCTTCCTCGACACCCTTGCCGACCGCCTCGCCCTCGGCGTCGCCGCTGTGGCCTCGGTCCTCGACCCGGGCTGCGTGCTACTGGCGGGCGAGGTCGGTTCGGCGGGCGGCGACGCGCTGGCCGCGCGGGTGGAGGAGCGGTTGGCCATGATGTCCCCGCTGCGGACCGAGGTCAGAGCCGGCCGGCTCGGCGGCACAGCGGTCCTCCACGGCGCGGTGCTCGCGGCTCGGGAGGCGGCGCAGGACTCGTTGTTCGCCCCGCCGTGACGTTGGTGCGGGGTTCCTTGGTGCGGGGTTCCGTCCTCAATCGCCGGACGGGCTTGTGTGCGGGGTCCCCGCGGGGCGCTGTTGTCCGGTGGGTGGGGGTGGTGCCCCTCCGGGCAGACTCCTCAAAAATGGCGTGTGCACCCGACGACGCACTCGTACCCGGGTCGTACGCCATTTTCTGCGGGGACTGCCCTGCACGTCCCCACCCGCTCTCGCCGGCGTGTGCACCCCGGCGAATCAACCGTCGCAGACGCAGGGCGGCCGGGTCCGGGGGCGTGCAGGGGAGTCCCCGCAGGACGACGAACGGATACCCGGGTCCCTCGCGTACCCGCGGAACGTTCGTCGTCTGAGGAGACGCCCCGGAGGGACCCCGGACCCCCACCCACCGGACACAGGCGCCGCAGGCGGGGCACCCGCACCACCAAGCCCGTCCGGCGATTGAGGACAAAACCCGCACCCCGGAACCCAGCGCCGCCCGGCAGGCACCCGCACAACAAGCCCGTCCGGCGATTGAGGACAAGGCCCGCGCCCCGGAAGGCCGCGGGCCCCGCCCCGGTGGGGGTCAGCAGGTGCCGAGGTCCTGCCACACGCCCCATTCGCCCGTGGATCCGGGCGTCTCGCCCTTCGTCCACCACTTGGCCTTCCACTGGTGCGAACCGTGGCTGACCGTCGCCCCCGCGCCGTACTCGGCCGACGCGCTCCAGGCCGCCGCGGCGCAGGCGCCGCCCGTGGGGTCCGGGCTCGGCCCGGTCGTGCCGGTCGGGTCCGGCGACGGCGTGGAGCCGCCCGGCTCGACGACCGTCGTGCCGCGCGCCAGGTCGGCGGCCAAGGCGTAGGACTGCCCGCCGAAGGTCACCGTCCAGTTCGACGGCGTCGAGGTCGGCAGGTAGTAGGTGAAGTCGACCTGGACCGAGGCGCCGGGTGCCATCGTCTGCCAGGCCGGCAGCTTCAGCGAGACGCGGTTGTAGTCGCCCTTCAGCCCGCCGATGTTGTTCGCGGCGGTGTGGTCGCTGCGCACGATCGTGGTGCCGAAACCGGACTGGTCCTTGGCGTTGGCGGGGGCGGAGGTCGCGTAGTCGAACTGGAACTCCGTGCCGCCGGGCAGCGTCGCCTTCGTGTTGTTGGTGATCTTCAGCTTGGGGCTGATCGGGTAGTTGGAGTCACCCAGCGGGAACTGGTCGAAGGAGACGTCGATGTCCAGGGCCTTGGCCGGCAGGTCGATGGTGGAGCGCTCGGCACCGTACGGAGCGGCGGACTTGAAGGTGTCGTACATCGTCGAGGTGAGCGTGGAGCCGGGCTCGTACTGGCCCTTCGCGGCGTTCCATCCGTAGTCGCCCGCGAGCTCCCAGATCATCGTGCCGCCGATGCCCTTGGCGGCCACGTAGTCTGCCTTGGCCTTCACCGACTGCTCGTCCTCGGTGGAGAGGAAGACCTTCTTCTCGGCGTTCCAGAGCCAGGGCGCGACCAGCGTCGAATCGTAGTTGCGGACGTAGGTGCCGGTCAGCTTCGTGTCGGCGGGGAATCCGTAGTCCGTGACGTAGTCGCCGACGACGCCCTTCTCCAGGTTCTTCGCGTGCCACATCGGGTTGGAGCCGGCCGGTGCCTCCTTGCCCGCGGTGTCCTGGTCGTGCCAGAGGTTGTCGATGCCGACGGCACCGTCCCCGCACTTGGTCAGACCCGCGCCGGCCGGGCATTCGGTGGAGGCCGCCTTGCCCCAGAGGCCGTTGGTGCCGCCCTGGACGTTCTTGAAGCCGCGGGAGTAGTAGGGCAGCCCGATGTTGATGCGGCCGGACGGCATCGAACCGCGGAAGTAGTGGTAGGCCCAGTCGGTGTTGAGGTAGCCGGTCCCGCCGTACTGCGAGGTCGAGTAGACGCTCGCCTGGGCGAGTTCGGCGTCCTTGCCGTCGTCGAACAGGGCGGCGTTCGGACCGACGTACTCGTTCCAGGCGCCGTGGAGGTCGTACGACATGATGTTGACGTAGTCCAGGTACTTCTGGACCTGGAAGGTCTCCATGCCGCGCAGCAGGTAGCCGGACGAGGGCGCGGCGACGCTGAGCAGGTAGTGCTTGCCGTCGGCGGCGGAGGCGCGGTCGAGCTTCTCGCGCAGCGTCTTCATCAGCGCGGCGTAGCTCTTCACCAGTCCGGCCCGGCGGGCGTTGGAGAGGGTCCAGTCCAGCGGGTTGCCCGCGTCCTTCATCGTGGTCGGGTACTCGTAGTCGATGTCGACGCCGTTGAAGCCGTACTTCTTGATGAAGCCGACCGTCGAGTCGGCGAAGGTGTTGATCCCGCTCTGGTTGACCGAGCCGTCGGCGTTGGTGGCCATCGAGTAGAAGCCGCCGGAGTCGATCCGCTTGCCGCTGTCGTCGAAGTAGCCCCCCGTCTCGGCCCAGCCGCCGACCGACACCATCGTCTTCACGTTCGGGTACTGCTTCTTGAACTTGCTGAGCAGGTTGAAATGGCCCTTGTAGGGGAGGCCCGGGTCCATCTCGGCGCCGGCGACGCCCGGCCAGGTCATGCCGGTGGAGGCGTTTTCCGGCCCGTCGGCGCCGACGGAGATCTTGTTGGAACCGTCGACGTGGGCGAACGCGTAGTTGAGGTGGGTGACCTTGTCCCAGGGGATGTCGGAGGCGAGGTAGGCGGGCTTGCCGTCCTTGCCGGTCCGCCAGTTGGTGAAGTAGCCGATGACCCGCCGCGGGTGGTCGGCGCCCATCTTCTCGCGGCCCTCGGAGTCGTACACGGAGCAGTAGGGGACGGCCACGCCCGGGGTCTCGTAGAGCCCGTCGGGGCGACAGGACTCCTGGTCGGCGGCTTGCGAGGGGGTGGCGACGAGTGAGCCGATCAGCAGGGCGGCGACACCGGCGCCGGCTGCGAGGAGCGTGGCTCTCGCGCGAGTGGGGGACAGCACGTTCGGTTCCTCCTGGGGAGGTCGGCAGAACACAACTGACAAGGGGGTGGGTCGTGTTGGTACCCGGGTGTGCGCACACCGCGGAACCGTTCCTCGGAGGTGACGCAGAGATTAAGAGGACTAGACCAGTGCGTCAATAGGTCTGGACCAATAAAATGTGGGTGTCCGAAAAGAGCCTTGTCACGGCCTGTCTGTGAGCCACTCCACAGCGTTCGCCCGTATGGGTCACGGCCACTCGTGGCACACTGATCGTGTACCAGCAGCAGCGCACTCCGGGGTCGGTGCAATTCCGAACCGGCGGTTATAGTCCGCGACCCGTCCGCATCCAGCGGCCGGTTGACCAGGTGAGATTCCTGGACCGACGGTTAAAGTCCGGATGGGAGGCAGTGCGCGGCGGGCCGTTTCGCGGGTACGCCGCCGTCGGCGGATGGTTTTCGGGCAACCGATCCATCCGTTTTTCGGGCGTTCGGCGTCCCTGTTCAGCGTTCCGCTTCATCTGTCGTCATCGACAGGCCCCGGAGTCCGTGCCCGAAGAGGCAGGAGGACCCGGTGGACACCGCAGCCGACATCACCGCCATGCGCCGAGCCATCACGCTCGCCGCCCGCGGTCTCGGCTCCACCAGCCCCAATCCGGTCGTCGGATGCGTCGTCCTCGACGCCACGGGACACCCCGTCGGCGAGGGCTTCCACCAGCGCGCCGGCGGGCCGCACGCCGAGATCCACGCCCTGCGCGCGGCCGGCGGGAAGGCCCGTGGGGGTACGGCCTACGTCACCCTCGAGCCCTGCAACCACACCGGTCGCACCGGCCCCTGTGCCCAGGCCCTCATCGAGGCGGGGATCGCTCGTGTCGTGTACGCGGTCGGCGACCCGAACCCGCAGGCCACAGGGGGTGCGGACACCCTCCGCGCTGCCGGGGTCACGGCGGAGCAGGGCCTGCTCCGCGAGGAGGCCGAAGCGGTCAACGCCGCCTGGCTGACCTCGGTGCGCCTCGGCCGCCCGCACGTCACCTGGAAGTACGCGGCGACCCTCGACGGCCGGATCGCGGCCGCCGACGCCACCAGCCGCTGGATCACCTCCGCCGAGTCCCGCGCCGACGTCCATCGCCTGCGCGCCGAAGCGGACGCCGTCGTGGTCGGCTCCGGCACCGCCCGCACCGACGATCCCCAGCTCGGTGTCCGGGGCATCGAGGGCGCCGTCCAGCCCTTGCGGGTCGTCGTGGACACCGCCGCCACCGCCGTCCGGCCCGGCGCCCGGGTCCTCGACGACACCGCGCCCACCGTGGTCGCCGTCGCCGAGGACGCCGACGCCCGCCACCTCCCCGACGAGGCCGTCCTGCGGCTGCCGCGCGCGCCCGGCGGCCGCGGACTGGACCTGTCCGCGCTCCTCACCGCCCTCCACGGACGCGGCGTCCGCTCCGTACTCCTCGAAGGCGGCCCGACCCTGGCCGGCGCCTTCGTCGCGGCAGGGCTCGTCGACAGGGTCGTCGGCTACCTCGCCCCCGTCCTCCTCGGCGCCGGCCCCGCGGCCCTCGCCGACGCCGGAATCTCCACCATCGCCCAGGCGTTGCGGCTCGATGTGACCGAGACCGTGTCCATCGGCTCCGATCTGCGCATCACCGCCGTCCCCGGCCCCGCCCGGAAGGAAATCTGAGTGTTCACCGGAATTGTCGAAGAACTGGGTGAGATCACCGCCGTCGAGAAGCTCGACGACGCCTCACGATTCCGCCTGCGCGGTCCCGTCGTCACCGAGGGCGCGAAACACGGCGACTCGATCGCCGTCAACGGCGTCTGCCTGACCGTCGTCGACCTCGGCGAGCACGAGTTCACCGCCGACGTGATGGCCGAGACGCTGAACCGCTCCAGCCTCGGCGCACTGACCACGGGCTCCCGGGTCAACCTGGAACGCCCCATGGCACTCGGCGGCCGGCTCGGCGGACACATCGTCCAGGGCCACGTCGACGGCACGGGCCGCATCCTCGAGCGCAAGATCTCCGAGAACTGGGAGATCGTGAAGATCTCCCTGCCGGCGGACCTGACCCGTTACGTGGTGGAGAAGGGGTCGATCACCGTCGACGGGGTGAGCCTGACCGTCGTGGACGCCGGACCCGACTACTTCACCATCAGCCTCATTCCCACCACCCTCGCCCTGACCACGCTCGGCATCAAGGAGCCCGGCGACCCGGTCAACCTCGAGGTGGACGTCATCGCGAAGTACGTCGAGCGGCTGCTCGGCAACTCCGCGCAGGAACCGGGGGAGTCGGCGAAGTGAGTGCACTGCACTGGCTGAACTCGGAGGCGTTCACCGTCTTCGACCAGCACATCATCTGGTCCGACATGATCGGCAACACGATCGGTCTGATCGCCCTGACCCTGGGCTGGCTCCGCTCGATCTGGACCTGGCCCGCCCAGCTCCTGTCCGGCGTCGTGCTGGTCGCCGCCAACGTCTCCGTCCACCAGGCCGGCAGCGTGGGCAAGCAGCTCATCGTCATCGCCGTGGCCGTCTGGGGCTGGCAGCAGTGGACCCGCGGCCGGCAGCAGGCCCAGGACGGCTCCATCGCCGTACGGTTCGCCACCTGGCGCGAGCGCGGTTATCTGCTCGGCGGTGCCGCCCTCGGCACCCTCGCGGTCGGCGGGCTCTTCACCGCGTTCCCCTCGCTCTCCTGGAGCCCGTGGGCGGACGCGTACATCTTCGCCGGGACGCTCGTGGCCATGCTCGCCCAGGCCCGCGGGATGGTCGAGTTCTGGTTCGCCTGGCTCCTGGTCGACCTGGTCGGCGTACCGCTCAACTTCCACAGCGGTCTCGCCTTCTCCGGTCTCATCTACGTCGTCTACGGGGCCCTCGTCCTGTGGGGCATGCGCGACTGGTGGCTGCGTACGCGGACACCCGCTCTGGAAGGAGCCACGGCATGACTGCCCAGCCCACCTGGTTGCACCGGGAACACGACGCGCCCGTCGAGGACCTCTCCCTCGACCCCGTCGAACAGGCCATCCGTGACATCGCCGCCGGCCGCCCCGTCGTGGTCGTCGACGACGAGGACCGGGAGAACGAGGGCGACCTCGTCATCGCGGCGGAGAAGGCCACGCCCGAGATCGTGGCCTTCATGATGAGCGAGTGCCGCGGACTCATCTGCGCGCCCATGGAGAACGACGAGCTGGAACGGCTCGAACTGCCGCAGATGGTCGAGCACAACACCGAGTCGATGAAGACCGCCTTCACCGTCTCCGTCGACGCCTCGGCCGCCCACGGCGTGAGCACCGGCATCTCGGCCGCCGACCGTGCCACCACGCTCCGGCTGCTCGCCGGCGGTACGGCGGGAGCCGGCGACTTCGTGCGCCCCGGCCACATCTTCCCGTTGCGAGCCCGCTCCGGCGGAGTGCTCGTGCGCAACGGACACACCGAGGCCGCCGTCGACCTCGCCCGGCTGGCCGGACTGCGGCCCGCCGGGGCGATCGTCGAGATCGCCGGGGAGGACGGCGTCATGCTGCGCCTGCCCCAGTTGGTCCCGTTCGCCCGCAAGCACGGGCTGACGATCATCTCCATCGAGGATCTGATCGCCTACCGGCGGACCTCCGAGCCGACCGTCCGCCGCGAGGCCGAGGTGCGGCTGCCGACCGATTTCGGCGCCTTCACCGCGTACGGCTACCGCTCCACCGTGGACGGCGTCGAGCACGTCGCCCTGGTCCACGGCGACATCGGGGACGGCGAGGACGTCCTGGTCCGGGTCCACTCCGAGTGCCTGACCGGCGACATCTTCCGGTCCCAGCGCTGCGACTGCGGCCCCCAGCTGCAGGCCTCGATGCGGCGCATCACGGAGGAGGGCCGCGGCATCGTCGTCTATCTGCGCGGCCACGAGGGCCGCGGCATCGGCCTCCTGTCCAAGCTGCGCGCGTACGAACTCCAGGAGCGCGGCGTCGACACCCTCGACGCCAACCTGGAGCTCGGCCTGCCCGCCGACGCCCGGGACTACGCGGCCGGGGCCCAGATCCTCAAGGACCTCGGTGTCCACAGCCTGCGGCTCATGACGAACAACCCGGAGAAGACCGCCGCCGTCCTGCGGCACGGCCTGGCCGTCACCGGCCGTGAGCCGATGCCCGTCCAGGCCGGCGAGCACAATCTGCGCTACCTGCGCACCAAGCGCGACCGCATGGGCCACGACCTGCCCTGGCTCGACGCCGCTACCGCGTCGACCTGCGCAAACCAGTAGTCACCCGAATTTTCCCGTACGCATTCCCGAACGAGCTGTAGGAGAGACATGAGCGGCAAGGGCGCACCCGAACTGTCCGTACGCAACTGCGGTGACCTGCGCGTCGCGGTCGTCGCGGCGCAGTGGCACGAGAAGGTCATGGACGGACTCGTCGACGGTGCACTGCGCGCGCTGCACGAGCTGGGCATCGACGAGCCGACCCTGCTCAGGGTCCCCGGCAGCTTCGAGCTCCCGGTCGTCGCGAAGGTGCTGGCCGGTCGTGGGTACGACGCGATCGTCGCTCTCGGTGTGATCATCCGAGGCGGCACCCCGCACTTCGAATACGTGTCCCACGGCGTGACCAACGGCCTCACCCAGGTCGCCGTCGACACCGGCGTCCCCGTCGGCTTCGGTGTCCTCACCTGCGACACGGAGGAGCAGGCACTCGACCGGGCCGGCCTGGACGGGTCCAACGAGGACAAGGGGCACGAAGCGGTCACCGCCGCCGTGGCCACCGCCACCACACTGCGCTCCGTCAGCGAACCCTGGCGCTGAGTGCGGGTCCGGGACCCCGTATTCTTAAGGACATCATGGCGAACAAAACCTTCGAAGAGCTCTTCGCCGAGCTGCAGCTCAAGGCCGCCAACGGCGACCCCTCCACCTCCCGCACCGCCGAACTGGTGGACAAGGGCGTGCATGCCATCGGCAAGAAGGTCGTCGAGGAGGCCGCCGAAGTCTGGATGGCCGCCGAGCACGAGAGCAAGGACGCCGCCGCCGAGGAGATCTCGCAACTGCTCTACCACGTCCAGGTGATGATGGTCGCGCGCGGAATCTCCCTCGACGACGTCTACGCCCACCTCTGAGCACGACCTCCGCATCCGCCCGACGTACCCGACCCCTGTCGCAAAGGAAACCCGACCTCATGCTGCGCATCGCCGTCCCCAACAAGGGTGCTATCTCCGGGCCTGCGATGGCGATGCTCCATGAGGCGGGCTACAAACAGCGCAAGGAGTCCAAGGAACTCGTCCTCGTCGACCCCGAGAACCAGGTCGAGTTCTTCTACCTGCGTCCGCGTGACATCGCGATCTACGTCAGCTCGGGCCGCCTCGACATCGGCATCACCGGACGCGACCTGCTGCTGGACTCCGGCGCCGACGCCGAGGAGATCCTCCAGCTCGGCTTCGCCCGCTCCACCTTCCGCTACGCCACCAAGCCCGGCACCGCCGCCGGGCCTCAGGACTTCGACGGAATGACGATCGCCACCTCCTACGAGGGCATCGTCGCCAAGCACCTGGCCGACACCGGCGTCAACGCCTCCGTCGTCCACCTCGACGGTGCGGTGGAGACCGCCATCGAGCTGGGTGTCGCCCAGATCATCGCCGACGTCGTCGAGACCGGCACCAGCATGCGCAACGCCGGACTCGAGGTCATCGGCGAGCCGATCATGAAGTCGGAAGCGGTCGTCATCCGCCGCACCGGCGCTCCCGGCGACGACCCCAAGGTCCAGCAGTTCCTGCGCCGGCTCCAGGGCGTCCTGGTGGCCCGCAGCTACGTGATGATGGACTACGACTGCCGCGTCGAGCACCTGGAGCGCGCCGTGGCCCTCACCCCGGGCCTGGAGTCGCCGACCATCTCCCCGCTGCACCACGAGGGCTGGGTCGCCGTCCGGTCCATGGTCGCCTCCAAGGAGGCGCAGCGGATCATGGACGATCTGTACGACCTCGGCGCCCGCGCCATCCTGACCACGGCCATCCACGCCTGCCGCCTCTGACGGCGGAAGACGGAAGCAGACCATGCCAGCCCCTGCGCTCCCCGCCCTCCCGGTCACCTTCCGGCCCACCCTCACCCGGGTGGTCCTGCTGAGTGTCGGGGCGGCGATGTTCGCCGTCATCACCGTCGTCGCCTTCACCCTGGAACAGCTCAGCGGAGGAGAGCGGGCCAGCTTCGTCTTCACCGCCCTGCTCTTCTTCGGCGTCCTGGCACTCCTCAGCCGCCCCAAGATCGTGGCGGACGACGGCGGGGTGACGGTCGTCAATCTCACCCGTACCCGGCGGTTGTCCTGGGCGGAGATCGTGCGCGTCAACCTGCGGGCGGGTGACCCGTGGGTCTTCCTCGACCTCAGCGACGGGACCAGCATGCCCGCCCTCGGCATCCAGCCCGGAATCGCCAAGGCACAGGCCGTTCGCGACGCCCGAATCCTCCGCGCCCTCGCCGAGAACCGCGGCACCGGCACGGACAACCGCTGAGCCCCCTGCCCCGTACGGCCTCACGTTGATTACTCTGGAGGGTGGCGGCGCCCTGTGCGCCCCGCCCCGCACCAGAGGCCCCCGAGGCCCGCGAGGCTTTCCTGCGACCCAAGGAGTGACTCCCTCCAGCAATGGACGGATCGTCCGGTAGTACCTGCGCCGCCCCTTCCGTGGAGGCGGCGGCATGACCACCCCCCTGCTGCTCCTCGGTGCGGCATTCCTTCTCATCCTCGCCAACGGATTCTTCGTGGCAGCCGAGTTCGGGCTCGTCACGGTGGAACGGGCGGACGCCGAGCGCGCCGCCACCGACGGCGACCGACGGGCCCGAACCGTCGTCGACGCCCTGCGCGAGCTCTCCTTCCAGCTCTCCGGCACCCAGCTCGGCATCACGATCACCTCACTGGTGGTCGGCATGCTCGCCGAGCCGGCGCTCGCCCAGCTGCTGCACGGCCCCCTGTCCCTGACCGGCCTGCCCGACGGTGTCGTTCCCGGCATCAGCGTGGTCATCGGCATGTTGCTCGCGGCCGCCGTCCAGATGGTCATCGGCGAACTCGTACCGAAGAACTGGGCGGTCTCGAAGCCGCTCCAGGTCGCACGGTTCGTCGCCGGGCCCCAGCTGGGATTCACCCGGGTCTTCCGCCCGGTGATCGGGCTGCTGGACACCGCGGCCAACCGGCTGGTGCGGCTCCTGGGAGTCGAGCCGACCGAGGAGCTGGCGTCCGCCCGTACGCCGGGCGAGCTGGTCTCCCTCGCGCGGCACTCGGCCGAGGCCGGCACGCTCGAACAGGACACCGCGGACCTCTTCGTACGGACCCTGTCGCTCGCCGGGCTCACCGCCCAGCACGTGATGACCCCACGCGTGAAGGTCAGCGCCCTCCAGTCCTCCGCGACCGCGCAGGACGTCCTCAACCTCACCCGGGCCACCGGCCTCTCCCGCTTCCCCGTATACCGGGAGCGCATCGACGAGGTCGTCGGCATGATCCACCTCAAGGACGCGCTGGCCGTCCCCGCCCGGGACCGCCTGCGCACCCCGGCCGGCCGGATCGCCGTGCCGCCGCTGCTGGTGCCCGAGACCCTGCCCGTCGAGCAGCTGCTCCGGCGGCTGCGCAAGGAGCAGCCGATCGCCGTCGTGGTCGACGAGTACGGCGGGACCGCCGGCGTCGTCACGCTGGAGGACATCATCGAGGAGCTCGTCGGCGAGGTACGCGACGAGCACGACGCCGAAGGCGCCGACCGCCCGGAGCTGGCCGCAGCGGCCCCCGAGGACGGGCGGCCCGCCTGGGACGCCGAAGGCAGCTGCCGGGTGCTGACCCTGCGGCGGATAGGCCTCGAGGTACCCGACGGCCCGTACGAGACCGTCGCCGGGCTGGTCGCCGACCTGCTCGGCCGGATCCCCGCCCCCGGTGACCGGGCGGAACTGCCCGGCTGGCGGATCGCCGTCCGTCAGGTCGGCCACTACCGGGCCGAGAAGGTGCGCTTCGTGCGGCTGGCCGAGCCGTCCGCACCGGCTGCCGCAACGCGGGCGTCCCGCCGGGTCCTGGAGGTGGCGCGATGAGCCTGGTCCAGTTGCTCCTCGCCGGACTTCTCGTCCTGGCGAACGGCTTCTTCGTCGGGGCGGAGTTCGCCCTCGTCTCGGTGCGCCGCAGCCAGATCGAACCGCTCGCGGCAGCCGGTTCGAGCAGGGCCCGCAAGGTGCTGTACGGCCTGGAGAACCTGCCGCAGATGATGGCGGCCGCCCAGTTCGGCATCACCATCTGCTCGCTGACCCTCGGCGCCGTCGCGGAACCGACCGTCGCCCGTCTGCTGGAGCCCGTCTTTCACGCGGCGCACCTGCCCGACGGGATGATCCACCCGCTCGGCTTCGTGCTGGCGCTCGTCCTCGTCGTCTTCCTCCATCTCGTCGTCGGCGAGATGGTTCCGAAGAACCTGGCGATGGCCGCCCCGGAGAAGACCTCGCTGTGGCTCAGCCCCGGCCTCGTCGGCTTCGCGCGCCTCTGCCGTCCGGTCACCTCGGCGCTGGGAGCCTGTGCACGGCTGGTGCTCCGGCTCTTCGGCGTCGAGCCGAAGGACGAGGTGGAGGCCGTCTTCACCAGTGAGCAGCTCAACCGGCTCGTCGAGGACTCCGGACAGGCCGGGCTCCTGGAGCCGGAGGCGCAGGAACGTCTGGAGGACGCCCTGGAGCTCGGCAGCAGGCCCGTCACCGACGTGCTCCTTCGCCGGGCGGCCCTGGTGACGGTGGATCCCTCCGTCACCCCGCGCCGGATCGAGGAGCTCACGGTGCGGACCGGCTACTCGCGCTTCCCCGTCTGCGCCGAGGGCGGCGGCCCGTTCATGGGCTACCTGCACGTCAAGGACGTCCTGGACCTGGAGGACGGCGAGCGGGCCGTGCCGCAGCACGTGTGGCGTCCGATGGCGACCGTGCGGGCCGAACTGCCCCTGGACGACGCCCTGACCGTGATGCGCCGCGCGGCGACGCACCTGGCCCAGGTCGCCGACGCCTCGGGACGTGTGCTCGGCCTGGTCGCCATGGAGGACGTACTGGAGATGCTCGTCGGAGAGGTGCGGGACCCGGCCCACCGGGTCGCGGAGCCCCGCCGTACCGAGGAGCGGCAGACCGGCTCGGACGAACTGTCCGCCCTGGTCGGCTAGGTCTCCCGTCCGGATCGGGCCGGTCCCTGCGAGCCCGGTCCGGTCGTGGCGAGAGGCTCTGGGGCGCGTGGCGTGCCCGGCCGTCGGTTGTTCCGGCCGCCGGGGGCGGCGACCTCAGGCCTCGGGAGGCTTCTGCCGGCCTCGCGCCCCGGTCCCTGCGAGCCCGGTCCGGTCGTGGCGAGAGGCTCTGGGGCGCGTGGCGTGCCCGGCCGTCGGTTGTTCCGGCAGCCGGGGGCGGCGACCTCAGGCCTCGGGAGGCTCCTGCCGGCCCCGCGCCACCGGCCCCCGCCCGGACAGCACCTCGCCGTAGGCCTGCATCAGGTCCGGCAGCCGCAACGTCGCCAGATCGTCCCGTGTCGGCACCGTGGCATAGCCGGAGAGCCGCAGATCGCGATAGGCGCAGCTCTTCTCGTACAGCGTGCGCAGGAAGCGCCCGTTGCCCAGCTCGTCGAGCCAGCCCTGGTCGACGACATGCCCGCTGATGGAGCGCAGCTCCTCCAGCGACTCCTCGTCCCACGCGTCCCCGTTCTCCGCCGCCAGCACTTCACCGATGGAGGTGAGCTCCAGCGGCCGGTAGCTGGGGAAGTCCACCCGCGTGGTGAAGCGCGAGGAGAGCCCGGGATTGGTGGACAGCAGCCGGTCCATGCCTTCCGGGTAGCCGGCCAGGATGACGACGAGATGGTCCCGGTTGTCCTCGGCGCGCTTGAGGAGGACCTGCAGGGCCTCGTCGCCGTACGCGTCGCCCTTGCTGTACCCGGTGTTGGAGAGGCTGTACGCCTCGTCGACGAAGAGCACTCCGCCCAGCGCCGAGTCGATCAGCTCATTGGCCTTCACCGCCGTCTGGCCCAGGAACTCGCCGACCAGGTCCGCCCGCTGCGCCTCGACCAGGTGGTCCCCGCCGAGCAGACCCAGCGCGTAGAAGACCCGCCCCAGGATCCGGGCCACCGTTGTCTTGCCGGTGCCGGACGGCCCCGAGAAGACGAAATGCCGCTTCGGTGGCTGTACGGGCAGCCCCTGGCCCGCCCGCAGCCTTGCCATGTTCAGCTGCGCCGACAACGCCTTGACCTGCCGTTTCACCGGCTCCAGGCCGACCATCCGCTCCAGCTCCGCCAGCGCCTCGGCGAGCAGTACGGGGTCGCTCGGACCGGCCGGGAACGCCTGCGGCCCCGACTGGCCGGGGACCGCGGTCTTCTGCCGGGCCCCACCGGGCGGCGGTGTCACCCCGATGCCCGGCAGGTCCTGCGTCTCGACGCCCGGCCGCAGTTCCCTGCCGTCCACCAGATCGGTGCCCAGCAGCGAATCCCCGTCCGGCTGCGCCTCAGCGAGCGTGCCGTCGGCGCCCGGACCGGACAGCGAGACGGCAGCCAGGCCGGACACCTCCTCGGAACCGTCCAGGCCGTCGTAGTCCGCGATCGCGGCCAGCCGCGCCGACGTGTCCATGAACGCCGGGTCGATGCGGTGGACCGCCCGGTACAGAGGCAGCGCGGCCGCGCTGCGGCCCGTGCCCTCGTGCGCGCGGGCCAGCCAGTAGCGCAGTTCCTTGCGCTGCGGCTGCTCACTGCGGCAGCGCATCAGCGCGGTGGCCAGCAGGGGTTCGGCCTGCCCGTACATCTCCAGCCGCACCCGTGCCATGCCGCCGAAGAGTCCCGCCTCGATGCCCAGCAGCGGATCGTCGGTCAGTTGCTCCGTATGGCGTACGAGTTGCTCCCAGTCCTTGACGAGGTAGGAGCGGCAGGCGTGCAGGAAGCGGACCTGCGGGTCGGCGTCCACCGGCGGCAGCCCGGCCAGCGCCCGGTCGAGTTCCGCCACATGGCGGCCGTCCAGCCAGTGCGAGGCGTGCGCGAGCAGCAGGTCGCGCGGACTCTCCAGGACCGGCTGCACCCACCAGCCGAGCCAGTACCAGGAGTTGAGTGTGCGCCGGTAGCGCCCGCGCTGATCGCCGAACCGGTCGCGATGGCGGTACATGTGCAGCAGCGCCGTCGTCGTGTCGACCCGCAGCGCATGCAGGCCGAGCCAGGCATCCGCCATTCCGGGATCGAGGCGCACCGCGGCTCTGAACTCCTCTTCGGCCTGCGGGTAGGCGCCCATCGTGCAGGCGTCCACGCCGCGCAGCCACGCGAGGTCGGCCGGGGCCTGTGCGCCCTGCGTGCCGATGTCCATCAGGTCCCCCACAAACCGTGCCCCCAGGATGTCCCGCCGCACGACGGCCCGCCGAGGCGCGCCGAATCACTGTGCCATGGACGGGAATTGACCGCACCGAGAGGCATCGTACCTGCGCAGGGAGTGTGCGACTAAGGGCGCCGCAGGCCGAAGACCGGCCGTGACCCACGGTAAGCGGAAGAGGGGGTGGTGAGGCCGGAACGGGGTGTCGGGCACAGGACGAAGCCCCCGATCACGGGGGAACAACCGGGGGCTTCGCGTCTGCGGGGGCTCCGAAAAGCCGCACATTGAGAACGTAAGACCTGTACCGCCCCCGGGTCAAGCAGAGTTGAGGCACTTCCGGTCTGATTTCCGACTGCTCAGTATGGCGGGGTCGAGTCGTCACGGTGGGTGACGGAATGACTCATTCCTGCTGCCGGAGGGGCTACCTCCAGCCACTCGTACCCCACAGGCAACTGGCGTACCAGAGCATCGGCCCAGGGGCGCGAGGGATCGGCCGAGAAATGAGCGGATTCGGCGGCCGTCCAGCCGTCCCAGAACGCGCTCAGTGCCGGTCCGTCCCGCCGTCGGCCGCGCTCCCAGGACTCCGCGGCCGGCAGATCCATCCACAACAGCTGGGCGAGGGCGGGGCGCAGGGCCCGGCGCCCCGCGCCGACACCCTCGATCAGTACCAGCGGGGCCGCGGCCAGGGTGCGCGCCGGCCCGAAGTCACGCGCCGTCCAGTCGTACGGGGCGTAGCGGGCGGCTTCGCCGCGTGAGAGCGGGCCGGTCACCTGTTCCCGCAGTCTTCCCGTCCAGTCGAACAGCTCCTCGTGGGTCGCCAGATCGTCCAGATGCAGTACGGGGGCGTCTTCGAGTGCTGCCGCGAGCCGGGCGGTGAAGGTGCTCTTGCCGGATCCCGCGTGCCCGTCGACCGCGATCAGCCGGACCGGTCCGCAGGATGGCGGCAGGGTGCGCAATCGTGCGGCAAGGTGCGCGAGGTCGTTCATGGCCCCAGCCTACGAGTCGGTGGCCCGGGGGAGCAGTCCCAGGTCACGCCAGTGGTCCAGGCCAATATTGGTCCGTCGGCGCGAGCCGAATCGCTGGCCGAACCGGGGCGTGACCCGCAATAGTTGGCGCACTGTCGTGCACCTGCAGCACCATTCCGCTTACGACCGGGGGTCTCGCCCATGCCCAGTCCGACCTCACGCCGAACCGTGCTCACCGCCGCGATCGCGGCAGCGGCCGGCGCCGGAGCGGTGTCGTCCGCCGCTTCCGCGGCGGCGGCTCCACTTCCCGCCCGGCCCGGCTCACCCTCGGCGGCCTCCTCCGTGGACAACCGCTTCTGGACCACGTACACCGACTGGCGCTGCGGATCCGGCGCCGGGACCCGCGCGGTCGCGGGCCGCCGCCCGGGGCTGGTGATCGTTCATCCACTGGGGCGCACGGATTACACCGACCCGCACACCGGCACCACCGCGGCGTGGGACTACGCCACCTGGACCTCACCGGTCCACCGCTCCACCGTTCCTGCGACCGAGGTGATCGCGTCCTGGAACGCGGACACGCCCGCGGGCACCTGGATCCAGATCGAACTGCGGGGCGACTACTCGGACGGCACCGAGACACCCTGGTACGTCATGGGCCGCTGGGCCGCGGGCGACGGCGACATCCGCCGGACCTCCGTCGACGACCAGACCGACGGCAAGAGCTCCATCTGGACCGACACCTTCTCGGTGGACGACGCGGCGGGCGGCCTGCGCCTGCTGTCCTACCGCCTGCGTCTGACCCTGTACCGCACGCCGGGCACCCGGCTGACGCCCACGGTGTGGCGGGTGGGGGCGATGGCTTCGGACATCCCCGACCGCTTCACCGTGCCCGCTTCCGCCCCCGGCCTCGCCGGGGAGCTGCCGGTGCCGCGCTACTCGCAGAACGTGCACGTGGGGCAGTACCCGGAGTACGACAACGGAGGCGAGGCGTGGTGCAGCCCGACCTCCTCGCAGATGATCGTCGAGTACTGGGGCCGCAGGCCCAGCGCCGAGGCCCTCTCGTGGGTCGAGCCGGGTCTCGAGGACCCGCAGGTCTGCCACGCGGCGCGCTTCACGTACGACAACCAGTACGAGGGCTGCGGGAACTGGCCGTTCAACGCGGCCTACGCGGCCACGTACGAGGACATGAGCGCCGTGGTGACCCGGCTCGGCTCGCTGAACGACCTGGAGACCCTGATCCGGGCCGGCATCCCGGTCATAACGTCTCAGTCGTTCCTCAAGACGGAACTGACCGGTGCGGGCTACGGCACATCCGGCCACCTGATGACGGTGATCGGCTTCACCGAGGACGGCGACGTGATCGCCAACGACCCGGCGTCGCCGAGCAACGAGGCGGTGCGGCGGGTCTATCTGCGGCACGAGTGGGAGACGATCTGGCTCCGCACGAAGCGCTACAACGCGAGCGGCAACGTGTCGTCGGGTACGGGCGGGGTCTGCTACGTGTACTTCCCCGCACACCCGGCCCCCGCCCAGCGTCGCGCTCTGCGGTCGCTCGGTCTGCTGTGAGCACGTAGGACCCACGGCCGCCTCGACGACCTCACGGACCGCGTGTCCGACTGCTTCGTGCGAGGTGGCCGTACCGGTCCACCGTGGCCCTGACCGAGCGACGGCCGAGCCGGCGGGACACGCCGCGCGGACGGACCCCGCCGGCCGAGGTCACGGCCGTTCCTGCGCGCGCCCCCGGCGATCGTGCTGCCGGGCAAATGTGTTCGAGGAGTCCGGTGGCGCGGGCGTGGACCTCTGTCCGGAGCGCGGTGGCTCAGTGCCGCGACGGCGGTGGAGCCGTGCTCGCGCGGATGACGAGGCGGGTGGGGACCAAGGTCGTGCCGTGGTCCGGCCCGCTGCGGCGCATCTGGTGCAGGACGCCCTCCACGCAGCGCCGGCCGACCTCGCCGAAGTCCTGGTGGACGGTGGTCAGCGGGGGCTGGAAGGAACCTGCTTCGGCGATGTCGTCGAAGCCGACGACGGACACCTCATCGGGCACTTTGCGGCCCCGCTCGTTCAGGGCGCGCAGCAGGCCGAGTGCCATCTGGTCGTTGGCCACGAACACCGCGGTGCAGTCGGCCTGTTCGGCCAGGTGAAGGCCCGCCCGATAGCCCGACTCGGCCGACCAGTCGCCCCGCACGATCTCCGGCGTGGCCCGACGGGCCCTGCGGAGCGCGGTGCGCCAGGCGTCCGTCCGGCGCTGCGCCGCGTACGACTCCTCGGGTCCCGCCAGGTGCCAGACCGTTTCGTGGCCGAGGTCGAGCAGATGATGAACCGCCTCGCGGGTGCCGCCGGCCTGGTCCGTGTCCACCACCGCGTACCGGTCGCCGGCGTCGGAGTCCGCCACCACGACCTTCACGTGGGGCGGGAGCGAAAGGCGGGCCTCGTCGAGGAGGTGGACCTCCATGATGACGATGACCGCGTCCACCGCGAGTTCGCCGAGCCGTGAGAAGGCGCCGCGCACCTCGTCCTGCGTGGGGACGGCGACCGGCAGCAGCGTGACGGCGTAGCCCTCCTGGGCGGCCGACGTGGCGATGGCCTCCAGTGTCCGGACATTGCCGGTCGTGGAGAGGGTGAACGTGATGACGCCGATGGTGCGGAACTCGCCGCGCTTGAGGGCGCGCGCGGCGCTGTTGGGGCGGTAGCCGAGGTCCTTCATCGCCGCGAGAACCTGCTGACGCGTCTCCTCGTTGACGCCGGGAAAGCCGTTGGACACGCGCGAGACCGTCTGCGACGAGACCCCCGCGAGGTGGGCGACGTCCGCCATCGAGACGGACCTGCGGGCGCGCGAGGTCCGTTTCGCCGGGCCCGGCCCGGTCTGCTCCGCATGCGGTTCTGGGGCGTGTCCGCCTGCTCCGTCCACCGGTTCCCTCATCAAGTGCCGCCCTTTCAGAGCGACTCTTGACCGCTCATCTGGAGGCAGTGTAGACATGCCGCCACCGAATGTTTACGCAAACATAACGCCTGGCGGCGGAATGACCCAGCCGGTGAACCGGCCCGGAACATATGCGTGGATCACCGTTCGGTCGGGTGAAGCAGGAGCGAGGGGCGCGAGATGACGACGCTGCAACCGCCGGCGGCCGCGGTGGCCGAGCCGGCCGGGCCACCGGTGCGCAGGACGCGCCGTTCGTGGACGGGATGGGGGTTCATCGGCCCCTTCGTCCTCGTCTTCGCGCTGGTCTTCCTGGCCCCGCTCGCCTACTCGGTCTACCTGAGCCTCTTCCGTACACAGCTCATCGGCGGCACCTCCTTCGTGGGCCTGGACAACTACCAGCAGGCGCTCCAGGACGGGCAGTTCTGGGACGGCGTCCTGCGCGTCGGACTGTTCCTGCTGATCCAGGTCCCGATCATGCTGGGCATCGCCCTGCTCGTCGCGCTGGCGATCGACAGCGGCCGGCTGTTCGGCAAGGACTTCTTCCGGATCGCCGTCTTCCTGCCCTACGCCGTGCCCGCCGTCGTGGCGACCCTCATGTGGGGCTTCATGTACGGGCCCCGCTTCGGTCTCGTGGGCGACATCAACGACGCCCTGGGCGCGAACCTGCCCGACCCGCTGTCCTCCGACCTGGTCCTGGCGTCCATCGGCAACATCGTGACCTGGGAGTTCGTCGGCTACAACATGCTGATCTTCTACTCCGCGCTGCGCGTCGTCCCGCACGCCCTGTACGAGGCCGCGGAGATCGACGGCGCGGGTCAGTGGCGGGTGATCTCGGCGATCAAGCTCCCGGCGATCCGGGGGGCCCTGGTCATCGCCACGATCTTCTCGGTCATCGGCAGTTTCCAGCTCTTCAACGAGCCCGCCATCCTCCAGAAGCTCGCGCCGAACGCGATCACCACCGACTACACCCCGAACTACTACACGTACTCGCTGTCCTTCTCCGGTCAGCAGCACAACTACTCCGCGACAGTCGCCATCGTCATGGGCGTCATCACGATGGTCGTGGCCTATGTCGTCCAGCTGCGCGGCATGCGCAAGGGAGCGTGACCACGATGAGCAGCACCGCCACCGCCCCGCGTCCGGTGAAGCCGCCGAGGTCCGCAGCCCCGCGTCTGCGTACCCCCCGCCGTGCGCACGCGCCGGGCCGGCCGCGCCGCAGCGTCCTGCTGACCGCGCTCACCGGCATCGTCCTCCTCTACAGCCTGCTGCCGCTGCTGTGGCTCGTCATCAGCGCCACCAAGTCACAAGCCGGGCTCGCCCGTTCCTTCGGCCTGTGGTTCGACCAGGACTTCGACCTCTGGGACAACGTCAGCCAGACCTTCACGTACCAGGACGGCGTCTTCGGCCGCTGGCTCCTCAACACCCTGCTGTACGTGGTGGCGGGCGCGGGCGGCGCGACCCTCCTGGCCGTGCTCGGCGGTTACGCCCTCGCCAAGTTCCGGTTCCCCGGCAAGCGTGCCGTGTTCGCGGTCGTCATCGGGGCCGTCGCGGTGCCCACCACGGCCCTGGCCGTACCGACCTTCCTGATGTTCAGCAAGATCGGGCTGACCGACACCCCGTGGGCCGTCATCATTCCCTCCCTGATCTCGCCGTTCGGCCTGTACCTGATGTGGGTCTACGCCACCGACGCGATCCCCGCCGAGCTGATGGAGGCGGCCCGCATCGACGGCGCGAGCGAGCTGCGTACCTTCTTCCAGGTCGCCCTTCCCCTGCTCGCACCCGGCACGGTCACCGTCCTGCTCTTCACCACGGTCGCGACCTGGAACAACTACTTCCTGCCGCTGATCATGCTCAAGGACCCCGACTGGTATCCACTGACTCTCGGCCTCGACGCCTGGAACAAGCAGGCGGCCACGGCCGGCGGTGAGGCCGTCTTCAACCTGGTCGTCACCGGCTCGCTGCTCACCATCGTGCCGCTCGTCGCCGCCTTCCTGCTCCTCCAGAAGTTCTGGCAGTCAGGCCTGTCCGCCGGAAGCGTCAAGGAGTAGCGCAGTCGCGAGCGGCCTCCCCGAAGCGCTCCGGAGCAGGTCACCGCGCCGGGGCCCCATAGGCCATGCATCCGTGGGTCACACCCGCGGAGTTGCGCGTCCGTAAGTCCTGTCGAACCACGAGGAAGTGGAAGTACCGCCATGTCCAAGCACTCCCGCCGCCTGCTGCGCGGCCTCGGCCTCGTCTGCGCCCTGGCCCTCGGGGCGACCGCCTGCGGTTCCGACGACGACAGCGGTGGCCACGAGCAGGTGGGCGCCACCGACCTGCAGACCGCGCTGAAGAACGGCGGCACCGTCACCGTGTGGGCCTGGGAGCCCACGCTGAAGCAGGTCGCCGCCGACTTCGAGAAGAAGTACCCGAAGGTCGACATCAAGCTGGTCAACGCGGGCACGAACAACGACCAGTACAAGGCGCTGCAGAACGCCATCTCGGCGAAGAAGGGCGTCCCGGACGTCGCGCAGATCGAGTACTACGCGCTCAGCCAGTACGCCCTGACGAAGTCCGTCACCGACCTGAAGGCCTACGGAGCCGACAAGCTGGCCGGGTCGTACTCGCCGGGTCCGTGGAACTCGGTGCAGGCCGGTGACGGAATATACGGCCTGCCCATGGACTCCGGCCCCATGGCGCTGTTCTACAACAAGAAGGTCTTCGACAAGTACGGCATCGCCGTGCCGACGACCTGGGACGAGTACGTCGACGCCGCCCGCAAGCTCCACAAGGCCGACCCGAAGGCCTACATCACCAGCGATGTCGGCGACGCGGGACTGACCACCAGCCTTCTGTGGCAGGCGGGTTCGCACCCCTACAAGGTTGACGGGACCGAGGTCGGCATCGACTTCGGCGACGAGGGAGCCAAGAAGTTCACCGATACGTGGCAGAAGCTCATCGACGAGAAGCTCGTATCGCCCGTCTCCGGCTGGAGCGACGACTGGTACAAGGGCCTCGGTGACGGCACCATCGCCACCCTGCCGACCGGTGCGTGGATGCCCGCGAACTTCGCGTCCGGCGTGAAGGGCGCGTCGGGTGACTGGCGCGCGGCCCCGCTGCCGCAGTGGACGAAGGGCGCCGACTCCTCCGCCGAGAACGGGGGCAGTTCGCTCGCGCTGCCCGAACTGGGCAAGAACAAGGAACTCGCCTACGCCTTCGTCGAGTACGCCAACTCGGGTGCGGGTGTGCAGACCCGGATCAAGAACGGCGCCTTCCCGGCGACCACGAAGGACCTGAACGACCAGGCCTTCCAGGACACCGCGTTCCCGTACTTCGGAGGGCAGAAGGCCAACAAGGTCTTCGCCGACGCCGCGAAGGCGGTTCCCGCCGGCTGGAACTACCTGCCGTACCAGGTGTACGCCAACTCGATCTTCAACGACACCGTGGGCAAGGCCTACGTCTCGGACACGAAGCTCGTCGACGGGCTTAAGGCATGGCAGGACGCGTCCGCCAAGTACGGCAAGGAGCAGGGCTTCACCGTCGAGAAGTAGCCCACCCCGCGACACGACCACGCATCACTGGAAGGACCGGTATGACCTCCCCCCTCACCTCTCGGTTCCCGTACGCGAAAGGGCCCGACGGCAGCCGTCGGCTCGGCTACGGCGCCGACTACAACCCCGAGCAGTGGCCGCGGGAGGTGTGGGAGGAGGACGTCCGGCTGATGCGCGAGGCAGGGGTCAACATCGTCTCCCTGGCGATCTTCTCCTGGGCCCGGATCCAGCCCACCGCCGACACCTGGGACTTCGGCTGGCTGGACGAGGTGATGGACCTGCTGCACGCCGGAGGCATCGGTGTCGACCTGGCCACGGCCACGGCTTCACCGCCGCCCTGGCTCACCACCGCGCACCCGGAGATCCTGCCGGTGACCGCGACCGGCGAGACCGTGTGGCCGGGCGCCCGCCAGCACTGGCGCCCCACGTCCCCCGTCTTCCGGGAGCACGCCCTGCGTCTCGTCGAAAAGCTGGCGACGCGCTACGCGGACCACCCCGCGCTCGTCGCCTGGCACGTCAGCAACGAACTGGGCTGTCACAACGTCTACGACTTCTCCGACGACGCCGCACATGCCTTCCGCGCCTGGCTGCGCCGCCGGTACACCACGCTGGAGGCCCTCAACCACGCCTGGGGCACCGCCTTCTGGTCGCAGCGCTACAGCGACTGGGGCCAGATCCTGCCTCCGAGGCTGGCCGCCTCACATCCCAACCCCACGCAGCAGCTCGACTTCAAGCGCTTCTCGTCGGACGCGCTCAAGGTCCATCTTCTGGCCGAACGCGAGCTACTGGGCGAGCTCACCCCCGGCGTGCCCGTCACCACCAATTTCATGGTGATGAGCGGTATCAAGGGCATGGACTACGCGGACTGGGCCGACGCCGTCGATTTCGTGGCCAACGATCACTATGTGATCCCCGGGCCGCAGGACCGTGACGAGCTGTCGTTCTCCGCCAATCTGACGAGCGGCATCGCCGGCCACCGCCCGTGGTTCCTGATGGAGCACTCCACCAGCGCGGTGAACTGGCAACCCGTCAATGTGGCCAAGCGTCCGGGCGAGCTGGCCCGCGACTCGCTTCTGCACGTGGCACACGGCGCCGACGCCGTGTGCTTCTTCCAGTGGCGTCAGTCGGCGGCCGGCGCGGAGAAGTACCACTCCGCGATGGTTCCGCACGCCGGTGCCGACAGCGAGCTCTTCCGGTCGGTGGTGGACCTCGGCGGGACACTGGAGGCCCTCGCTCCGATCGCGGGCACCGAGCGTGAACCCGCCCGGGTGGCCGTTCTCTTCGACTGGGACTCGTGGTGGGCCGCAGAGCACGACTCCCACCCCACCTCACGACTCGACTACCACCGCGAGGCCCTCGACTGGTACTCCGCACTGCTGCGTCTGGGCATCCGCGCCGACATCGTGCCCGCCCACCGCACCGACCTCTGCGCGTACGACGTCGTGATCGCCCCGGTCCTGCACATGGTGTCGCAGACGGCCGCCAAGAACCTCACCCGGTACGCCGAGAACGGCGGCCACCTCGTCACGACGTACTTCTCGGGCATCGTCGACGAGAACGACCACATCTGGCTCGGCGGCCACCCCGGCGCGCTGCGCGAGCTGCTGGGCATCCGGATCGAGGAATTCGGGCCGCTGCTGGACGGTGAAACCGTCGACCTCGGCCTCGAACTGCCCGACGGCACCGCCACCGGGAGCCTGTGGACCGACCGGATCGATGTCACCGGGCCGGACGTCGCGGTCCTCGCGCGCTACCGCACGGGTGCGTACGCGGGGCGGCCGGCGGTCACCCGCCGCAGCACCGGCGGTGGCACGGCCTCCTACGTCTCCACGCGCCTCGGCGTCGAGGGTCTCGCGGGACTGCTGCCCTCTCTGCTCGCGCCGGCGGAGGTCACGAGTGAGCTACCGCAGGCGGCGCACGGGGCTGTGGAGCTCGTGGTGCGTCGCGACGCGCACAACCGCTACCTGTTCCTGGTCAACCGGGGCGGGACTCCGGTCGACCTGCCGGCGATGGCCGGTGAGGTGCTGGTCGGCCCGGCCGCCGACGAAGGGCTTGTCGTGCCGCCGCGCGAGGTCGTGGTCCTGCGGCAGCAGGTACCGGGGAGCGTCGGCGCGGAGCACGGTCGCCCCATCGGGTGACGCTCGCCGAAAGGCCCGGGGCGGGGGGCCGCATCGGTGAGCTGCCGTCCTGGGCCTGCGCCCCGGCGTGACGGGGGCGGGGGCCAGCCGGACCGGGAGGGGGGATGCCCTGATGGACTGCGGCGGTGTGGTGTCGGGCACAGGCGGCCCTCGCCGCCGGTGCGCCCCGCTCGCCCGTCACCGCCCGGCGCCGGGCCCGGTGGGGGCGGGCGGCCGCTGACGCCGTCGGGCCGCCCCGGGGGCAGTGACGCAGATCTCTACCCCGGGAGCCCGTCCGGCTGGCACTGTGGTCGGGTCCTCGGGGGACACCGACTGCCGGCCGACCGAACGAGATGCCATGACCGCGACTGCTGCCGCAACCACCACCCCTGCCCGCCGCCGCGCGCGGACCGGCGGGCCCGAGGACGGCTCCAAGCTGCTGGAGAACGTCCTGGGCTGGACGCTCGTCGTCGTGATCGCCATGTTCGTCACGCAGCTCGGCCTCATGTGACCCGCGTCCCTTTCCGGAAGTGAAGGGGGCGGGAGGCCCGCCCGGCCTGCCGCCCCCTTCACGCCTGCCGCGACGACGTCAGTCGATCGCCTTGATCAGCTCGCCATCAGTCGTGTCTCCGCTGAGCTCCCAGAAGAAGGTGCCTCCCAGACCCTGCTGGTTCTTGTACGCCATCTTGGTGCCGATGGTGGCCGGGGTGTCGTAGCTCCACCAGTCGGTGCCGCAGTGCGCGTACGCCGTACCGGCGACGGTGCCCGTCGTGGGGCAGCTGTTCCTCAGCACCTTGTAGTCCTCGATGCCCGCCTCGTACGTGCCCGGGGCCGCACCGGTCGCCGTACCGCCGGGCTCGTCCTGGGTGACGCCCGTCCAGCCGCGGCCGTAGAAGCCGATGCCGAGCAGCAGCTTCGAGGCAGGAACGCCCTGCGCCTTCAGCTTGTCGATGGCCGCCTCACTGTTGAAGCCCTCCTTGGGGATGCCCGTGTAGGAGGTGAGCGGGGAGTGGGGGGCCGTCGGGCCCTTCGCGTCCCAGGCGCCGAAGAAGTCGTACGTCATCGGGTTGTACCAGTCGACGTACTTCGACGCGCCACCGTAGTCGACGGCGTCGAGCTTGCCGCCCTCGGAGCCGTCCGCGCTGATCGCCGAGGTGACCAGAGCGTCCGTGCCGAACTCGGTGCGCAGGGCGGACAGCAGGTTGCCGTAGGCGTCACGACCGCTGGTGTCGCAGGTGAGACCACACGCGTTCGGGTACTCCCAGTCGATGTCGATGCCGTCGAAGACATCGGCCCAGCGCGGGTCCTCCACCAGGTCGTGACAGGACTTGGCGAACGCGGCCGGGTTCTGTGCCGCCTCGCCGAAGCCGCCGGACCAGGTCCAGCCGCCGAACGACCAGATGACCTTGAGGTCGGGGTGCAGCTTCTTCAGCTTGCGCAGCTGGTTGAAGCTGCCCCGCAGCTCCTGGTCCCAGGTGTCCGCGACCCCGTCGACGGACTGGTCGGCGGTGTAGGCCTTCTCGTAGTCGGCGTAGGAGTCACCGATGGTGCACTTGCCGCCCTGGACGTTGCCGAAGGCGTAGTTGATGTGGGTGAGCTTGTCGGCCGAACCGGAGGTCTCGATGTTCTTGACGTGGTAATCGCGCTGGTAGACACCCCAGTTGGTGAAGTATCCGACCACCTTGCTGCCGGCCGCTGTGGGGGCGGCCGGTGCTGCTGCCGGTGCGGCGGCCCGCTGGGCGGCGGGGGCCGCTCCGGCCGGCCCGGTGCCCGCGACGCCCAGCAGGGCGGCGCCCAGGGCGGCGGTACAGGCCACAGCGGCGAGAGCCCGCGGACGGGCCCACGGGCGACGAAGTCCGGTCATGGTTGCTCCTCGTGGGGGAGGGGACGTGCCAGTGGACGACCGGCTTCCGGCGGACGTGCGAATTTGGCATGAACGCGGAAAGCCGGTTGGCCGAAACCGTAGATGGACTAGACCAGTTGGGTCAATGGTTCGGACCAGTTCCCGTGATCGTCCCGGCCGTCACCACCGCTTTCCGGGCGTGATCTGTCAACCGGTGACGGATACCGTCCGATCGGGCATACTCAAGCCGCCACAGCCGCCTGCCTGCGCCTCTCGTAATCCGGGAGGGCAACATCGGCTGGGCAGCAGTGTTTTCCGGGCATCGTCCGGAGATCCCCCCGGCGGCGCCGCTCACACCCCGCGCGCGCGACCGCCGCAACGCCCGACAGGGAGGAGAGCGCCGTCATGTCCGACCGTGCCCCGCAATCGGTGGAACGCCGTCTGCCCACCGAGGAGTCCAGGCAACTCGTCGCGCTCGTCCGTGACATCGCCCAGCGGGAGATCGTGCCGCGGGCAGCCGAGGAGGAGGACGCGGGCCGTTTCCCGCGCGAGATCTTCACTCTGCTCTCCGAATCAGGCCTGCTCGGCCTGCCCTACGACTCCGCCCACGGCGGTGGGGACCAGCCGTACGAGGTCTACCTCCAGGTACTCGAAGAACTCGCCGCGGCCCGGCTCACCGTCGGACTCGGCGTCAGCGTCCACTCCCTCGCCTGCCACGCGCTGGCCGGCTACGGCACGAAGGATCAGCAGACCGAACACCTTCCGGCGATGCTCGGGGGCGGCCTGCTGGGCGCCTACTGCCTCTCCGAGCCCGCCTCGGGCTCCGATGCCGCCTCGCTGCGGACCAAGGCCGTACGGGACGGTGAGGACTGGGTCATCACCGGCACCAAGGCGTGGATCACCCACGGCGGCATCGCCGACTTCTACACGGTCCTGGCCCGCACGGGGGTCGAGGGCCCCCGCGGGATCACCGCCTTCCTCGTCCCCGGCGACGCCGCGGGTCTGAGCGCCGCCGTCCCCGAGAAGAAGATGGGGATGAAGGGCTCACCCACCGCCCAGCTGCACTTCGACGGAGTGAGGATCCCCGACGCGCGCCGGATCGGTGACGAGGGGCAGGGCTTCGCGATCGCCCTGTCCGCGCTCGACTCGGGCCGGCTGGGCATCGCCGCCTGTGCCATCGGTGTGGCCCAGGCCGCGATGAACGAGGCCGTCGCGTACGCCACCGGGCGCCGGCAGTTCGGCCGTCCCATCGCGGACTTCCAGGGCCTGCGGTTCATGCTCGCCGACATGGCCACACAGATCGAGGCGGGCCGCGCGCTCTACCTGGAGGCCGCCCGGCTGCGCGACGCGGGCAGCCCCTTCTCGCGGCAGGCGGCCATGGCCAAGCTCTTCTGTACGGACGCCGCGATGCGCGTCACCATCGACGCCGTCCAGGTGCTCGGCGGATACGGCTACACGCTGGACTTCCCCGTCGAGCGGCTGATGCGTGAGGCGAAGGTGCTGCAGATCGTCGAGGGCACCAATCAGATCCAGCGGATGGTCATCGCCCGCCACCTCGCGGGTCCTGAGACGCGCTGACCCGCAGCAGCCGGTCCGACCACACCGGCGTCGTCATGATCCGGTTCCACTCCTGGTCATGGCGGCCCGGCAGGGTCCTGCCGGTGCTCTCCCAGTGCTGGAGCAGCGCCCGGTAGATGGGCGGATCGGTCGAGTGGGGCGCCGATCGCGGTGCAGGGCCCGGCGAATTCGACGGTGCCGGCGAGGGGCGGGACTGCGGAACCGATTCTTCGGAGGCCGGAGCGGCGAGACGGCGGCGGCCGGGGCCGGCCGTGGAGTGCAGCAGGGTCATGCCGGGCCAACGGCGCGATGCCGGGCCGGGTCACTGCCCGGCCGATGCGAGCGCCTGTTCGGCACGTCCTCTTGGCGCGCCGTGACCGGCCGGGGGCGGCGGACTGCCCGCGGCTCCGGCGGGGGCCGTGGTGCGGGCAGCCGGGCTCATCGCCCCCGGGCGGCGGGTCTCAGGCGGCGTCGCGACGCAGCTGGTGGGGCACCCGGAGCGGGCGCGAGCCCGAACCCCCGGCGTGCGAGAACGGTTGCATCCTCCAGTCGAGCCCCTGAGGGAGCGTCAGCAGCAGCGCCGTCTCCTGCTCCTGGGCGCCGGCCGACTCGTCGGCGGGCCGGGCCTCGGACGCGGCACGTCCGGTTCCGGCGCACACCGTCAGGACGAACGGGTTCCACGGCGTGGGGCACAGCGCGTGCTCCGGCAGTACGTCCTCGTCCGCCAGGAGCGCGATGGGCTGCGCGCAGTCCGGGCAGACGACCCGGTACATCTCGAACATGTCGTACGCGTCGGGAGCGGTGTCCTCGAAAGGATCAACGGGCTCCGGTTCGGTACGTCCGGTGAGCTTCAGGCTCTGCATGGGAAATTCCCCCCTCGGGTGGGCCGACAAGGCGCCGCGGCCTCGACCACAGCAAGCACTTCCCGTCGCACCTCCGCCGTAACCGCGAGGGGCTCGGCTACCGGCGCGTAAACCTGTGGCATTGGTCACATGCCGCTCGCAGGTGCCCTTCACGGGCCCTCCACGACTGTGCCTGGAGGGCCCGGGGCCATAGATTGATCCATATGGAGGAGCTGGACCGACAAATCGTGGAGTTGCTCGTCAAGGACGGGCGGATGAGCTACACCGACCTGGGCAAGGCCACCGGCCTGTCCACCTCGGCCGTTCATCAGCGCGTCCGCAGGCTGGAACAGCGCGGGGTGATCCGGGGCTATGCCGCGGTCGTCGACCCCGAGGCCGTCGGCCTGCCGTTGACCGCGTTCATCTCGGTGAAGCCCTTCGACCCGAGTGCGCCGGACGACATCGCGGAGCGGCTCGCCGGCGTCCCGGAACTGGAGGCCTGCCACAGCGTCGCGGGCGACGAGAACTACATCCTCAAGGTGCGGGTGGCGACCCCACTGGAGCTGGAGCACCTGCTCACCCGGATCCGCTCGCTCGCCGGCGTCTCCACCCGCACCACCGTGGTCCTCTCCACGCCCTACGAGGCGCGCCCGCCGCAGATCTGACGCCCTCACCCGCCGCCGTTCGCGGGTGAGGCCGTAAGGGGGGCCGCGCGCCGCGCGGACCCCGGCAGGCGGGAGACTGGTGCCCATGACCGAGAGCACCGCCCCCCAGAGCGAACACCGCACCGTGCTGCTGCGCGGTGGAGACGTCCACAGCCCCGCCGACCCCTTCGCGACCGCCATGGTGGTCGAACGCGGGCATGTCGTGTGGGTGGGCTCCGAAGGGGCCGCCGACGCCTTCGCGAGCGGTGTCGACGAAGTCGTCGACCTCGACGGGGCCCTGGTCACTCCCGCGTTCACCGACGCGCACGTCCACACCACCTCGACCGGTCTGGCCCTCACCGGTCTCGACCTCTCGGGCGCCCGCACCCTCGGCGAGGCCCTTGCCCTCGTGCGGACGTACGTGGCGGCGCACCCCGCCGACCGGGTGGTCCTGGGCCACGGCTGGGACGCCACGCGCTGGCCGGAGCAGCGCCCGCCCACGCGCGGCGAACTGGACGCGGCCGCCTCCGGGCGGCCGGTCTATCTGCCCCGGATCGACGTGCATTCGGCGGTCGTCACCACGGCCCTGCTCGATCTCGTCCCCCACATCGCCTCGATGGGCGGCTACCGGCCCGACGCGCCGCTGACGGGTGCCGCCCACCACGCGGTGCGCGCGGCCGCCCACGGTGCCGTCTCGCCCCGCCAGCGTGCCGACGCCCAGCGTGCCGCGCTGGCCCACGCGGCGTCCCTCGGGATCGGTTCCGTCCACGAATGCGGTGGCCCGGACATCTCCGACGAGGACGACTTCACTTCGCTGCTGAAGCTGGCGGCCGCCGAGCCGGGGCCGCGGGTCTTCGGCTACTGGGCCGAGCAGGTCGGCAGCGAGAAGGACGCCCGGCGTGTGCGGGAGCTCGGTGCGGTGGGCGCGGCGGGGGACCTCTTCGCCGACGGGTCGCTGGGCTCCCACACCGCCTGCCTCCACGAGCCGTACGCCGACGCACCGGTCACGGGCGCCGCCCATCTGGATGCCGCGCAGATCGCCGCCCATGTCGCCGCCTGCACCGAGTCCGGGCTTCAGGCGGGCTTCCACGCCATCGGCGACGCCGCTCTCTCCGCCGTCGTCGACGGCATCCGGGCGGCCGCCGGGAAGGTCGGCCTCGGGCGGGTGCGGGCCGCCAGGCACCGGGTCGAGCACGCGGAGATGCTCACGCCCGAAACCGTGGCCGCCTTTGCCGAGCTCGGCCTCACCGCCTCGGTCCAGCCCGCTTTCGACGCCGCCTGGGGCGGTGAGGAGGGCATGTACGCCCGCAGGCTCGGTGCCGGGCGGTCGAGGACCCTGAACCCGTACGCGGCGCTCCTGCGGGCCGGTGTGCCCCTCGCGTTCGGCTCGGACAGTCCGGTGACCCCCCTGGACCCGTGGGGGACCGTGCGGGCCGCCGCGTTCCACCGGACACCCGAACACCGGATCTCGGTACGGGCCGGCTTCACCGCCCACACCAGGGGCGGCTGGCGGGCCGTCGGCCGTGATGACGCGGGCACGCTGGTGCCGGGTGCCCCTGCCGACTACGCGGTCTGGCGCACCGAGGAACTCGTGGTCCAGGCCCCGGACGACCGGGTGGCCCGCTGGTCCACGGATCCCAGGTCGGGAACGCCGGGGCTGCCGGATCTCAGCCCCGGGGCCGAGCTCCCGGTCTGCCTGCGCACGGTTGTCTTCGGACAAACTGTCTACGTACGGCCGAACGAGTGACGTCGGGACATTTCGTACCGCCGATCGAAGTCGCCCTCGTTCTGCCACGACCTGGGGATCTTCGGGACTGACCAGGCAAGTTCGGTAAACGGTGCAGGTCAGGCAACTATTGACAGAATGCGCCCACAGGCCGGTAGGTTCGGCCGAGTCCACCACAGGACGTCCGACCGGTTAAACCTCCACGCAGTCGTCGAACGCCGCTGGGTCATGGGGTGGTGTGCCGCACCGGCGCACCACCCCTGACAGCCAGGTTCAGCGCCCGCGCCTCGGGGGCGAGGGAAGGTTTCAGCCGGTTGGAGGGTGCGACCCGGGTGGGGCCCGGACGTTCAGTAGACAACGGCTCTAGGTCGACCCGCAGCCGGCGGGTCCCAGGTCGGCCCGAAGGGCGCCGGGCCCCGATCCGCAGTTCTGTCCGCACTTCCGCTCTTCTGTCCGCCGTCGCCTCCCACGCCGCCCGACCGCGTCGGTCGGCGCGCGCGCCGCGCTCGATATGGTGTGCATCTGCGTACGGACTTAAGGGGCAGTAAGTGAACGACGGCGGTCAGAGGCGATACGGCCCGCTCGGCAGAGCTCTGGTGATCATTCCGACCTACAACGAGGCCGAGAACATCAAGCCGATCGTCAGCCGGGTGCGCGCCGCCGTGCCGGAGGCTGACATTCTGGTCGCCGACGACAACAGCCCGGACGGCACCGGAAAGCTCGCCGATGAACTCGCCGCGGCCGACGACCAGGTCCACGTGCTGCACCGCAAGGGCAAGGAGGGACTCGGCGCGGCCTACCTCGCCGGGTTCCGCTGGGGCATCGACCACGACTACGGCGTCCTCGTCGAGATGGACGCCGACGGCTCCCACCAGCCCGAGGAACTGCCCCGCCTGCTCACCGCCCTCAAGGGCGCCGATCTCGTGCTCGGCTCCCGATGGGTCCCGGGCGGCCGGGTGGTCAACTGGCCCAAGTCCCGCGAGATGATCTCCCGCGGTGGCAGCACGTACTCCCGGCTGCTGCTCGGACTGCAGACACGGGACGTCACCGGCGGTTACCGGGCCTTCCGCACCGAGACGCTGCAGGGCATCGGCCTGGACGAGGTCGCCTCCCAGGGATACTGCTTCCAGGTCGACCTGGCCCGCCGCGCGATCGAGGCCGGTTTCCACGTGGTCGAGGTCCCGATCACCTTCGTGGACCGGGAGATCGGTGACTCCAAGATGAGCCGCGACATCCTGGTCGAGGCGCTCTGGCGCGTGACCGCGTGGGGTGTCACCACGCGTACGAACCGGGTGTTCGGCCGCCGGACCCCCTGACCCGGGCCGCGCGGGCCTCTGTCACCCCCTTACCCCGTCCGGACGCCGCTCCAGGCACACTGGGGGCATGACGACCGGCACACCGCCCCCGACCGCCCGCAGGCGCTCGCGCGCCCGGACCTTCGTACCTCTCGCCATCGCCGCCTGGGCGGTGCTGGAGATCTGGCTGCTCATCGTGGTGGCGGACGTGGCAGGCGGGTTCACCGTGCTGTTGCTCCTGGCCGCGGGGGTCGTCCTGGGGGCCGTGGTGATGAAGCGGGCCGGCCGCCGCGCCTTCCGCAATCTCACCGAGACGCTCCAGCAGTCGCCCGGGCAGCCGGGTGCCGGTGGATCGACGCCCGCCCCTGCGAGCACCCGGGGGAACGGCTTCCTGATGCTCGCCGGGCTGCTGATCATGATCCCCGGGGTGATCTCGGATGTGGCCGGCCTGCTGCTCCTGGTGCCGCCGGTCAGGTCGGCACTCAGCAGGTATGCGGAGAGCTCACTCGAACGGCGGATGAGGGCGGCGGGTCCCGGCAGCCTCTCGGACGCCTTCCAGCAGGCCCGGATGCACCGCCCGGACGGGAAGGTCGTCCAGGGCGAGGTGATCCGGGAGGAGCCCTCCCGTCCGGACGACAACCCGCGCCCGCCGCTGACGCCGTAACCTACGCCCAACACAGAGCCGCGGGCCGCGACACACAAGGTGTCGCGGCCCGCGGCTCTGTCTCGATGCTGTGCTACGCGGTCAGGCAGACTTTCTGCTGTCCCGCGGATGCACGGCGATGTTCATGGCGCCGGAGCGCAGAACCGCCAGCCTCTCGGCCAGCACCTCCTCAAGCTCCTCGCGTGTGCGCCGCTCCATGAGCATGTCCCAGTGCGTACGCGCAGGCTTGCCCTTCTTCTCCTCGGGGCCATCCCCGTCCACCAGGAGTGCCTGGGCGCCACACGCCTTGCACTCCCACTCCGGCGGAATTTCCGCCTCTACCGAGAACGGCATCTCAAATCGATGTCCGTTCTGGCATGCGTACTCCACCGCCTGGCGCGGGGCCAGATCGATGCCGCGGTCCGTCTCGTAGCTGGTAACCACGAGTCGCGTGCCGCGGAGAGCTCGCTCACTCATGAATCGTGCCTCCCGGGCTTGTCGCCCACAGGACAAATGTCGCTGTCGTCGTCATCCGGTCAACGTCCGGTCGGCGGCAAAGATTCCCGTTGCCGGTCATGCGTCGCCCGTCGTGCCGCTGCTTTTTCAGGTTTGCGAGTGTTGAAGTACCCGCCAATGCCCGGTTTGTCACATCTGGCGGAAGTTGTCACCCAACGGTTTGGATTCTTCCACTCGCAGTAACGGTCCTCCGGGCAGGCCAAAGGCGTACACTACCGGCCTTTCACTTCAACGTCTAAATCCGTTCGGGAACAGGGTTCCCGGCGGCCGCCACCGCCTGCCGCACCGGCACCCTCGCGAGCAGCACGGAACCGACCACGAAGAAGACCACCAACGAGATGATCGCATCCCGATAACTGCCGGTCAGCTGGTACGCGAGCCCGAACACCAGTGGCCCCAGCCAGCTCAGTCCGCGGTCGCTCATCTCGTACGCGGAGAAGTACTCCGCCTCCTTCCCGCGCGGCACCAGATGCGAGTAGAGGGACCTGGAAAGCGCCTGGCTGCCGCCGAGGACGAGGCCGATCGCCGCGGCCAGCGCGTAGAAGAAGACCGGCGAGTCGGCGGGCAGGAAGTAGCCGGCGACCAGGATGAGCGTCCAGACCACGAGTGAGCCCAGGATCGTGTGCTTCGCGCCGTGGACGCGCGCCATGCGTCCCATTCCGAGCGCCCCGGCGACCGCCAGCACCTGGACCAGCAGTACAGCCGTGATCAGCGTCGTCTGGCTCAGGCCCAGTTCCTCGGAGCCGTACACGGACGCCTGGGAGATGACCGTCTGCACACCGTCGTTGTAGACGAGGTACGCCAGCAGGAAAGAGAGAGTGAGCGGGTGACGGCGCATGTCGCGCAGGGTTGCCATCAGCTGCCCCCACCCGGATCCGACCACCTCGCCGCCGCCGGCCCCGGTGTTCCGGTCGCGCAGCCGGCGCAGCGGGATGACGGTGAACGCGCCCCACCAGACACCGGCGGAGGCAAGACAGATCCGCACGGCGTCCGACTCCGAGAGGCCGAACGAGTCGTGGCCGGTGTACAGGATCAGATTGAGGACGAGGACCAGTGCGCCCGAGGTGTAACCGAACGCCCAGCCGCGGGAGGAGACCGCGTCGCGTTCGTCGGGCTCCGCGATCTGCGGCAGATAGGCGTTGTAGAGCACCATCGACACCGAGATCGAGGCGTTCGCCACGATGAGCAGGAAGGCGCCGAGCAGATAGCGGTGGCCGTCCAGGAAGAACATCGCAGCCGTCGCGGTGGCACCCGTGTAGGCCGCTGCCGCGAGGAGGGGCTTCTTGCGGCCCGTACGGTCGGCCGCGGCGCCGGCCATCGGCATGAGGATCACGGCGAGGACGAGGGAGGCCGAGATCGTGTACGCGAACAGCGATCCCGCGCGGACCGGGATGCCCAGCGGATGGACGTAGCCCTCGGCGTCGGCGGCGGCCTTGGCGACCGACGTCAGATACGGCCCCAGGAACACCGTGACGACGCTCGTCGAGTAGACGGAGCACGCGAAGTCGTAGAAATACCAGCCACGCTGCTCACGGCGCCGGGCGTCGGGGCCGTTCGCCCCGGCGGGGCCGTCCGCCGGCTCGGCGGTGTCCGTGGTCTCGGCGCTCATTGCGCACCCCTCGTCTCTCCCCGTGGAGACGTGACCGGGCCGGCGTCAGGGCCAGGCCCCCCGCTCGCTCAGCACCGTGCGCAGCGTCTCGATGTGATCGGTCATGATGCCATCCACTCCGAGGTCCAGGAGCGCGGTCATCCGCTCCGGCTCGTTCACCGTCCAGACGTGCACCTGGAGGCCGCGCGCGTGTGCCTCCCGCACGAAGCGCCGGTCGACGACGCGCACGCCGCCCTGCGTCTCCGGAACCTGTGCGCAGACCGCGCCGGCGCGCAGCGCCGCCGGGATCCCGTACGAGCGCAGGCGCAGCCCCAGGACGCCTCGGACACCGTAGGAGGTGGCGAGCCGGGGGCCCGCCAGCCGGTGCGCCGCGGCCACCCGTGCCTCGGAGAAGGAGCCGACGCACACCCGGTCCCAGGAGTCCGTCCGGCGGATCAGCTCCACGAGCGGTGCGAGCGCCGGCCCGGCCTTGATGTCCACGTTCCAGCGGGCCTCGGGGAATGTCTCCAGGAGTTCCTCGAACAGCGGCAGCGGCTCACGCCCGGCCACGCGGGCCCGTCGTATCTCGCTCCACGGCAGCTCCGCTATCCGGCCCCGGGAATCGGTGACCCGGTCCAGGGTGGAGTCGTGGAAGGCGACCAGTCGGCCGTCCGCCGAGGCGTGCACATCGGTCTCGAAGTACCGGTACCCGGCATCTGCGGCGCGGCGGAAGGCGGCCGCCGTGTTCTCGATCCCGTCCGCCGCCCCGCCCCGGTGGGCGAACGCGAGAGGGGCGGGGTGGTCCAGATAGGGGTGGCGTACGGAAGTCACCGCCGCAGTATGGCCTGCCCGGATGTCCGGGCGGCAGCCGTGGTGCCCCCGTCGTCCGTGGACGCGAAGAAGCGCAGGAAGAACTGGGCGAGCGGGCCGATGGCCAGGGCGTACAGGACCGTACCCACGCCGAGGGAGCCGCCGAGCAGGAACCCGGTCACCACGACCGCCACCTCGATCGCCGTGCGGACGAGCCGGATCGACCGGCCGGTCCGCCGGTGGAGACCGGTCATCAGCCCGTCCCGCGGCCCGGGACCGAACCGGGCGGCAATGTAGAGCCCCGTCGCCACGCCGTTGAGGACGACCCCCGCCACCATCGCCCCGGCCTGTGCGGGCAGCCCGTGCACCTCGGGGACGAGGGCCAGCGTGCCGTCCATCGCGAGACCGACGACGAAGACGTTCGAGACGGTGCCCAGGCCCGGCCGCTGCCGGAGCGGAATCCAGAGCAGCAGCACGATCGCACCGACGATGATCGAGACGACGCCGATGCTGATCCCGGTGCGCTCGGCGAGCCCCTGGTGCAGTACTCCCCAGGGCTCCAGGCCGAGTCCGGCGACAACCAGCAGAGCGGAACTCGCCCCGTACAGCGCCAGGCCCGCGTAGAGCCGGATCAGCCGCCGGGTGAGGTGAGCCCCGCGCGGCACGGCGGTGATGGACAAGTGGTGCCCCCTGGTGTGGTGGTTGTGGACTGCTGCATGTCACTCTGTGGCAGGGGATTGGCTGCCAACTATGGCCAATCCGAGGAAGGTGGACTGATTCTCATGGCGCAGTGGACTTCGGCCGTCGGTGCGGCACAGCTCGCCCGGCAGCTCCACGCCCAGCAGCCCCGGCCCGCGGGCCCCGGCACCCGCAGGCCGCCCGCCTATCGTGCGCTCGCCGACGGCATCCGGCTGCTCGTCCTCGAAGGCCGCGTCCCGGTCGCCGCCCGGCTGCCCGCCGAACGTGAGCTGGCACTCGCCCTCTCCGTCAGCCGTACGACGGTCGCCGCCGCCTACGAGGCCCTGCGGGCCGAGGGCTTCCTGGAGTCCCGGCGCGGGGCCGGCAGCTGGACGGCGGTCCCGGCGGGCAATCCGTTGCCCGCCCGCGGACTGGAGCCGCTGCCGCCCGAGGCGCTCGGATCGATGATCGACCTGGGCTGCGCCTCACTGCCGGCCCCCGAGCCGTGGCTCACCCGGGCCGTCCAGGGTGCCCTGGAGGAGCTGACCCCGTACGCCCACACCCACGGCGACTATCCGGCCGGGCTGCCGGCGCTGCGGCAGATGATCGCCGACCGCTACACCGCGAGCGGTATTCCGACGATGCCCGAACAGATCATGGTCACCACCGGGGCGATGGGCGCGATCGACGCGATCTGCCACCTCTTCGCCGGTCGCGGCGAACGGATCGCGGTGGAGTCCCCGAGCTACGCCAACATCCTTCAGCTGATGCGGGAGGCGGGCGCCCGGCTCGTGCCGGTGGCCATGGAGGAGGGGCTCGGGGGCTGGGACATGAACCGGTGGCGCCAGGTGCTGAGGGACGCGGCCCCCCGGCTCGCGTACGTCGTCGCGGACTTCCACAATCCCACCGGCGCCCTCGCCGACGAGGACCGCCGCCGCGCGCTGGTGGATGCCGCCCGCTCGGCCGGCACGGTCCTGGTGGTCGACGAGACGATGAACGAGCTGTACCTGGACGACGACGTGGACATGCCGCGCCGGGTCTGTGCCTTCGACCCGGCCGGCAGCACCGTGCTCACCGTCGGGTCGGCCAGCAAGGCCTTCTGGGCCGGCATGCGCATCGGCTGGGTCCGTGCCGCCCCGGACGTGATCCGCAGCCTGGTGGCCGCGCGCGCCTACGCGGACATGGGGACCCCGGTCCTCGAGCAGCTGGCCGTCAACTGGCTGATGCGTACCGGTGGCTGGGAAGAGGCCGTGCAGATCCGCCGGGAGCAGGCGCGGGACAACCGGGACGCGCTCGTCGCTGCGGTGCGCCGGGAACTGCCGGACTGGGAGTTCGCCGTACCGCGCGGCGGTCTGACCCTCTGGGTGCGCACCGGCGGGCTCTCCGGCTCGCGGCTCGCGGTGGCCGGGGAACGGGTCGGGGTCCGGGTGCCCTCCGGCCCCAGGTTCGGAGTCGACGGGGCCTTCGAGGGCTATGTGCGGCTGCCGTTCACGGTGGGCGGGCCGGTCGCGGACGAGGCGGCCCAGCGCCTCGCCGCCGCCGCCCGGCTGGTCGGTTCGGGGGCGGGCGCGGGGGCGGAGGCGCCCCGTACCTTCGTGGCCTGAGCGCCTGCGGCATACGACGAGGGGCCCGCGGATCCATCGGTCCGCGGGCCCCTCGTCCCTCAACGTCCGGGTCAGTCGCTGAGGGCCAGGCCCTCGATGGCGACGGACGCGGTCACGGTCTCCGCCATCACGGGATCGGGCATGCTCGCCTCGATCGCGGTGCGCCGCTCGGGGAGCAGGTCGAGCACCGCCTGGCGCTGCGCCTCGCTCGTCGCGTCGTCGTACGGATCGGGGGTGGCGGGCACCTGGATGCGCAGGACCGGTCCGGTGCCGAGTCGCGCGTACCCACGGCCGGGCGGGACGTCCGGAGTGGGGGTGGTGTGCGGCTCGAGACCGAGGACGGACTCGATCTGGCCGGGGGAGCAGTGGCCGAGCACGACCCGGGCCCTGGTGTGGGACCGGACGGTGTCGCTCAGGCCGTCCAGGCTGTCGAACTGCTCGGTCATCACCACGGTGACGTTGGCCGCCCTGCCGTGCCGCAACGGGACCTGGAGCAGTTCCTGCGGGTCGGGCCCGCCGTCCGCGGCGGCGAGGTGGCCGAGCACGCTGGGCCGGTCCAGCAGGATCCAGAGGGGGCGCCGGGTGTCCTCCGGGGCGGCCTGACCTGACTGCCGGGCCCGGTTGGCCTCGATCAGCCGGCGCTCCGTCTCGGTGGCCGCCCATTCGAGGGTGGACAGCGCCCCTGCCAGGGCGCATTCGACGGCAAGGACGCCCTCGCGTCCGGTGAAGCACGCGTACTCGCCGGTGCCGCTGCCCTCGATGATCAGGATGTCGCCCTGCTGGAGCGCCTGGAGGGCGATGGAGCGCAGGAGTGTGGTGGTGCCGCTGCCGGGCTGGCCGGCGATCAGCAGATGCGGTTCGGTGGAGCGTTGGCCGGTGCGCCAGACGACGCCGGGCGCGTCCCGGGTCTCGTCGCCGTCGCTCACCGGCACCGTGCGCTGCACCGCGTCGTCGTCGGTGAACCCGAGGACGGTCTCGCCCGGGGCGGTGACGAAGCGCTGGGCGGTGAGAGAGGTGGGCAGGGCGTCGAGCACGTTCATACGGAGCTGGTTGCCCTCCTCGTCCCATGTGAAGAGGTACTCCCGGCCACGGCCCGACTTGGCGTGCAACAACTGTTCGATCCGGGCGCGGGAAGCGGCCTCGCTGTCGGTGAAGTAGGCGGGGTACGTCACACGGAGACTGCTGACCCGGCCGTCGCCGTCGAACGCGTACTCGCTGAAGACCTTGTCCCAGTCGCCCCCGTGGGTGAACAGCGGACTGGGGTCGTCGGACGTCGAGAAGTACGGCACGAGAGCCTCGTACAGGGCCTGCAGGCGCCCGGTCTCCGCCTCGTCCGGGCCGGTCCTGACGGGCGTGCGTTCCCGTCCTTTCCACGCGGCGGCGCCCATCACCGTGACGAGGGCCAGCAGCGGCCCGTACGGGATGAGCGCGACCACGAGCACGCAGGCCGCGACGAGGAACAGCGTGGGACCACGCCGGTCCTTGGGCGTCGCGGCCCACTTCTGCCGTCCTGCACCGGCCAGCAGCCGCAGACCACGAGTGATCATGATCAGCGGATGGAGCACGTCGGTGGCGCTGTCGGCGGCCGTGCGCGCGAACTCTCGACTGCGAGTGATCGAAGCGCTGCCGCTGCTCAGAATGCGGGGGAGTGGTCGCCGGGCCACGTCGGTCTCCTGACGGGGGTGGGAGCGGTAGCGGAGGGTCAGAACTTGATCCCGCCCAGGAGGCCGGCAAGGCTCGCTCCGCCCGCGGTGATGCTCGGTGCGATGGCGGTGCCGGCCAGGTAGAAGCCGAACAGGGCGGTGACGAGGGCGTGCGATGCCTTGAGGCCGTCCTTCCTGAAGAACAGGAAGACGATGATGCCGAGGATGACGACGCCTGACATGGAAAGGATCATGAGTGGTTCTCCTGGTTGGGGGGACAGTCACCATGAGTCCTTCCAAGCTCACCGGAAGTATCTATATGATAAAAGCTGCAATTGGGTGAAAAGTCTGATTGTTCACTGAACTGGCGCACACGGCGGGGCCGGCAGGAGAGGTTTTCGTGGTCCGGCCCGTCTTCGTCGTCACTCGACGTGATCTTTTGCCATGGGTGGGCCGGGGCATGTGCGCGCCCGGGCAGTACCCTGTCGATTCACTCGTACGGCCTACGCGGCGCACGCCCCGGCAGGCCGGCATCAGCGCGAACGGTTAAAGGAAGGCGGTCCCCCGATGAGCGAAACCCCTGATCCCGAGGTGGTCGAGCTGGCGACCAAGGTCTTCGACCTGGCCCGTCACGGCGACGCCGACGCACTGGCGGCCTACGTCGACGCCGGGGTCCCGGTGAACCTCACCAACGACCGGGGCGACTCGCTGCTGATGCTCGCGGCCTACCACGGGCACGCCCCCGCGGTCATCGTCCTGGCCGGCCGCGGCGCCGACCCGGACCGCGCCAACGACCGCGGGCAGACGCCGCTCGCCGGAGCCGTCTTCAAGGGCGAGGACGCGGTGATCAAGGCGCTGCTCGACGCGGGGGCCGATCCGGCGGCCGGAACACCCTCCGCGCTGGACACGGCGCGCATGTTCGACAAGGCCGACCTGCTGGAACTCTTCGGCGCCCGCTGAAGGGGCTTCGCCGTAAATGTGGTCGCGGTGGCGAAATGGCTGGGTCATCATGACGTCGCGGGCCCGATTCGGGCCACCGACGAGAGGCAGAGGAAGATGGTCTACACCAGGCAGAAGACGGCGGTCGGCCGATCATGTCGCTGCGCGGTCTAGTGCCCACCCGGCACGTGGAACTGCACAGTCCCCGGTTGCGTCGACAGCTTGATGTGAGGCTTTTCCCATGTTCGATCCGTTCATAGCGCCGAGCGGCACCCTGCTCGGCCTGCTGCAGAGGGGCCGCGGCGACGGCACGCTCCACGCACTCGCCGCACCACGCCCCGAGGCCCTGGCGGCTCTCAACCACTGCGTCCTGAGCGACCCGCGTCACGACTGGCAGGTGGAGAACCGCTCCCTCTACTACGCACGCCTCTATCTCGACCTGGACGGCGGGATCGAGGAGATCGAGCGGCACCTCTGGGACCCTGACGACCACCTCGACACGGAGGACTCACGGACCGGCCTGGCCCTGGCCGTCCTCGGCCACCTCGCCTCGTACGGCCGCGACGACGCCCTGGCCCTGCTGCGGCGCTACGCCGCGACCGGATCCAACTGGGCCTGGGCCCTGGACGAGCTGGCGCTGCGTGACGACGACGCAGGGCTCCGGTCCCTCGCCGTGCCCGTGCTCGCCCGGTTCCCCGACGACGCCGAGGGCCGGGCCGAGCTGGCCGCCACCGTGCGGGACGCCTTCGAGCCCCGCCCCTGGCGTCTGTGGGCCGACGATCCGCGCCCAACGGTCGGCGCCCGGGTGCGAGCCGCCTCGGAACAGGGCTCGTTCGACCGCTGGCAACGGCAGATGCGACCCGGCGGGCCACGCCCCGGCTGGGGCGTCCGCGCCGTCCTCGACTGGGCCCAGCAAGGGCTCGACCGGGGCAGCGTCCTCCACGTACCGGCAGCCCGCTGCCTCTCCGCCGTGGCCGGACCCGAGGACCGGCCCGCGATCGTCGAGGCCGCCCGCAGCGGTCCCGAAGGCGCCCGCTGCGCCGCGCTGCACTACCTCGCCGCCGAGGTGCGAGACCCGGCCGTGCTCGACCTGATCGAGGCCGCGGCGGTCAGCGCCTCACGCACCGTCGCCGAAGCGGCCGTCGCCGCGTTCGAGCGGATGTGCGGCGAGGCGGCCGTGGAACGTGCGCGCCGCTGGGCCAGGAGGCCCGACGCGCTGGGTGCCTCGGCGGCCGGTGTTCTCGCCGCCCGCGGCGGCCCCCAGGACGCCCCGCTGGTCCTCGGCGCCCTGCGTGACACCGTACGGGGTGAGGGGCCGGACGCACCCCGCTTGTGGACCCTGGTCGACGGCACCGGCCGGCTCGGCATCGTCTGCGCGGCGCCCGTACTGCGCCACGTCTACCGGGAGACCTCTTCCTCCCATCTGCGGGGCAGGGCCGCCCGGGCCCTCGCCGCCACCGACCCCTCCTTCGCCACCGGTTTCGCGGTCGAATGCCTGTGGGACTGCGAGGAGACGACCCGCGAGGTCGCCGCACGCCATGCGGAGACCGGCGACATCAGGGTGGCCGAGCGCCTGCGCAGGCTGGCCGCCGACCCGGCCGAGGAGGCCGAGGTGCAGTCGGCCGTACGCAGCAGGATCGGGCCGGACGCGCCGGCGGTCTGACCGCGTCGGAACCGCCGCGGAAGCCCGCGCAACCGGGAAAACGCAGGAGCGCAGCGCGTCGGGGGCGCGCCGCGCCATACCGCCCGGGGCTCCGCAACCTCCCGCCGCCGGATACCCCTCGCGTCGTGCGCCCCTCCCGAAAGGCCGCGCGCCACTATGGAGGGATGACCGGACGCTGGGAGTTCTGGATCGACCGAGGCGGTACGTTCACCGATGTGGTGGGCCGGGACCCGGAGGGCCGGCTGGTCACCCGCAAGCTCCTCTCGCACGACCCGGACCGCTACCGGGACGCCGCCGTGGCCGGGATCCGCCTGCTGCTGGGACTCGGTCCGGACGAACCGGTCCCCGCCGACCGGGTCGCCGCCGTCAAGATGGGCACCACCGTCGCCACCAACGCCCTGCTGGAGCGGCGCGGAGAACCCACCGTCCTCGTCATCACCGAAGGCTTCCGGGACGCCCTGCGCATCGCGTACCAGAACAGGCCCCGGCTCTTCGACCGCCGCATCCTGCTTCCCGAAGCCGTGTACGAGCGAGTGATCGAGGTCCCCGAGCGCATCGACGCCCAGGGACGGACCGTCAGGCCCCTGGACCGGGCCGCGGTGGCGGAACGGCTGCGTGCCGCGCACGGTGACGGGCTGAGCAGTGCGGCCGTCGTCCTCATGCACGGCTACCGCCACCCGGACCACGAGAAGGCGGTAGCCGACGAGGCCCGTGCGGCGGGGTTCACCCAGATCAGCTGTTCCCACGAGGTCAGCCCGCTGATCAAGCTGGTGCCGCGCGGCGACACCACCGTCGTCGACGCCTACCTCTCACCGATCCTCCGCCGGTACGTCGACACGATCGCCGCCGAACTCGACGGCATCCGGCTGATGTTCATGCAGTCCAACGGCGGTCTGCGCGAGGCCGCCCGGTTCCGGGGCAAGGACGCCGTGCTCTCCGGTCCCGCCGGCGGCGTGGTCGGCATGGCCCGCACCTCCGCGCAAGCCGGATACGACCGGGTCGTCGGCTTCGACATGGGCGGCACGTCCACCGATGTCTCGCACTACGCGGGCGAGTTCGAACGCGAGCTCGGCACCGAGGTGGCGGGCGTGCGGATGCGCGCCCCCATGATGAACATCCACACCGTCGCGGCCGGCGGCGGCTCGGTCCTGCACTTCGACGGCCGTCGTTACCGGGTCGGCCCCGACTCGGCCGGAGCGGCGCCCGGCCCGGCCTGCTACCGCAGGGGCGGGCCGCTGACCGTCACCGACGCCCAGGTCATGCTCGGCCGGATCCAGCCTGCCCATTTCCCCGCGGTCTTCGGGCCGGACGGCGACCTGCCCCTCGACGCGGAGATCGTGCGCAGACGCTTCGAGGCCCTGGCCGACGAGGTCGAACGGGCCAGCGGGACCCGCCGGACCGCTGCCGCGACGGCAGCCGGGTTCCTGGACATCGCCGTGCTCAACATGGCGAACGCGGTCAAGAAGATCTCCGTGCAGCGGGGCCACGACATCACCCGGTACGCCCTCACCGGCTTCGGCGGCGCCGGCGGCCAGCACGTCTGCGCCGTCGCCGACGCCCTCGGCATCGACACCGTGCTCGTGCCCCCGCTGGCCGGGGTGCTGTCCGCCTACGGGATCGGGCTGGCCGACGCGACCGCCATGCGCGAACAGTCCGTCGAGGCACCGCTCGACGCCGCCACCCGGGCCCGCCTGGGCGAACTCTGCGACGCGCTGGCCGCCCGCACCCGGGCCGAACTGCGCGCCGACGGCGTCCCCGACCGCGCGATCAGCACCCGGGCGCGCGTACTCCTGCGGTACGAGGGGACCGACGCGAGCCTCTCCACCGGACTGGACACGGTGGCCGCCATGACCGAGGCGTTCACGGGCGAGCACCGCGCCCGCTACGGCTTCACGATGGAGCGGCCGCTCGTCGTCGAGACGGCCTCCGTCGAGGCCACCGGGGCGGCGGGGGAACACGCGCCGCCGCGGCCGCCCGGACCCGGGCGGGGCGAGGCCACCGCGCCGCGACCCCACGACACGGCGCAGATGTTCGCCGAGGGCCGCCGGCAGGACGCCGCCCTCCACCGCCGGGCGGACCTGCGGACCACGGACACCGTGACCGGCCCGGCCGTCATCGCCGAGGACGGTGCGACCACCGTCGTCGACCCCGGCTGGCAGGCGGCCCTCGCCCCCACCGGCCATCTGCTCCTGACCCGCGCCCGCCCCCGCCCCGCGAGACAGGCCGTCGGCACCCGCGTCGACCCGGTCCTGCTGGAGGTCTTCAACAACCTCTTCATGTCCATCGCCGAACAGATGGGCGTGCGCCTGGCGAACACCGCCCGCTCCGTCAACATCAAGGAGCGGCTCGACTTCTCCTGCGCCCTGTTCGACGCGGACGGCAACCTGATCGCCAACGCACCGCACATCCCGGTGCACCTCGGCTCCATGGGGGAGTCCATCAAGGAAGTGCTGCGCCGCAACGGGGCCACCATGCGGCCCGGCGACGTGTACGCCATCAACGATCCGTACCACGGCGGTACGCACCTGCCCGACGTGACCGTCGTGACACCGGTGTTCGACGAGACGGGCGGCGCTCGGACCTTGCGGTTCCTGGTTGCCTCGCGGGGCCACCACGCCGAGATCGGAGGCATCACACCCGGCTCGATGCCGGCCTTCAGCCGCACCGTCGAGGAGGAAGGAGTGCTCTTCGACAACTGGCTCCTGGTGCGGGACGGCACCTTCCGCGAAGCCGAGACCCGCGACCTGCTCGGCTCCGCCGCGTACCCCTCCCGCGACCCGGACACCAATCTCGCCGACCTCCGCGCCCAGATCGCCGCCAACGAGAAGGGCATCGCCGAACTGCGCCGCATGACCGCTCAGTTCGGCCCCGAGGTCGTCGACGCCTATATGGGCCACGTTCAGGACAACGCCGAGGAGTCCGTGCGCCGCATCGTCGCCGGGCTCCGGGACGGGCATTGCCGGTACGAGACCGACAACGGCGCCGTGATCGAGGTGACGCTGACCGTGGACCGGGACGCCCGGAGCGCTCTCGTCGACTTCACCGGCACCTCACCGCAGCAGCCGGGCAACTTCAACGCGCCCAAGTCCGTGGTCATGGCCGCCGTCCTGTACGTGTTCCGGACCCTGGTGGCCGACGACATCCCGCTCAACAGCGGCTGCCTCACCCCGCTGGAGATCAGGGTCCTCGAAGGCTCGATGCTCGCGCCCGTCCACCCCGCGGCCACCGTCGCGGGCAACGTGGAGACCTCGCAGGCCGTCACGGGAGCCCTGTACGCGGCCCTGGGCGTCCAGGCCGAGGGCTCGGGGACCATGAACAACCTCACGTTCGGTAACGAACGGGTGCAGTACTACGAGACCGTGGCGAGCGGCTCGGGCGCGGGGGAGGACTTCGACGGCACCGACGCCGTACAGACGCACATGACCAATTCGCGGCTCACCGACCCCGAGATCCTCGAATGGCGCTACCCGGTACTCCTGGAGGGCTTCCGGGTACGCGAGGGGAGCGGGGGAGCGGGCCGGCGGCACGGCGGATGCGGAGTGGAACGCCGGATCCGCTTCCTCGAACCCGTCACGGTGGCCCTGCTCACCGGGCACCGCCGTGTCCCGCCGTACGGCATGGCGGGCGGTCGCCCGGGCGCCCTCGGCAGCCAGCACATCGAACACGCCGACGGCGGCAGCACCGCGCTGAAGGGCTGCGACACCGCCGACCTGGACGCCGGGGACGTACTGGTCGTCCGCACCCCCGGGGGAGGGGGGTACGGGACCCCGGACACGACGGGCGACCGGGCACGGGGAGGCCCCCACCGGAGGGCATGACCGACTCCGGGGCAAGCGGCCGCTTCTGCGCCGTTTCGACCGTTGTCAGTCCGAGGACCTAATCTGTGCAGCGTGACTTCGCCTGCCTACACGGAAAACGCTGCGCCCCAGCTCAGCGCGGGGCCGCGGCCCGCACCGGGCCCGGCCGCCGACGAGGGGCTGTCGCGACGGCTGCGCGCGCTCGCCTGCACGGCGCCGCTGCACGACCTCGACGTGCGCAAGGCGAATCTCGCCGGTGAGTACACCGTGTACGCGATGGCCGAGGTCGCCCTCGCGGCGATCGACCACGTCACCCTCAACATGGACTTCGACACCGGAGCCGACCACGACCAGATAGTGGCCAGGCTCCTTCCCCGCGTCGCCGCGCAGGCCCCGCGCCGCCCCGCCGCCGAGCACGAACGGGTCGCCCGCTGGGTGCTGGAGAACCTGATCAACGTCGGCAGCGTGGACCGCGGTTTCCGGGCGGTCTACGGCACCTTCGGACCGGACGGCGTCTACGTCCGCCGGGACTACGACTTCAAGCTGATCGAGGAAGTCCCCGGATACGGCGGCAGCGTCTACCTCCGCGCCACCGACGAGGCGGTCAACGTCCTGGTCGGCGCGCTCGACACGGACGTCACCAGTGCCCAGATCGCCGCCGAGGTGAAGCTGGAGGTCCTGATCAGCCGGGGCCGCCTCGCCGATGCCCAGCTCGCCGCCGAACAGGCCCGTTACCGGACCGTCCAGTACGCGGAAACGCTCCGCAGGACGCTCGACGCGACCCGGCGCAACGTCCGCGCGGTCGACTGGCTCAACGCCGTGCCCGACATGATCGCAGAGGCGCTCGACCACGTCGCCGACCGCTACCGCCACGAGAACGCGATCCTCACCAACATCCGCAAGGCCCGGGACGAGGCCGAGGAGCCCGAGCACAAGAGGCGCGCCGCCGAGCTCGTCGACATCGTCAAGGACTGCATCCGCCGCCACACCCAGCTCCAGTCCCGCCTCCTGGAGGCGGGGCCGCTGTTCCGTGCCGAGCAGGACCGACAGGCCTTCGCCGCACCGGCCGCCCGTACGGGGCTCGACCTGTACGGACAGCTCCTGGCCCCGCTGCTGCCGCTCCCCGTCGAGCAGGGCATCAGGGCCACCGACGCGTTCTTCGCCCGCGGCACGGGGCTGCGCACCCCCACCTCGGTCCGGGTGGGCGACCTGGTCGACATGCTGCTCACCCCGCCGCTCGAACGGGAACACCTGGGCGCCGAGATGCCCGAGCCCGATCTGATCGCCACCCCGGACGACAGCCGCTTCAGCGAGGAGCAGCTGGCCTCCGCCATGGAGCTGCTCGACCTGGAGCACGACGCCCCTCGGCGCCTGTCCGGGCTGCTGGCCGAAGCCCGGCGGCGCGACGCGGAACTGCCCTACCTGGTCGCCCTGCTCGCGGTGCACGCCGCCAGCCCGCCGGTCGGCACCGCCTACCGCCAGGGAGAGCGCCGCCTGCTGTTCTCCGTCGACGACGGCACGCAGCTCGACGACCCCGAGTTCGGCGGCGCCGACCTGATCGTGGGCATGGCCCTGCTCGACGCCGCCGGCATGGTGGCGGACCGATCGGAGGCGACATGAGGACGCCACGGCCCGCCCCGGCGCACCGGGCTTCCGATGCACCGACGCCGCGGCAGGCTCGGGCGGACCGGGCTTCCGGGAGACCGACGCCACGGAACGCCCCGGCGCACCGGGCTGCCGGGAGACCCGGCGCCGCCCCCTCCGGCGCGAGCGCAGGAGCCCGGGCCGGGCACCCCGTACCGAAGACTTCCCGCAACGAGGAGCGACCGTCGTGAGCGACCACCGCGCAGAGCACACCGACGCGTGGAGCGACCCGACCGCCGCGCACCCGGCCGACCGGGCAGCGCCCGGTCATCCCGCCGAGCGCCCCGCGCCCGCCGCGGTCACCCCGGCCGATGCGGCGGACGCCTCCCGTCTCGTCGCCTTCGGACTCCAGCCCAAACTGCTGCCCGCCCGCGACGCCGAGTACGCCGAGCTGCTCCGCCGCTACCGCGAGGAACCGGCCTTCGCCCGGCTCGCCGACGCCGTCGCCACCGGGCTCGGCCTCGTCGTGCTGGAGGTGTCGACCCGGGCCGGAATGGCTGTCACCGCCGGCGAGGACTCGGTCTTCGCCGTGCGCATGGGCGACTACGCCCGGCGGGCCTCCCCGGACTCCGCCGACCGCTTCCTGCACGGACTCGCGCACCTCGCCGTCGCTGCCATGGCCTTCCCGCGCCCCGAGGACCTCGCCGACGACGCGTACATCGGCCGGATCACCGTCAACGGCGTCGACGCGTTCGTACGTCAGGCGTGCCACCGCCTCGAGGAGCGCGCGGACGAACACGGCGACAACACGGACCCGGCCAGTGACACCCCCGGTCTCGAGGCGGGCTGGCGGGTCTACTCCCGGCGCAGCGCCACCGGAGCGACGAAGGACGCACGGCGGCTGGCCGGATCCACGACCGGCATCGTCGGCAAGGCAGTGGCCTTCCTCACCGACTCCGGCTTCCTCCAGCGCACCGGGGACGACGCCGGGGGCGCCTTCCGCACCACGGCCCGCTACCAGCTCCAGGTCCGTGACATGGCAGGAAGCGCCGCCCTGGCGGAGCTCCTGGAGCTCGGCGTGGTGCCGGTCACCGACGGATCCGCCACCCTGCTGCCGCCCCCCGACCCCGACGACCTGGAGCTGGCGGCCGACGCCGGTCTCCCGTTCCACAGCTGACCGGCCCACCACCGCCGAAACCGGTCACCGACCGGCCACGCCACCGACGTCTCCCTCCCGCTCCCTGAACGACGAGAGTCCGCCGCCATGTACGAGCTGTCCCGGGTCCGCCTCTACTCCATCGGGCCTGCCGGCGCGCGCTACGCCGACACCGTGCTCGACCTGCGCGGCGTCGGTGAGCCCGTGCCCCACCCCGCACCGGCACAGGCGGAGTTCTTCGAGGAGGAGCCGGTCGGCCCGCCGCGCCGGCCCGCCCCCGCCGGGGTCCTCTTCCTGGAGAACGGGGGCGGCAAGTCCGTCCTGCTCAAGCTCATCTTCTCGGTGATGCTGCCCGGTCACCGCAACACCCTGGGCGGCGCCAGCTCCGGTGTCCTGCGCAAGTTCCTGCTCGCGGAGGACTGCGGACACGTCGCGCTGGAGTGGCAGCACACCCTGACCGGCGAGTGCGTGGTGGTCGGCAAGGTCAGCGAATGGCGTGGGCGCCAGGTCTCCAACGACCCCAGGAAGTTCGCCGAGGCCTGGTACTCCTTCCGCCCCGGCCCCGGACTCAGCCTCGACTCGCTGCCCGTCGCCGAGGCCACCTCGGTCGGCCGCCCCGCCGAAGGCGTCTCCGGTGCCAGCGGCAGGCGCCGCACCATGAAGGGCTTCCGCGACGCGCTCACCGAGGCGGGCAAGTTCTACCAGCACCTCGACGTGCACTGGGAAGAGATCCACGACCGCTGGAACGAGCACCTCGGCGACCTCGGTCTGGACCCCGAACTCTTCCGCTACCAGCGCGAGATGAACGCCGACGAGGGCGAGGCGGCCGGACTCTTCGCGGTGAAGAAGGACTCCGACTTCACCGACCTCCTGCTGCGCGCCGTCACCGACACCCGCGACACCGACGGGCTCGCCGACCTCGTCAGCGGCTTCGGCAACAAGCTGGGCCGCCGCGCCGAACTCACCGCCGAACGCGACTTCACTGCCGGCTCCGTGGACCTGCTCGGCCGCATCGTGGAAGCGGGCGAAGCGCGGGCCAGGACCCGGGACATCCACGCCGGCGCCGAGCGCCGTACCCGCACCCTGGCCCGCAGGCTCTCCGCCCGCGCCGGCCAGGAGCGCGGCCGGACGGCGGAGCTCGCCCAGCAGGTCACCGGCGCAGCCCACACCGTCACCGGCGCCGAGGAGACCCGTAGCCGCAGCGCCCTGATCGCCGCCGAACTCGCCTACCGTCACGCCTCCCTGGCGCTCACGGCCGCCGAGAAGAGCGCCGCGGCCCAGCGCCGCGAACTCGGCGACGCCCGCACTCTGCACTCCGCCTGGCAGGCCGCCGAGGCGGTGCTCCGCCACCGCGCCGCCGCAGACCGCTCCGCCCGCGTCGCCGTCGCCATCCGTGAGGCCGAGCGTGACGCCGCACCGGCCCTGGCCGCACGCGCCACCGCCGCGGCCGATCTCGTAAGGGCCCTGCACACCGCCGCGGAAGCGGGCGAGAACGTGGCCAACGAGGAGGAGGAGCGCTCCGACGCCCTCCAGAGCGCGGGTGAGGCCGCCCACCGCGACGCCACCACGGCCGCCACCGAGGCCCAGCGCGCCCGCAGCGAGGCCGGCCATCTGCGCCAGCGCCTCGCCGAGGTGGAGCAGGAGACCGCCGAAGCCGTCCGTGCGGGCTGGCTCGACGACACCGCCCCCAACGCGGACCCGGCCCGCGCCGCGCTCGCCGCGAACGATGCCGAGCACTCCGCCGTGGCCGCCTGGGACAGTGCCCGCGACGCCGCCGGAGCCGCGTCGGAGCGGTCCAGGCAGGCCGCCGCTGCCGAGAACCGCGCCGAACTCGCCGCCGCGCGGGCAGCGGACGGCGCACGCGCCGCGGAGCAGGCGTACGAGGCCGAGCTGAGAGCCGCCGAGTCGATCGCCGCCGAACACCGTCTCGCCGACCTCCTGGGCCTGCCCACCACAGGAGGCGTTCCCCGGCCCCGGCAGGGCGCGCCGGGCGCACCGGGCGGTGCCGAGGACCGGCAGCAGTACGAAGAGGGCCCCGAGGCGGGCTCCGCCGCGGACGGCACCGGAGCAGCCGCTCACGGAGCCACCGCCACGGCCGCGCTGCCCGGGTCCGCGGAACAGCCCCTCACCGCAGACGAGTTCGACCGCAACGCGGAAGAGCTGCGGGACCTCCTCGACCAGGGTGTGGCCGCCGCCGAGCGCCGTCTCTTCGAGCTGCGGACCGCGGCCGCGGACGACTCACGCATCCTCGGCGCGCTCGGCGACGGCGGACTGCTGCCGCCGGGACCGGACGTGCTCGCCACCGTCGAATACCTCGGCGAACACGGCATTCCGGCTCTGCCCGGCTGGCGCTACCTCGCCCAGGCCGTAGACCCCGCCGACCACGCGGCCGTGCTCGCGGCCCGCCCCGAGCTCGTCGACGGTGTGGTCATCACGGACCCGGACGCGCACGCCCGCGCCCGTGAAGTGCTCGGCGCCGCCGCTCTGCTGCCGCGCTCCGCCGTGGCCGTGGGCACCGCAGCCGCGCTGCTCGCCCCGGTACCCGACCCTGCCGCCGGATCCGCCGCGAGCGCCGACGGGGTGTTCCTCGTCCCGCCGAACCCGGCCATGCACGACGAGCACGCCGCCGACGAGGAGCGGCAGGCGCTCAGGAGCCGGACCGCGGCCCGCGACGAGGACATCCGCACGCTGGCGGCCCGCCTCGCCGGGGACCGCGCGCTCGCCGCCCGCATCGGCTCCTGGCGCGCGGACTGCCCGCCCGGCAGGCTCACCGAACTCGCGGAAGCCTCCCGCACGGCGCGCACGGCCGCCGAGACGGCCGAGGCCGTACTCGCCGAGGCCCGCACCGAGCGGGCCGAGGCCGACGAGACGGCCGCGGACACCGCCCGCGTCCGCGACGAACGCCAGGAGGCCGCCCAGCGCGCCCGCCGCGCCGCCGACGCCCTGGCCGGACTCGCCTTCCGGCTCCGGGAACGGGCCGGCTGGCAGGCGAAACTGCGCGAACTGGTCGACGAGGCGGCCGAGTCGGAGGCCCGCGCCACCGTCTGCCTCGAGCGGGCCCGCGCCGCCGACGAGGATCGAAGGGCAGCCCAGCGCGCGGCGGACGACGCCCGCCGCACCGCCCGTGCCCTGCGCGCCGAACGGGCCGAGATCGCCGGCGCCCCGGAACACCTTCCCGAGCCGGAGCCGGATGCCCCGCGGCACACCCTGCCCGCCCTGCGCGAGGCCTACCGGGCCGCGTCCCAGCTGTACGAGAAGGTCGGTGTCGGCGCCGACCTGCGCGCCGAGCAGGCCCGTGCGGAGAGCGACGAGAGCGCCGCGCTGGCCGAGCTCGACCGGCTCACCAACAAGGTCCGCACCCGGGCCGCCCAGCTGCTGGAAGGCACGGACGGCGCCGACGGGCCCTCCCGGCAGGCGGCCGCAGCCCGCGCCGAATCCCTGGTACAGCTTCTGGAGACACGCGCCTCGGCCGCCAGCGAGCAGCTGGGCCGGCTGCGCGGCGAGGCCGAGCGGCTGGCCCCCGCCGACGGCGAGAGCCTGCACACCGAACTCCCCGACGACCAGGTCCCCGCCGATGCCGAGCAGGCCCAGGCACTGCTGCGTACCGCGACGGCCGAGCTCGCCGCCGCGACCGCCGCACTGGACACCGCCCGCGCCGCCCACGCCGAGCTGCTCCACGCCCACCGCACCGCCGAGGACTCGGCGGGCGGCTTCGACGAGACCGCGGCCCTGCTGCGTGACCTGCTGCGGGATCACGGCGCCGAGGACGACGCGGAGGCCCCCGAGCCGTATCCCGGCAGCCTGGAGGAGGCCCGTCAGTCCGCGGCCGAGGCCCGTCGTTCACTGCGCGGATGCGCCGCCGACCTGTCCACCGCGGAAGCGTCCGTCCGCGAGGCCAGTGACGTCCTCGTCCGGCATGCCAACTCCACCCGCTACGAACAGGTCCGCACCCCGGCCCGCCAGCAGATCCGCGAACTCCCGGCCGCGGCGCTGCCCGAGCACGCACAGAAGTGGGCGACGGCGTTCGCACCCCGGCTGCGGGTCCTCACAGATGAGCTGGCCCAGCTGGAGCGCAACCGCGACTCCATCGTCGACCGGCTCCGCGGCCTGGTGGACTCCGCGCTCACCACGCTCCGCTCCGCCCAGCGGCTCTCCCGGCTCCCCGAGGGCCTGGGGGAGTGGTCCGGCCAGGAATTCCTCCGGATCCGCTTCGAGGAACCCGACCAGGCCACGCTCACCGAACGGCTCGGCGACGTCATCGACGAGGCGACCAAGGCGGCGCTGAAGAAGAATTCCGACCTGCGCCGCGACGGGATGTCCCTGCTGCTGCGCGGCGTACAGGCGGCGCTGGAGCCCCGCGGCATCGCCGTCGAGATCCTCAAGCCGGACGCGGTGCTGCGGGCAGAGCGGGTGCCGGTCGGGCAGATGGGCGATGTCTTCTCGGGCGGTCAGCTGCTCACCGCCGCCATCGCCCTGTACTGCACGATGGCCGCCCTGCGCAGCAACGACCGTGGCCGCGACCGGCACCAGCACCGCCATGCGGGGACGCTGTTCCTCGACAACCCCATCGGCCGCGCCAATGCCACCTATCTGCTGGAGCTCCAGCGCGCGGTCTCGGATGCGCTGGGCGTACAACTGCTGTACACCACCGGCCTTTTCGACACGACGGCACTCGCCGAATTCCCGTTGGTGATCAGGTTGCGCAATGACGCCGACCTCAGGGCAGGGCTGAAGTACATCAGCGTCGAGGAGCACTTGCGCCCCGGTCTGCCGCAGCAGGCCCCGGGCAGCGAGACCGTGCACGGAGAGATCACCGCCACTCGCATGTTCAAGCGGTCCGCTCCGACACCGGACGTGCCCGCGGCCCGGACCGGGAGCGAGGCCAGCACCACGCCAGAACTCGATACGGCCCCCTGAGGGCCGTCCCGCAATTCCTGGTGGCTCGGCGTGCGGCGTCGGATGCGGTGCATCGCAACGCGGAGAAGGGCCCGCCTACTGGATGTATTCGGGCTTTTCGACAACACGGCGAGGTGCCGCAGCTGTCCTCGTGCGCCTGCCAGGAGTTGCGGGACAGCCCTGGGCCCTGTCGTCGAACTCCCACCTGCCGGGCGGCCCCTGGCACGCACCGGACGTCGCGCGGCCGCCCTTCTAGCGGCGGCGGGAGGTCGACGACAGGCCCCAGGGCGGCCAGGACGCGGGTCAGGCCCGGGAGAGGCGGCGGCTCGCGTCCCGTCGCCCTATCCGCGCGTCGTCCCGCTCGGCCGCCCGCGCCGCCCTTCTTGCCCTGCGCCGCTCGCGGCGCAGCCGCCGTGCCGAACTGCTGGGCACCGACACCACGCCGTTGCGCTGGTTCCACACCTGCCGGGTGACCCACACGTCCAGCACCGACCAGGTCGCCAGCACCGTGCTGCCCACACTGCTGAGCACCATCGGGAAGGCCAGCCAGGAACCCGTCACCGAGGCCAGGAACGCGACCATCGCCTGGATGAGGGTCAGCGACATGATGAGCACGGCCCGCACGGCGGCCGTGCGCACCGGATCCGGCATCCGCCGGCGCGCGGCCGCCTCCTCGACCCAGAGTGGCTGCTGCTCTCTCTCCGACCGGTCCCGCACGGCCGAGGCCGCGGTGCTCGCCTCCGTCGCCCTCCGGGCCGGTGGCACCTCCACCGCACCTTGACGCTCCTGCGTGTCCAACGACTTTCAACTCCCCACCGCTGTCCGACTTCAGGGTTGCTGCCCCGGATGCACCCTTTCTACGCGGACGGGCCGCCCCGTCCTGCACAGTGCACCCCTGCAGCTCTCCTGCCCCCGTACAGACAGACGAGTGCCGGGCGGTGAAGATTCCTCCGGTCCGGCGCGGAACGAAGAGTTCCAGCCAACCGGCAGGGGGAGGAATATGCCGCTCTGGTCGGCGCCTTCTGTCGCATTCGCGAATTTCATCTCCCGGAATACCGGGACAACTCATGGTCAACTCCCAGCAAGGCGGCCGAAAATCGTCCGGACACGCCTTCGAGTTGTCTGTGTGTCGGTAGTAGGCTCGCGCCGTTTGTTGACGGAACACCATCCCCGCCCTGCGGGGCGGAGCTGGGGGAGGCCATGCGCTTTCGCGGGAAGTCCATCCGCAGGAAGATCGTGGCGTTGCTTCTGGTGCCACTCGTCTCCCTCACCGCACTCTGGGGCTTCGCCACCTACCTGACCGGGCGCGAGGCCGGCCAGCTGCTGAGCGCGAGCACCATCGTGGAGAAGGTCGGCCACCCCCTGGAGGACACCGTCCGGGCCGTGCAGAACGAGCGCCGCCAGACCCTCGTCCTCCTCGCCGACCCCCGGGCCTCAGACGCCCTTCCGCTTCTGCGCACGCGGCGCGCGGCCACCGACCGGGTCGTGGAGCGCGTGACCTCGAGCGCGCAGCAGAAGGACATCCGCGACGCACTGCGCCCCGACGCGGAGACCCAGCTCAACTCGATCCTCGGGGCGGTCGAGGAGCTCGACGCCCTCCGCGACTCCGTCGACCGGCGCACCATCGGCCGGGCCAGGGCGATGGACTACTACAACCGGCTCATCGACCCCTGCTATCGCTTCCTGACCGGACTTCACACCATGGAGAACGTGTCCATGGACAAGCAGGTCCGGGCGCTGACCGGGGTCTCGCGCGCCCGCGAGATGCTCTCCCGGGAGGACGCGCTGGTCGCTTCCGGACTCCTGGCAGGGCGGTTCACCGCCCCCGACCTCCGGCAGATCTCCGATCTCGTGGCCAAGCGGGAGCTGTTGTACGAGCTCAACCTCCAGGTGCTCCCCGCCTCCGAGCGCCGCCGTGTGGAGCAGTACTGGTCGGGCCCCGACAGCGAACCGCTGCGCACCGCCGAGGACAGACTCATCGCCCAGGGGCCCACGCGCGAGTCCCGCGCCGTGGACACCGCCCGCTGGCAGGAAGTGGCTCCCGGAGTCCTGGACCGGCTGGCCAACGACTCGACCGAGATGAACAACCGCTTCCAGGACCGGGGAAAGCCCGCCGGCTACGGCGTCCTGATCAAGGCGGGCGTCGCCGGCGTACTGGGATTCCTGGCCCTGCTCATCTCCGTCTTCGTGTCCGTACGCATCGGCCGCGAGCTCGTCCGTGACCTCTCCCGGCTGCGCAAGGACGCCCACGAGGTCTCCGGAGTGCGGCTGCCGAGCGTGATGCGCCGCCTCGCCGCGGGCGAACACGTCGACGTCGAGACCGAATCGCCGCACCTCCAGTACGAGCGGGACGAGATCGGCCAGGTCGGCCAGGCGCTCAACACGCTGCAGCGGGCCGCGGTCGAGGCGGCCGTCAAGCAGGCGGACATGCGACGCGGGGTCTCCGAGGTCTTCGTCAACCTCGCCCGCCGCAACCAGGTGCTGCTGCACCGCCAGCTGACGCTCCTGGACACGATGGAGCGCCGCACCGAGAACACCGACGAACTCGCCGACCTCTTCCGCCTCGACCACCTCACCACCCGGATGCGGCGCCACGCCGAGGGGCTGGTGATCCTCTCGGGTGCGGCGCCCTCCAGGCAGTGGCGCAAGCCCATCCAGCTCATGGACGTGGTGCGGGCCGCGGTCGCCGAGGTGGAGGACTACGAGCGGATCGAGGTCCGCAGGCTCCCGCGGATCGGCGTGGGCGGCCCGGCGGTAGCCGACCTCACCCACCTCATCGCCGAACTCCTGGAGAACGCCACGGTGTTCTCGCCCCCGCACACCGCGGTCCAGGTGCACGGCGAACAGGTCGCGAACGGCTTCACCCTCGAGATCCACGACCGCGGCCTCGGGATGCCCCCCGAGGTCCTCCTGGACGCCAACCTCCGGCTTGCCGAGACCCCCGAATTCGAGCTGTCCGACACCGACCGGCTCGGCCTCTTCGTCGTCAGCCGGCTCGCCCAGCGGCAGAACGTGCGCGTGTCCCTCCAGACCTCCCCGTACGGGGGCACCACCGCCGTCGTCTTCATCCCGGCGGCGCTGCTCACCGACGCGCCGGACTCGCACGGCACGGGATTCCGTCTCGACCGCAGGTCCGAGAAGGCGATCGCCAGCAGCAGGCCGGGCAGCGACCCCAGGCAGGACGCGCCGGACCGCAGTCTTGCCGCCGCCCGACCGCAGGACCGGCCGGGCAGCCTCTCCCCGGTTCCCAGCGGGCTGCTGGACCCGGCCCTGCTGGATGGTCCGGTCGAGCTCGAAGGGCCGGTCGCCTCACTGGACTTCGAGCGTGACCCGCTCCTCGAAGCCGTCGCCGGCCGGGACGCGGATCCCGTCCGCGACGGCGTCGCCGACCTGGACGACACCGAGAGCGAACGCGGCGGCATCTTCCGCGCCCGCGAGCTCCGGCGGGACGGTGACCGCGAACAGCACCAGCAGGCCCCCGACCGGACGGAGGATCCGGACGGTGTACGGGCCCTGCGTCCGGACGGTGTGCGCGCACTGCCCCGCCGCAAGCCGCCGACCCTGGTCACCGACCGGGGCCGCCGCGTCGACGAGAGCGGCCGCGCCCACCCCACGACCGCCGACCGGGAGCCTGCGCGCACCTCGGCCCGGCCCCCGGCGACCGGCCCCGTTCCGCACGAGGACGGGCGGCGCCGCACAGAACCCCGGCAGCCCATCGGCTTCCGGACGCCGACCGGACCCGCCGACACCCCGGCCACGCCGTCGGTGCCGGCGCCCCGGTCACACACATCATCCGCCCCGTCCCCGACGGCCGCTCCCGACACCGTGGGCGGACTGCCCCGCCGGATCCGTCAGGCCAGCCTCGCCCCGCAGCTCCGCGAGGGCTCGGGTCCGGCCGGACCGGACCCGGTGGAAAGCGTCGAGGACATCGAGCGGGATGCCGACGAAGTACGCAACCGCATGGCTTCGCTCCAGCGCGGCTGGCAGCGCGGACGCCTCCAGAACAACGCCGAGGACGTGACCGGCCCCGGCGATACAGCACAAGGAACCACTCCGGGAGGGGACGGTCCATGACCGCACCGAACGCCGCAGCACTCAACTCCGCACGTCAGGGGTCGGGTGAACTCAACTGGCTCCTCGAAGAACTCGTCGAGCGCGTCGCCAGCATCCGCAAGGCGCTGGTCCTTTCCAGCGACGGCCTCCCCACCGGCGCGTCCAAGGATCTGACCAGGGAGGACGGCGAGCACCTGGCAGCCGTCGCCTCGGGATTCCACAGCCTCGCCAAGGGCGTCGGCCGCCATTTCGACGCGGGCCGGGTCCGCCAGACCGTCGTCGAACTCGACGAGGCGTTCCTGTTCGTCACGGCGGCCGGTGACGGCAGCTGCCTCGCCGTACTGGCCGATTCCGACTCGGACGTCGGGCAGGTGGCGTACGAGATGACGTTGATGGTCAAGCGCGTGGGAGCCCACCTGGCCAACGCCCCCCGGACGACCGGTCTGTCCTCCGGAGGGTGAGTGGATGGGATGAGCGCCGACACCTCCCGCAACCCTCGGAACCCCGACGACCCCCAGTCCTCGCGCTGGTACGACGCCGACGCGGGGCCGGTGGTCCGCCCGTACGCGATGACCAGGGGACGCACCAGCAGTGCGTCCCGGCACCGTCTCGACCTGATCGCGATCGTCATGCCCGAACCCGCGGCCGACGATCCCGGCAGGGACCAGATGCTCTCCCCGGAACACGTGGAGATCGTCGAACTCTGCACTGACATGCCCCAGTCGATCGCCGAGCTCGCGGCCGGTCTGGACCTCCCCGTCGGGGTGGTCCGGGTCCTGGTCGGGGATCTCGTCGAGGACGAGCTGGTGCACGTAACCCGTCCCGTTCCGCCGGCCGAGCTGCCGGACGTGAACATTCTTCGCGAGGTGATCAATGGCCTTCGGGCGCTCTAGCCGCAACAGGCGGCCCGTTGAGCCCGTTACCCTCAAGATTCTGGTGGCGGGCGGCTTCGGAGTGGGCAAGACGACCCTGGTGGGCGCGGTCAGCGAGATCAGGCCGCTGCGCACGGAGGAGAGGCTGAGCGAGGCGGGGCGTCCGGTGGACGACCTGGACGGTGTCGAGGCGAAGACCACGACGACGGTGGCGATGGACTTCGGGCGGATCACCCTGCGCGAGGACCTGGTGCTGTACCTGTTCGGGACCCCCGGGCAGGACCGTTTCTGGTTCCTCTGGGACGAACTCGCCCAGGGTGCGCTGGGAGCGGTCGTCCTCGCGGACACCCGCCGGCTGGAGGACTGCTTCGCGGCGGTCGACTACTTCGAGCGCCGTGAGATCCCGTTCGCCGTGGCCGTCAACTGCTTCGAGGGCGCCGACCGGTTCCCCACGGCGACGGTGCAGGCGGCACTGGACCTGGATCCGCAGGTACCGGTGCTCATGTGCGACGCGCGGGACAGGTCGTCCGTACGTGACGTACTGGTGGCCGTGGTCGAACACGCCATGGCCCGAGTGGCCCGGCTCCGCGAGCCTGTCACCACGTAGCCGGCGGAACGCGGCCCGTACCCCCGCCGACAGGGGTACGGGCCGCGCGTCGATGGGCGCGAGGGGGGATGGGGGCCGCCCGCTACTCCTGCCCGCCCCCGGCCTCGTCCTGCCAGCCGAGGCTCCGCTCCACCGCCTTGCGCCAGTTGCCGTACTCGCGCTCGCGGTCCTCCGGTTCCATCCGGGGCTGCCACTCCACATCGCGCTGCCAGTGCGTCTTGAGCTCGTCGAGCCCGGACCACACCCCGGTCGCCAGCCCCGCCGCGTACGCCGCGCCCAGACATGTGGTCTCCGCGATCCTGGGCCGGATCACCGGAACGCCCAGCACATCCGCCTGGTGCTGCATCAGCAGCTGGTTGGCCGTCATGCCTCCGTCCACCTTGAGCGTGGTGATCGGCACCCCGGAGTCCTGGTACATCGCGTCGACGACCTCACGTGTCTGCCAGCTGGTCGCCTCCAGGACGGCGCGTGCCAGGTGCGCCTTGGTGACGTAGCCGGTCAGCCCGGTGATCACGCCCCGGGCGTCGGAGCGCCAGTAGGGGGCGAAGAGCCCGGAGAAGGCGGGCACGATGTACGCCCCGCCGTTGTCCTCGACGCTCGCCGCCAGGGTCTCGATCTCCGCGGCGCTTGCGATGATCCCGAGCTGGTCCCGGAACCACTGGACGAGTGCCCCGGTGATCGCGATCGACCCCTCCAGACAGTAGACGGGCGGCTCGTCGCCTATCCGGTAGCCGAGGGTGGTGATCAGACCGTTCTTGGACGGCACGGGGCGGTTACCGGTGTTGAGCAGCAGGAAGCTGCCGGTGCCGTAGGTGTTCTTGGCCGTTCCCGGGTCGTAGCAGGCCTGCCCGAACACCGCGGCCTGCTGGTCGCCCAGGGCGGAAGCCACCGGTACGCCGGCGAGCGCGCCCACGGCCGTTCCGTACACCTCGGACGAGGACCTGATCTCCGGCAGTACCGCCTCCGGGATGTTCATCGCGGCGAGGACAGAGGGGTCCCACCGGAGCGTCTCCAGGTCCATCAGCATCGTGCGTGACGCGTTGGTCACGTCCGTGACGTGGACGCCGCCGGCCGTGCCGCCCGTGAGATTCCAGATCAGCCAGGAGTCCATCGTGCCGAACGCGATCTCGCCCCGCTCGGCCCGTTCGCGCAGTCCTGGGACGTGGTCCAGCAGCCAGGCAGCCTTGGGGCCGGAGAAGTAGCTGGCCAGTGGAAGGCCGGTGGTGGCGCGGAACCGGTCCTGCCCGTCGGTCCCGCCGAGTTCATGGCAGAGAGCCGCCGTACGGGTGTCCTGCCAGACGATGGCGTGGTGGACGGGGACACCGGTGGCCCGGTCCCAGAGCACGGTCGTCTCGCGCTGGTTGGTGATGCCGAGCGCGGTGAGCTGGTCCGCCCGCAGCCCGGCCCGGTCCAGGGCGCCGGCGACGACGGCCTGCACGGTCGTCCAGATCTCCGATGCGTCGTGTTCCACCCAGCCGGGGCGGGGGAAGATCTGCCGGTGCTCGCGCCGGTCGACGGCGACGACGGCACCGTCCTGGTCGAAGATGATGCAGCGGCTGGAGGTGGTGCCCTGGTCGATGGCGGCGACAAACCTGATCGTCATGACTCCCCTAGTCCCTCGGGTCCTTCTGCCGGGTCCTCAGAACGCGACGTTGAACACGACACCGCCCAGCAGTCCGCCCAGGAGCGGTCCCACGACCGGTATCCAGGCGTAACTCCAGTCGGACGTGCCCTTGTTCGGTATCGGAAGCAGCGAATGCACCAGCCGGGGACCGAGATCGCGAGCCGGATTGATGGCGTATCCGGTGGGCCCACCGAGCGAGAGCCCGATGCCCACCACGAGGAGGGCCACCAGGAGAACCGAGATCCCGGAGCCGTAGATCCCGGCCTCCGCCCCCGCGACCGGGCCGATCCCGATCCCCGCGTTCTTCCCGAAGGCCAGGATCGGCAGGACCAGAGCGGTCGTGGCGATGATCTCGGTGACCAGGTTGGCCACCGGATTCCGAATCTCCGGGGCGGTCGCGAAGATGCCCAGCGTGGGCCCGGACGTGTCCTTCTCGGCGTTGGCGCGGAACTGTGCGTAGTACGTGAGCCAGGCCAGCACCGCCCCGATGACGGCGCCGGTCAGCTGACCGGCGATGTAGAGGGGAACCTTGTCCCACTCGCCGGTGTCGACGGCGATGCCTACGGTCACCGCCGGATTGAGGTGCCCGCCCGACAGCGGGGCGGAGGTGTAGGCCCCCGCCAGCACCCCGAAACCCCATCCGAAGGCGATGACGACCCAGCCCGCGGCCCGGGCCTTCGAGTAGTGGAGCGTGACGGCGGCGCAGACGCCCGCGCCGAAGAGGATGAGGATGGCCGTACCGAGGACTTCCCCGGTGAAGATGTCTCCATTGCTCATGGCGCTCCCAGTGGTTGTTCCGGCGGGTTTCGCCGGGCGCTTCCATGGCTACGGAGGCCGAGGGGTGTTCGCGTGTCCTCGGCGACCGTGACGAGCGTGGGACCGGCCGGCCGCCGCGGTGTGGGAGGACGGCATCGGCTGGGAATGGAGTGTTCACCGTGCTTGATGGGCCGTCAAGGAGGCTGACAACAAACGCTGTTGGTGCCCGGTGGGCGCAGCGGGAGTGCTGCCTCAGCGCACTGCGACAACCGCCGATCCGTGTCCGAACAGCCCCTGATTCGCCGTGATCCCGGTGCGCGCACCCGGAATCTGCCGTTCTCCCGCCGTGCCGCGCAGTTGCCAGGTCAGCTCGCAGACCTGCGCGATGGCCTGGGCCGGCACCGCCTCGCCGAAAGAGGCGAGGCCACCGCTCGGGTTCACCGGGATGCGTCCGCCGAGCGCAGTCGCCCCGGCCCGCACGAGCGCCGCACCCTCGCCCGGAGCGCACAGCCCGATGTCCTCGTACCACTCCAGCTCCAGCGCAGTGGACAGGTCGTACACCTCCGCCAGGGACAGGTCCCCGGGGCCGATGCCCGCCTCCTCGTACGCCGCACGGGCGATCGAGCCCCGGAAACTCAGGGGAGAGGGTTCCACGGCGGCCGCCGAATCCGTGGCGATGTCCGGAAGGTCGAGCACCGCCCTGGGGTACGTGGGCGTCACGGTCGACACGGCACGGATGCGGACCGGGTCGGCCGCCCCGTGTCGCCGGGCGAACTCCATGCTGGACAGCACCAGGGCCGCCGCGCCGTCGGACGTGGCGCAGATGTCCAGCAGCCGCAGCGGATCGGCGACCAGGGCGGAGGCCGCGACCTGCTCGACGCTCACCGGCGCCCGGTAGCGGGCGTTCGGGTTCAGCGCGCCGGCCGCCGCGTTCTTCACCTTGACCAGCGCGAAGTCCTCGGGTGTGTCGCCGTGCAGGGCCATCCGGCGGCGGGCGTACAGCGCGAAGTACGCGGGATTGGTCGCGCCGAGCACCCGGAACCGCAGCCAGTCCGGATCGTCCGGCCGTTCCCCGCCCGCCGGTGCGAAGAACCCCTTGGGCGCCGCGTCCGCGCCGACCACGAGCACCACGTCCGCCATGCCGGCCAGGATCTGCGCCCGGGCGGTGTTCACCGCCTGGGCGCCCGACGCGCAGGCCGCGTACACGCTGGTCACCCGGGCGCCCTGCCACCCCAGCGCCTGGGCGAACGTCGCCCCGGCCACGTATCCCGGATAGCCGCCGCGCACGGTGTCGGCGCCGACCACGGACTGAACGTCCCGCCACTCGATGCCGGCGTCCCCGAGCGCGTTCCGGGCTGCCACGGTGCCGTATTCCACGAAACTGCGGCCCCATTTGCCCCAGGGGTGCATCCCCGCCCCGAGGACGGCCACGTCCCCGCTCATGCCGCACCGTCGCCGCGGCCGGTGGCGACCGGTCGCCAGCGCCAGGTCGTCCGCACCACGTCGTGGTCACCGGGGCCCGGGTCCAGCACTCCCGGCACGGCCTCGACCGTCATCCCGACCGAGAGGTCCCCGACGCCGACGCCGGGTACCGCCTGCCCGAGCACGACCATCCGCTCGGCCGCCAGCTCCACCGCCACCAGTGTGTACGGCTCCCAGGGCACCTCCGGATCCGACAGGTAGGGGGCGGGCGGCCGGTAGCGGCCGTCGGTGAACGACCAGACCGTGCCGCGCCGGGACAGCGGCACCTCGGCGAGCTCGCCGCCTGTACAGCCCGGATTGCGGCAGAGACCCTTCTGCGGCGGGAAGAAGACCGATGAGCAGGCAGGGCAGCGGGTGCCCAGCAGCCGGAAGTCCTCGTCCGTACCGTCTTCGGTGAACCACCCGGCCACCACAGGTATGCGCTTGCGCGGCAAAGCCCCTCCCGGCACTGGATCTGACGGAACGTCAGAAGTGTGCCACGGTCAGCTGTTGTCGGCGAGCCACTTGGCAGCGGTCTCCGCGAGCTCATGGTCGCGGCCGGCCAGCATCATGCCGATCATCTGGGCGTCGCCGCGCAGCGACCACGCGGGATGGCCGAAGGTGGCCGGGTTGTTCTTCTCGATCAGGAAATGGGCCGGCCAGGCGGTCCCGTACCCGATCAGGGGCAGTGCGGCCGCGTACCGCTTCCGGCCGCGCGCCAGGCCGTAGGCGGTGATCGCGAGACCGGTCAGGGTGCCGGTGAGATGGACCCAGCGGGTCGCGGCCCGGGAGTGCATCGCGACGTAGTAGGGCCAGAACTCTTCGTACGATTCGAACGTCTGCTGTGACATACCGGCACCGTAATGGCTGGATCGGCAACCGGATACGGCCGATCCGCGTCCGAGAAGAAGAGCGGGCGGCCGGAACCCACGGGGGTGGTCCCAGCCGCTCGCTCGCACCTCTGCCCGGACGTGCGCTTTCAGTGGCCGGCGACGGACCTGCGGGCCACCGGGAAGTCGAAGTAGGTGTCGGGGAAGAGTTCCGGCTTGAAGGTGTAGTGCCACCACTCCTCGGCCAGATTCACGAATCCCACGTCGGTCAGCGTCCTCTTGAGGAACTGGCGGTTGGCGCGCTGCACACCCTCGATCCGCGGGTCGTCGGTGTGCGAGAGCGTGTCGAAGCAGTCGAAACCGGTTCCCATGTCGACCGAGTTGTCCGGGAAGCGGTCGGCCTGCGGGGCATAGCACGGCACCAGTTTCTCGCCCGGGCGGTACGGCCTGGTCGGCAGGGCAGGCAGCCGCACCAGGGTCAGGTCCACCGTGCTGCCCCGGCTGTGCCCGGACTTCTCGGCGATGTAACCGTCCGCGAACAGGCGGGTCTTGTCCACCTGCGGATAGAACTCGCCCTTCATGGTCTCGTCGTCGAGATCCTTCGCCCAGCGCACGAAGTGGTCGACGGCCCGCTGCGGCCGGTAGCAGTCGTACACCTTCAGCGAGTACCCCTGGGCCAGGAGCCGGACCTGGGCCCGGTGCAGGGCTTCGGCCGCCGGCCGGGTCAGGATGCACAGCGACTGGCGGTACCCGTCCACCGGTACACCCATGAAGTCATGCCCGGTGGGGTAGCGGATCTCCTGGATGATCGTGGGATCGACGGTGCGCAGCGCGACGAAGTCCCGGGGAGCCCTGGGCTCGGGTTTCGCCTGCGCCACCGGGGCGGCGGCGGTGACGGCGAGCAGCGTGGCGGCGGTCGCTGCCAGGACACGGAAAACGGAACCAGTACCTGTCATGAGCACATCGTCCACTAGTCCGGCCGCCCCGCGCGGGCGATCGGATACAGTCCGCGCGTGGCCGCGACGAGGAAACGGAGAAGCCCGTGAAGCACTCCCACTGCGGCAGCTGCGGAACCCCGTACACCGCACTCCCGTCCCCGGACGCCTGGCCCCGCTCCTGCACCGCCTGCGGCACCACCGCCTACCGCAACCCGCTGCCGGTCGCCGTCGCCCTGCTCCCCGTCACCGATGACGACGGCACCGGGCTCGTCGTCATCACCCGCACCATCGAACCCTGTCTCGGCGGTACCGCCCTCCCCGGCGGCTTCATCGACCACGACGAGGACTGGCAACACGCGGTCGTCCGCGAACTCCGCGAGGAGACCGGAATCGAGGCGGACCGCGACGACGTCCGCCTCGCCGACGCCCTCAGCGCCCCCGACGGCCACCTGCTCCTGTTCGGGCTGCTCCCCGCACGGCCCGCCGCGGCTCTCCCGCCCTCCGCCCCGACCGACGAGACCACCGGATACGGAGTGCTGCGCACCCCCGGGACGCTCGCCTTCCCCCTCCACACCGAGGCGGTCCGTTCCTGGTTCGCCGGCCGCTACCGCTGACCGCGCTCACCCCCGGCCCGGAGCCCCCTCACCCGGACCGGACAGTTCACCAGCCCCTCCTCACCGTCCCGCTCGACCACGACCCGTCCGCCCACGAGCCGGGTCGCGTACCGCTCGACCACCGCCGGCTCCCAGCCGTCACCCACGTCGCGGACCACGTAGCCGCCCCCGCCGGGACCCTCCACCGGAGCCCACACCTCCAGTTCGAGTCCGCCGCCCGCACCCCGCACCGGAATCACCGAACCGGCCCGCGCCAGCACCGGCACCCGCGACAGCGGCGCCTCGACCACCACCTGCCCCGGCCCCTCGTACACCGCACCGCTCGCCGTGTCGTACCAGCGTCCTGCCGGCAGCAGGACCGACCGCTCATCGACCCCCGGCTCCAGCACCGGTGCCACCAGCAGCGCGTCACCCAGCAGGAACGCGTCCCCGCACTCGCGCAGTGCCCGGTCGCCCGGCGTCGCCCACCACAGCGGACGCACATACGGGGCACCGGTCAGCCGGGCCAGCTGCGCCAGAGTCACCCAGTACGGCCGCAGCCGCTCCCGCTCCATCAGCACCTCGCGCGCGCCCTCGAGCACCCGCGGGCCGAACTCCCACGGTTCCCGGCGCCCCGCGTCGATCGCCGCATGGGTACGGAACAGCGGAAGATACGCCCCCAACTGGAACCACCGCAGATACAGCTCGGGCGACGGCGAACCGTCGAACCCGCCCACATCCGGGCCCGAATACGGCACCCCGCACAGCCCGAGACCCAGCACCAGCGCCAGCGAGGCCCGCAGCCCCGGCCAGCCGGTCGCCACATCACCGGACCAGGTCCCTCCGTACCGCTGCATCCCCGCCCAGCCGGACCGCGAGAACAGGAACGGCCGCTCCCGCGGCCGCAGCCGGAGCAGCCCCTCGTACCCGGCACGCGCCATCGTGAGCCCGTACACGTTGTGGGCCTCACGGTGATCTCCGCCGCGCCCCTCCAGCGAGTGCCTCGACGAACGGGGCAGCGTCGGGTCACCGAACGCCATGAACGACACCGGCTCGTTCATGTCGTGCCAGACACCGGAGAACCCCTGGGCCAGCCGCTCCTCGTACAGCCCGCCCCACCACTCGCGCACCCGGGGATCGGTGAAGTCCGGATACACGCACTCACCGGGCCACACCTCCCCGCGGACCGTCCGCCCCCGGTCGTCCCGGACGAACGCGCCCGAAGCCCCCAGCGCGGCACCGGTGTCGAAGACCGTGTTCCCCGGCGCCGCCGCCACCGCCGGATCCACGATCGACACCAGTCGCACCCCGTCCTCGCGCAACTCCTCCGCCAGCCCGGGCAGATCGGGGAACCGCTCGCGATCCACCGTGAACACCCGGTGCGCGGAGAAGTGGTCGATGTCCAGATGGAGCACCGACAGCGGCAGCCCCCGCTCCCGGTACCCCGCGACGACCCGGCGCACCTCCCGTTCGCTCCCGAATCCCCACCGCGCGTGCTGCGGACCCAGCGCCCACGACGGAGGCACCGCCGGAGTGCCCGTCAGGGCCGACCACCCCTGGAGCACCCGGGCCGGCGTCCCCACGACCACCCAGCAGCGCAGCGGCCCGCCGTCCATCCACACCTCGCACGTGCCCGGCCGGTCGTGACCGGAGCCCGCCCCCTCCTCGCCCTCGCACAGCGCAACCCGCCCCGCCCAGGAATTGTCGTGGAACGCCAGATGCGTCCCCGCGTCCGAGACCACCATCTGCACCGGCATCGTCAGATACAGGGGATCGTCCCCGGGCTCGAACCGGCCGCCCGGATCGGTGTTCCACAGCCGGTACGCGCCGTCCCTCAGCCGTGGGCCCGCGGCCCGCCCGCCCAGCCCGAAGAACCGCGCGTCCGCCGGGACCTCGGACCGCTGCACCCACCGCGCCGGACCACCGGCCACCGGCTCCCACCAGCGCGGCGGCAGCTCCCGCCTCAGCACCACGCCGCCCGGGGTCCGCAACTCGACGGCACCGTGCCTGGACACCACCACCGTGAGCCGCTCCGACACCACCTGCCAGCCACCGTCCTTGTCCGGCTCCAGCACAGCCCGCGGATCGGTGTCGGGCGCGGCCCCCGGCAGCGCGTACGACGGCACGGGCTCCGCTCCGTCCCACCCCCAGAAGACCGCCCCTCCCACCGCCACACGGATGCGCAGCTCCGAACGGGCGAACCGCACCACACCGCCGCCCGGCTCCGGTTCCGCGCCCGTCACGGTCCCCGGCACCCGCGCCCGCTCCGGGCCGCGCGCAGGCAGGGCCCGCGCATCCGCCCGCTCCCGCCGCCACGCCGAGCGCACCGTACGCAGCCCCTGCTTCGAACCGACCAACTTCACCGAGCGCACCAGGTCACGACCGTCCATGCGGCTCACCCTGCCACCCGGTGATCCGCGAACGGGTTCTGTTCAACTTCCGTTCACCCGCGGCCGGCCGGGGCGAGGCGTGGCCGGACCACACAGAGGGACACGCGACCATGGGCGGGCAACCCTGGTGCCGGAGACGATCACATGGCATCGTCCGTGAAGCCGCCTCACGCGCACACCCCAGCCCGTGCGCGCGACACACGCACACACCGCGTACCCGTACAGCCAGGGAGCCGCCCCATGACCTCAGCAGCCGACGAAGCCCCCCTGTGGCAGCCCGGCCCGGACCGCATCGCGGCCGCGGCCGTCACCCGCTTCCAGAGCTGGGCGGCCGAGCACCACGGAGCGCCGTCCGAAGGCGGCTACGCGAGCCTGCACCGCTGGTCCGTCGATGAACTCGACACCTTCTGGAAGGCCGTCGCCGAATGGTTCGACGTGCGGTTCTCCACCCCGTACGACACCGTCATCGGCGACCGCGCCATGCCCGGCGCCGAATGGTTCCCCGGCGCCACCCTCAACTACGCCGAGCACGCGCTGCGCACCGCCGAGGACCCCCTGCGAGCGGACGCCCCCGCCCTGCTCCACGTCGACGAGACCCACACCCAGGCCGCCGTATCCTGGTCCGCGCTGCGCCGCCAGGTCGGCTCGCTCGCCGCCGAACTCCGGGCCCTCGGCGTCACCCCCGGCGACCGCGTCAGCGGCTACCTCCCCAACATCCCGCAGGCGGTCGTCGCCTTTCTCGCCACCGCCGCCGTCGGCGGAGTCTGGACCTCCTGCGCCCCCGACTTCGGCGCCCGCAGCGTCCTCGACCGCTTCCAGCAGGTCGAACCCGTCGTCCTGTTCACCGTCGACGGCTACCGCTACGGCGGCAAGGAACACCACCGCGCCGACACCGTCGCCGAACTGCGCAGCGAACTGCCCACCCTGCGCGCCGTCGTCCACATCCCGCTGCTCGGCACCGACGCACCCGAAGGCGCCCTCGACTGGGCCGCCCTCACCGCCGCGGACACGGAACCCGTCTTCGAACAGGTCCCCTTCGACCACCCGCTCTGGGTGCTCTACTCCTCGGGTACGACCGGACTGCCCAAGGCCATCGTCCAGTCCCAGGGCGGCATCCTGCTCGAACACTTCAAACAGATCGGTCTGCACTGCGACCTCGGTCCCGAGGACCGCTTCTTCTGGTACACCTCCACCGGCTGGATGATGTGGAACTTCCTCGTCTCCGGCCTCCTCACCGGTACCACTCTCGTGCTGTACGACGGAAGCCCCGGCTACCCGGACGTCAGCGCCCAGTGGCGCGTCGCAGAACAGACCGGCGCCACCCTGTTCGGCACCTCCGCCGCCTATGTCATGGCCTGCCGCAAGGCCGGCATCCACCCGGGGCGGGATTTCGACCTCTCCCGCATCCAGTGCGTCGCCACCACCGGCTCCCCCCTTCCGCCCGACGGCTTCCGCTGGCTCCACGACGAAGTGGCGGACGACCTGTGGACCGCCTCCGTCAGCGGCGGCACCGACGTCTGCAGCTGCTTCGCCGGCGCGGTCCCCACCCTCCCCGTCCACATCGGTGAACTCCAGGCCGCCTGTCTGGGCACGGACCTGCAGTCCTGGGACCCCGCGGGCGAACCCCTGACCGGAGAGGTCGGCGAACTCGTCGTCACGAAGCCCATGCCGTCCATGCCGATCCGCTTCTGGAACGACCCCGACGGCAGCCGCTACCACGACAGCTACTTCGAGACCTACCCCGGCACGTGGCGGCACGGCGACTGGATCACGATCACCGACCGCGGATCCGTCGTCATCCACGGCCGCTCCGACTCCACGCTCAACCGGCAGGGCGTACGCATGGGCTCGGCGGACATCTACGAAGCCGTGGAGCGACTCCCCGAAATCCGCGAGTCCCTCGTCATCGGACTGGAAGAGCCCGACGGCGGCTACTGGATGCCCCTCTTCGTCCACCTGGCCGACGGCGCCGCACTCGACGACGCCCTCCGCGACAGCATCAAGCGCACCATCAGGGAGAACCTCTCACCGCGCCACGTCCCCGACGAGGTCATCGAGGTCCCTGGCATCCCGCACACCCTCACCGGCAAGCGCATCGAGGTTCCGGTCAAGCGCCTGCTCCAGGGCACCGCCCTGGCCAAGGCCGTCAATCCCGGCTCGATCGACAACCTGGAACTCCTCCACTTCTACGAGGAGCTGGCCCGCAAGCGCCGATGACGGAGGCCACTGTCAGTGCCCGTGATTACGCTGAGTGAGCAATGTTCGACAGTGCACTGGGGGAATCATGGCGCAGACCAGGAACAAGCGGACCACCGTCCGCGGCCGGACCGGCAGCACGATGCGTCGCACGCTGCGCCGCGAAGCACCGAGCACCATCGGTCTCCTGACCGACGAGCAGGACTTCGCGGCGATGCGGCGCTACCGCACCTTCACCTTCGACGACCACTCCGTCTACCTGCAGCAGGTGGAAGGCCTGCTCAGGGCCCTCGCCGCACAGGGCGTGCACACGACGGTCGCCCTCTTCGACCCCGAGGAGTACGAGGAGTTCTGCGCCGAATCGGGGATCGCACCCGACACACCGGGTGGCCGCAGCCGGTTCACCGCGGAGGTCGCGGCCTGCGGAGCCACCGTCGCCTACACGGGACAACCCATCGACACCCTGATCCCGCTCCTCGTCTCCCGGGCAGTCCGGCAGGCCACGTGGGAGTACGCCACGATGCTCCTGTCCGGGCTCGGGGACTGCGCGGACTGCGGACAGGACATCGGCCGTGCCGCCTTCGACCGGGCATCCCACCTCTTGCTGCGCACGCTGGAGACGGCCGGCCCCGGCACGCACCACCTGGTCTGCAGCACTCCCACGGAGAACGAGCAACTGCTGGCAGCCCTGCACACCGAGCGCGACACCACCGGCCCCGCTCACCTCGACTCGGCGGAAGGCGCCGAGTTCGTGACCGTCCTGGCCGTCGGCATCGCCCTCGACAGCCATGGGGGAGTCGTCCTGCGGACCAGCGCACCGGGGATGGCGGACCGGGTCCACGGCTGGCGCCTCACCCGCGGCAGTCTCGTCCCGCTCACCGCGGGGGAGGTGTTCAGCGCCTACTGCACCGACGCCGACACCGGTGACCCCGTCGCCCCCGAATCCGGCGTGGAGTACTGCGCGGGGTTCGACATCGGTGCCGACGAGCCGGAGGCCCACCGCTGACAGCCGGAAGGGGCTCCCCGCCGGTGCTGGCGGGAAGCCCCTTCTCACCCATCGCCCGACGCCGGGATCCGGCGTGGGCCCTACTCGCCCGACAGCACCGCCTGCGCGGCAACGCGCGCTTCCTCGGCGGAGTCCGCCGCACGCGCGGCCGACGCGGCACGCTCGCACTGGGCGAGCGTGTACTTCGCCAGCGTGCTGCGTACATAGGGAATGGACGCGGCACCCATCGACAGCGACGTGACACCCAGACCGGTCAGCACACAGGCGAGCAGCGGATCGGATGCGGCCTCACCGCAGACGCCGCAGCTCTTGCCCTCGGCCCTGGCGGCATCGGCCGACATGGCGACCAGATCCAGCAGCGCGGGCTGCCACGGGTCCTGAAGCCGGGACACCGCACCCACCTGACGGTCCGCGGCGAAGGTGTACTGCGCCAGGTCGTTGGTGCCCAGCGAGAGGAACTCCACCTCCTGCAGCACCGAGCGCGCCCGGAGTGCGGCGGACGGGATCTCGACCATCGCCCCGAACTTCGCCTGCAGCCCGGCGGCACGGCACGCATCGGCGAAGGCCTTGGCATCCGCGCGGTCCGCGACCATGGGAGCCATGACCTCGAGGTAGACAGGGAGCCCCTCGGCCGCCTTCGCCAGTGCGGTCAGCTGGGTCCGCAGCACGTCGGGGTGATCCAGCAGACTGCGCAGGCCGCGCACGCCGAGCGCCGGGTTCGGCTCGTCGGCCGGAGTCAGGAAGTCCAGGGGCTTGTCCGCCCCGGCATCCAGCACCCGCACCACGACGCGGCCTTCGGGGAAGGCCTCCAGCACCGCGCGGTACGCGGCGATCTGCTTCTCCTCGGACGGTGCCTGCTTGCTGTCGTCCAGGAAGAGGAACTCGGTACGGAAGAGGCCCACACCCTCCGCGCCGGCCTCGAGAGCCGCCGGCACATCGCCGGGCCCGCCGACATTGGCGAGCAGCGGCACCTTGTGCCCGTCGGAGGTCGCGCCGGGCCCGGTCGACGCGGACAGCGCCGCCTTGCGCGCGGCGGCGGAGCTCTCCATCTCCGCCCGCTTCTCGGCGCTCGGCTCGACGAAGATCTCGCCGGTGCTGCCGTCCACGGCGATCACCGTGCCCTCGGCCAGCTCTCCGGCACCGGGGAGCGCCACGACAGCGGGCACACCGAGCGCCCGCGCCAGGATGGCGCTGTGACTCGTCGGCCCGCCCTCCTCGGTGACGAAGCCGAGGACCAGAGTGGGGTCGAGCAGCGCGGTGTCGGCCGGAGCCAGGTCGCGTGCGATCAGCACGTACGGCTCATCGCTGTCGGGCACACCCGGCATCGGCACGCCGAGGAGGCGGGCCACGATCCGGTTGCGCACGTCGTCGAGGTCGGCGACGCGGCCGGCCAGGTACTCGCCGGCGCCGGCGAGAAGCGCGCGGTACGAGGCGAATGCGTCGTACACACCGCGCTCGGCGGTGCTGCCGACGGCGATGCGCCGGTCGACGTCCGCCATGAGTTCGGGGTCCTGGGCCATCATGGCCTGGGCCTCCAGCACGTGCTGGGCCTCACCCCCGGCCAGGTTGCCGCGCGCGACGAGGTCGGCCGCCACGGCCTCCACGGCCTGGCGGGCCCGCCCCTGCTCGCGCTCGGCCTCCTCGGCCGGAATCTGCTTGGCCGGCGGTTCGAGCACTGCCGTGCCCATGTGCCGTACCTCGCCGATCGCCACACCGTGGCTCACGCCTACGCCTCGCAGCGTTGTCTGCATTGCACCCGTCTCCGGTTGTGCGGCGGACGAAGCCCCCGCGATGGATATCCAGTCGGCTGTCACTGCGCCGAACGCGTTACTGCCAGCCGAACAGTGCGTCGCCGACCTTCACGTCGCCGTCCTCGATCACGTCGGACAGTGAATCGGCAGTGGCTTCGAGCGCCACGACGGGGCACACCGGCGACTTACCGGCTGCCTCGACGGCGACCGGGTCCCACCGGACGATGCCCTGGCCGCGTGTGACGGTGTCGCCCTTGTTCACGAGCAACTCGAAACCCTCGCCGTTCAGCTGGACGGTGTCGATGCCCAGGTGGGTCAGCACCCCGTGACCCTCGCTGTCCACGACCACGAAGGCGTGCGGATGAAGGGAGACGACGATCCCGTCGACGGGCGAGACGGCCTCGGACGGCTCGCGCACGGGGTCGATGGCGGTCCCGGGACCGACCATCGCCCCGGAGAAGACCGGGTCGGGTACCGCAGCGAGCCCGATGGCACGTCCGGCAAGAGGGGACGTCACAGTGGTCATGGGGAGCCTCCCAGAGTGGAGCTTCAATGGCGCCGCCGCGGCTTGTAGGAGGACGGCGTACTGCTCAGCAGCGTAAGTCATAAGAAGTCCCGGTTCCGCCCGAGTCCTGGTGGTTCAAGGACCTAGGGGTGTACCGGCAACGATTTGCCTCGACTCCGGGCAGCCTGTACTGTCGTACTCCTGCCTGGCCCCAACGCGACATTGAGTCGGGGGTCGGCGGCGAATATTAAGACCAAACCCTAACCCGATATCGGGCACCCGCATGTCTGCGGGGGGCCGGTCAGCGGGTGCGGAAAGGCCTGATAGAGTCTGGCTCGCCGGAAAGGGAAAGCGCGAAAGCGAATTCTCGTAAAGGCGAAGAGTTGTGAATTGCAAGGCCCGCTTCGACCGGGAATCGGACGCGAAAGAGTCTGATAGAGTCGGAAACGCAAGACCGAAGGGAAGCGCCCGGAGGAAAGCCCGAGA